>CAZORV010000212.1:0-4747 GCA_964582215.1 uncultured Frigidibacter sp.
ATGGACGACGACCTCGTCCCCGACCTTCCAGCGTTTGACCTTGTAGCCGACGGCCCAGACGATGCCCGCCGCGTCGGAACCGGCGATGTGATAGGGTTGCTTGTGGCCGTCAAAGGGGCTGACCGGCACGCCGAGGCAGGCCCAGACGCCGTTGTAATTGACGCCCGCCGCCATCACCAGCACCAGAACTTCGGTGCTGTCGAGCTTCCATGTATCGACCACCTCGACCTGCATGGCGCTGTCGGGTTCGCCGTGGCGGTCCTGACGGATGGCCCAGGCGTACATTTTCGCCGGGACATGGCCGAGGGGGGGCATTTCGCCGATCTCGTAGAGATCCTTCACCGGGGCCTCGTAGGGGGCGATGCCGGTCTTGCTGTCAAGCGCCATGTCCGTCTCCATCCATAATGCCGCGATGCAGAATCAATGCGGGCCTTTTGGATGAAATACAAACGCAAACGCAATATTGCAATATGAAGCGCTGTCAGTTTGTAATTTTATGTCGTCTACGTTTCGAAACTGACACGGATTCGGTGGAATCGGCGGGAACCGTCGCTGCATCTGCATCCAAAAGCTGCAGGATCGAGGCCGCATAGAAGGCCAGGATCGGGCGGCTGTGGTCGCGCAGGGCAAAGGTCTCGCCGGTCCTGTCAACCATCCGGCGCAGCAGGAAAATGCTGATCGTCCGGTCGACCGCCGCCGGGACCCCGCCCTCGGGCAGGAAAATCTCGGCCCCCGCCGCGCGAAGCCGCGCCGCCAGCGCCTCGGACCGCGCCACCAGTCCGGCGCGGTCGGCCGTGCCCCCCTCGCCCCAGGCGGCCGAGACCAGGGGGACCGACAGGACCGGAATGTTGCGGGTGATCTCGTCCATCAGCGCCTGCGCCAGATGGGCCGTCCGTTCAGCCTCGGTCCCTTCGGTGAAGCGCGACAGGGGGATCGGCGCGCCGAAACGCACGACGGCATCGCCGAAGCCCCGGAACCGGCCAAGAAGCGCCCGCCAGAGATGCCGGGCGATGAAGGCGACGATCGACAGGCCCGGCGCGCGGAACCGGCGGGTGCCCTCGGCATGGGCGTCGATCAGCACCCGATCCTCGACGATGCGGTCATAGTTCAGCGCCACGGGGACAAAGACCACGTCATGCCCGGGCGGCAGCGGCGCCTGGACGATATAGGACAGGATCCCCAGCTTTGGCGCCGCCGTCCGCCCGTCCAGCGACAGGCCGCCCTCGGGGAAGATCGCCTGGGTCACGCCCTCGGCCGTCGCCATCTGGACATAGCGCGACAGGACCCGTCGATAGAGCGGCCGGTCGGACCGGCGGCGGATGAAATAGGCGCCCATCGACCGGATCAGCGCCGACAGCGGCCAGACCCGCGCCCATTCACCGACCGCATAGGACAGGGCCGAGCGTTTGGCCGCCAGATAGGTCACCAGCACGTAATCCATGTTCGACCGGTGGTTCATCACGAAAACCACAGTGTCGGCATGGTCGATCGGCGTCAGGTTCCGGTCGTCCAGATGCACCCGGTAGATCAGCCGGGCGAACCATTTTGCCAGCCGGATGCCGTAGGTGAAATAGAACCGCGCCGAAAAGCGTGGCACGATCTCGCGCGCGTACCAGCGCGCCCGTTCCAGCACCACGGTCTCGGGCTCGCCGGTCGCGCGGGCTTCGTCGCTGATCGCCTCATAGACCTTGGGGTCATGGGCCAGCCGGATGATCATGTCATGCCGCTCGGCCAGCTTGAAGGGCTGGATCGGCCGGTCAAGCCGGGCGTTCAGCCTGGCAACCAGCCCCTCCATCCGGCGACGAAAGAACCAGCGCACCGACGGAAAGAGGAAGTTGGAAAAGAAGGCGACCGTCGCAAAGACGATGATCAGCAGGAAGAGCCAGAGCGGCAGTTCGACGGTGCGGAACATCGGGCTTCCTTCGCGGGCGCCTTCAGAGGAATGTGAGGACGGCAAGAAGAACGATAAGACCGAAAAGCCCCATGCCGATCTTGCCAAGAAGCGGCGCCCTTGTGGCCGCAGCGACATCGCCCGCCATCGCCCGTCTGCGGTTCGCGACACTGTAGATCACCAGACCGGTGAAAATCACCACAAGGATCATCTTGACCCGGAAAGTCTCGGGAAGTTCGCCCGGACGGTAGCGCGCCCAGACCAGAACCGCGCCCGAGACGATCAGCGTGCCCAGCGCCTTGCGGCCAAGCCCCGCCAGCGTCGCGATGACGGCGCCAAGCGCGGCGCGCGCCTCGGGCACGGCGCCGGCCATGCGCCCCGCGACCACCGGCCCGCCGAAGGTCGCCGCCCCGCCGACCGCCATCGCCAGAAAATGCGCCCAGAGCGCCAGCTTCACGACCAGATCCATCGCGCCCCTCGCCGTCCTCGTCCCGCGCCAGCTTTCCAGATTTCACCGGCGCGGGAAAGGACTGCTTGCAGCCCCGGCGCCGCTCAGGGTTCGTAATAATAGTCCGTGATGTCGCAGACGTTGACATTGCTGCGCTGCAGGACGCTGCCATCCTCGAACTCGGCGCGGAAGTCGAACTCGCAATAGCCCTGCGCATTGTCGAAATTCATCGTCACGTAATTCCCGTCCGGCAGGTAGCCGTCGCCCAGAATGTCGTGGCCCCAGCGGCTTGAGCCGGAGTTGGTGCTGTAGAAATGGACGATGGAATAGCCCGTGGTATTGTGAATATCGACCTTCATATGGTTCGCCATGGCGGCTGTGGCCGCAAAGGTCGGAACAAGGGCCAGCGCGACCAAAGCGCGCGAAAATCGTGACGTCATCTCATCCTCTTGCAAAATCACCGGGGGCTTCGGCCCACAGGCGCGGCGACCGTCGCCAACAAAAGGGGCGGTTTTTGGGCGGCAAGGCCGGTTCCCCGCACATGCCGCAACGCAGCGAATTGACATCGACATGAAATGTCCCCTATCAAATCCGGGACGCAACTTTATTTCGCACCAAGCCCGAGGCCCCGATGAGTGACCGCGAAAAACCCTGGCTGTTCCGCACCTACGCCGGTCACTCGACCGCCGCGAAGTCGAACAGCCTTTACCGCGCGAATCTGGCGCGGGGCCAGACCGGCCTGTCGGTGGCGTTCGATCTGCCGACCCAGACCGGCTATGACAGCGACCACGAACTGGCGCGGGGCGAGGTTGGCAAGGTCGGTGTGCCGGTCAGCCATCTGGGCGACATGCGGGCGCTGTTCGCCGATATCCCGCTTGACCAGATGAACACGTCGATGACGATCAACGCCACGGCGCCATGGCTTCTGGCGCTCTATATCGCCGTGGCCGAGGAACAGGGCGCCGATCTGCGGGCGCTGCAGGGCACCGTCCAGAACGACATCATCAAGGAATATCTGTCGCGCGGCACCTATATCTGCCCGCCCCGCCCCAGCCTGCGGATGATCACCGATGTGGCGGCCTACACCGCCCGGCATCTGCCGAAATGGAACCCGATGAACGTCTGTTCCTATCACCTGCAAGAGGCGGGGGCGACGCCGGAACAGGAACTGGCCTTTGCGCTGGCCACCGGCATCGCGGTTCTGGATGACCTTCGGGCCAAGGTTGCGGCCCCCGACTTCCCGGCCATGGTCGGGCGCATCTCCTTTTTCGTCAACGCCGGCATCCGCTTTGTGACCGAGCTTTGCAAGATGCGCGCCTTTGCCGAACTGTGGGACGAGATCTGCCGCGACCGGTACGCCATCGAAGACGAACGGTTCCGCCGGTTCCGCTACGGGGTTCAGGTCAACAGCCTTGGCCTGACCGAACAGCAGCCCGAAAACAACGTCTACCGCATCCTGCTGGAGATGCTGGCGGTGACGCTGTCGAAAAATGCCCGCGCCCGGGCGGTGCAGCTGCCGGCCTGGAACGAGGCTCTGGGCCTGCCGCGCCCCTGGGATCAGCAATGGTCACTGCGGATGCAGCAAATCCTCGCCTATGAGACCGACCTTCTGGAATATGGCGATCTGTTCGACGGCAGCCCGGTGATCGCCGCCCGGGTCGAGGCGCTGAAGGCGGGCGCGCGGGCGGAACTGGCGACGCTGGACGCGATGGGCGGGGCGATCGCCGCCATCGACCATATGAAGGCGCGGCTGGTGGAATCGAACGCCGCCCGCATCGCCCGGATCGAGTCCGGCGAGACCACCGTTGTCGGCGTCAACCGCTGGCAAGCGGGCGAGGCCTCGCCCCTGACGGCGGGCGACGGCGCGATCCTGACGGTTGATCCGGCGGTCGAGGCCGACCAGATCGCCCGCCTGAGCGCATGGCGCAAGGACCGCGACCCCGGGGCCGTCGCCAGCGCGCTCAAGGCGCTGCGGACCGCCGCCGAAACCGGCGCCAACATCATGCCGCCCTCGGTCGCCGCCGCGAAGGCCGGGGTCACGACCGGCGAATGGGCCGGGGTGATGCGCGACGTTCACGGCGAATATCGCGGGCCGACCGGCGTGGCGCGCGCGCCGTCGAACCGCACCGAGGGGCTGGACACGATCCGCGAGGCGGTCGACCTCGTCTCGGCCCGCCTTGGCCGGCGGCTCAGCCTGCTGGTCGGCAAACCCGGCCTTGACGGCCATTCGAACGGCGCCGAGCAGATCGCCGCCCGGGCGCGCGACTGCGGCATGGAGATCAGCTATGAGGGCATCCGCCTGACCCCCGCCCAGATCGTCGCCCGCGCCGCCGAAGCGGCCCCGCACATCGTCGGCCTGTCGATCCTGTCGGGCAGCCACCTGCCGCTGGTTGCCGACCTGATGGACC
>CAZORV010000213.1:0-4690 GCA_964582215.1 uncultured Frigidibacter sp.
TTTCCGTCTGCCGTTGCAGTGTTGTCCGCTTCGGTGAGGCGGTATTTACGGATGGGCGCCGGGGACCGCAAGGGCTTTTTTTCATAAAGATGTCATTTTTTTCGCATCACCGGATTTAGGCCCAAAATCTTGGGGTTAGCGCAAGAAGTGACACAAGAGAGCGTGGTTTTCCGCAGGAAAATTTCCGCTTTGCCCCGTGTCCGCGCCGAATCCCGGGGGTCATTCGGGGCGTCTTTGCGGCAGACTCAGCAGACTTTTGGCCGCCGCCGGCCGAGTCTGACCGGTGCATCGCTGATTCAGCAGCCTTGCGCCGCTGAATCGCCGCCCTCAGGCCGTGGCCCGCGCCGGTTGCCGGCGAATCCGCAGGCCCAGCAGCAGCAGAATCGCCGCCAGATACAGGAACGGCTCCGGCGGCCAGCTCTTGACCAGCCATATATAGTGCAGCGATCCGGCCAGCGCGGCGGGATAGGTCAGCCTGTGCAGCTTTTGCCAGTTCGCCGGCCCCATCCGCCGGATCGACCAGTTGTTCGAGGTCAGGGCCAGCGGCAGCATCATGACCAGACCGGCCATGCCGATCGTCACATAGGGGCGTTTCACGATGTCGGCCAACGCCTGATCCAGAAGCAGGCCCATGTCCAGCACCACCCAGACGGTGAAATGCATCAGTATATAAAAGAAGGTCAGCAGGCCGAGCGCCCGGCGATAGCGGATCAGGCTGACCCCGGTGAAGCGGCGGATCGGCGTGACCGCCAGGACCGCCACCATCAGCATCAGTCCCCACTCGCCCATCTGCCGTTCCAGCCCCTTGACCGGATCGGCGCCCAGCGTGCCGCCGACCGCCCGCCAGAACAGCCAAAGCGGCGGCAGGGCACCCGCTATGTAAAGGGGCCAGGCGGGCACCCGCCGCAGGGCGCCGTTGATCCGCTGCGCCGGGGTCATCAGAAGTCCACCTTCAGATCCTGCCCGGCATATAGCGAGGCCACCTGATCGCCGTAGCCATTGAACATCTGCGTCGGCTGCCGGCCGGCAAAAAGCCCGCCGCCCAGCGGCCGCTCGCTGGCTTGCGACCAGCGGGGATGGTCGACCTCGGGGTTCACGTTTGAATAAAAACCGTATTCGAACTTGTTCTGCATGTTCCAGCTGGTCGGCGGCTGCTTGTCGGTCAGGCTGATCCGCACGATCGACTTGATCGACTTGAAGCCATATTTCCACGGCACCACCAGCCGGATCGGCGCCCCGCTCTGGTTGGGCAGTGCTTCGCCATAAAGGCCGGTCGCCAGAATCGTCAGGGGATGCATCGCCTCGTCCAGACGCAGACCCTCGCGGTAGGGCCAGTCGAGGATCGCGGTGGTCTGTCCCGGCATCTCCTCGGGCCGGACCAGCGTTTCAAAGGCCACATACTTCGCGCCCGCCTGAACGCCCACGCGCGCCAACAGGTCCGACAGCTGAAACCCGATCCAGGGCACGACCATCGACCAGGCCTCGACACAGCGGAACCGGTAGATCCGTTCCTCAAGCGTGACTTTCGACAATATGTCCTCAAGCCCGTAATCGCCGGGCTTGTCGACCATCCCGTCGATCCTGACGGTCCAGGGCGCGGTGGTCAGCCCGCCCGCGTTCGCGGCCGGATCCTCCTTGCCGGTCCCGAACTCGTAATAATTGTTGTAGCTGGTGATATCCTCCAGCGTGTTCGGCGCCTGATCGGTCGACAGCGGCGATGGCCGCGCCTCGATTTTCGCCAGCGCCGGGCCCGCAACGCCGAAGGCCGCCGCCCCCAGCATGATCTGCCGCCGGTTCAGGAACAGCCGCTTCGGCGTCACGTCGCCCCAGCCAAGTTCAGACTTCACAGGTTCGCGCATCGGCTCTCTCCGTCGGTTTCCTGAAACCTACGCCAGCAATGCCGCCGCAGGCCAATAAACTCGCCTCACGTCTGCGTTCTTGGCTGAAACATTCAGCCAGAAGGGCAGGGTATTTCTGACTTTGGCGGCCGGCGGCCCGTGATATGATCGCAGGCATAGCCGACCGGAATGCCGAGAGTATTGGAAACCCCATGCGCGCCGTCCAAAGGATATTTCTGCTGGCCCTTGCGCTTTTTGCCACACCGCTTGCGGCCGCAGACCGGATCGCGCTGGTGATCGGCAATGGCCATTACGAACATGTCACCCCGCTCGACAACACGATCAACGATGCCGAAGCGATTGCCGACACTCTGACCGCCATCGGCTTTGACGTCACCCGGATAACCGACGCCCGGCAGGCCGACTTTGCAACTGCGCTGAACGACTTCGCCTTCCGGGTCGAGACGGCCGATCTGGCGCTGATCTATTACGCGGGCCACGGGGTCGAGGTTCAGGGCAAGAACTTCCTGATCCCGGTCGACGCCAATGTCGGCTCGAACCGCGACATTCAGCGGCAGTCCATCTCGCTGCAGGATCTGCTTGCCGTGGTCGATCACGCCCGCAAGATGCGGATCGTCATTCTGGACAGCTGCCGCGAGGAACCGTTCGGCGATCTTCTGGCCCCCGCCACGGCCAGCAACGACCCGTCGGCAACCCCGGTGATCGCGCGGGGCACCGGCGGGCTGGCCGCGCCATCGCCGGACCGGGGAACCCTGGTCGCCTACGCCGCCCGCGATGGCCAGGTGGCGCTGGACGGCAGCGGCGGCAACAGCCCCTTTGCCAAGGCGCTGAAGGAAAAGCTGGCGACACCGGGGCTTGAGATCAGCCTGATGTTCCGGCAGGTCCGCGATCAGGTGCTGGCCGAGACCAACAACCTGCAGGAACCGAACACCTATGGCGCACTGCCCGGCCTGCCCTTCTATCTGGCCGGACCGCCCGAGGATCGCGCCGCGATTGCCGGGCCGGACCGCCGTGCAACATGGTCAAGGCTGCGCCCCGATCAGGAAAAGCAGTTGCAGGCGCTGGCCGACAAGGGCGACACCCGCGCCATGGTCGGTCTGGCCTATATGCGGCTGAACCCCGACAACAGCCGTTACGACCCGGCCGCCGCCGCCGGTCTTCTGGAAAGCGCCGCCGCTGCCGGTTACCCCGATGCGCAGTTCGAACTCGCCAAACTGTACGAACAGGGCCTCGGCGTGGCGCAGGACCCCAGGCGCGCCCTGACATTGTACCAGACCGCCGCCGACCAGAACTTTCCCGACGCGCTGAACGACCTTGGCTTTTTCCACTATTACGGCTCGCTCGGCCTGCCGGTCGACAAGGTCCGGGCGCTGGACTATTTCCGCCGTGCCGCCGATCAGCGCCACCCCGAGGCGCTGTTCAACTATGCCGCCCTGATCGACGATGGCCTTGTGCCGGGCAGCGGGCCGGAAGTGGCGGGGAAGTATCTTTATGACGCCCTGCGCGCGGGCAGCGATCAAGTCCTCGATACGCTGACCAACCGCCCCGGGATGTTTGAACACGCCACATTGAAGGCCCTGCAGACCAGTCTGAAAAGCAACGGCCTCTATTCCGGCGGGATCGACGGCCGCCTTGGGCCCGCGACCCGGAATTCCATCCGCCTGGCGTTTGGCCTTTTACCCGACGAGGGACAGCCATGATCATCCACGCCGCAAGCCTTTTTCCTGTCCTGCCCGCCGCCATCCTTTCGGCGGCCATGTCGCACGGGCCGACGATGCCCGTGCCGCTGACCTACCCGGCCGGGCCTTACTTGCCCGGCGCCGATCAGCTTGTTCTGGTCCAGGGCTGCGGCACCTCTTGCGGACAACCCCCGACACCCCAGCCCATTCAACCCTTCCCCTCCGGCGCTGGCGACGGCTACACCCCGCCTGCCGGCATCAGCCCGCAAGCAACCGCGGCCATCCTGAAGGAGATCGGCGCGGTCAACACGACCTGCGGCTCTGACCTTTATGTGCCAAAGCGCTATCGCGTCGACTGCATGCGACAGGCGCTCTGGCAGCTGTACCGGACGCTGCCGAAGACCGGCGATTATGCCCCGGTTGCCAGGGCCGTGCGCCAGGCGGCGCTTGACCTTGACGCCATCGTCGCCCGTTACGGCGACCCGTCCGCGCCGGTGATCTATCCGCCGATGAAGGGCAAGCCGCTGGCCCCGCGTCTGCCCGCCACCATTGCGATCCGCGAAAAGGATGAACGCCGGGCCATGCGCGCGGCCACCGCCGCGATCGAACGGGCCGAGACCATGCTTCTGCGCTCGGCCGTCAACGCCGAGACCCGCCGCGAACCGTTCCAGCAGATCGCCGCCGCCCTCGATGACACAACGATATTGCTGCGGTCCAGCTGAAGACCGGCGCGGGGAGGACAGCCGCCCCGCGCCAGACCTTGGGTCCGGACGGTCAGTGCAACACCGCGCCCTCGGGCTTTGGCCGGGCCGAGCGCGACAGCCTCGCCCCGACCAGCAGCCCCTCGGCCCCGACGCTGACGGTCACCGTCTCGCCGTCCCTGACGTCGCCTGCCAGCAGCATTTCCGCCAGCGGATCCTGCAGACTGCGCTGGATCACCCGCTTCAGCGGCCGGGCGCCGAAGACCGGGTCATAGCCCTCATCCGCCAGCCAGTGCCGGGCGCCTTCGTCCAGGGCAAGCGTGATCTTCCGCGCCGCCAGCCGTTTCTCTAGCCGCTGCAGCTGGATCGTCACGATCCCGTCCATGTCGCCGCGCGTCAGCCGGTCGAAGATGATCTGGTCATCCAGCCGGTTCAGGAACTCGGGCCGGAA
>CAZORV010000214.1:0-4602 GCA_964582215.1 uncultured Frigidibacter sp.
GACAACTATGCGGAAGCACGTCTCGCCGCTTAATGCGGTGCGATAGCTTCAATTAAAGCCCTGAGGGTTCGCACCTTCAGGCGGGGCTCGGAGGCGCCTGGCAACAGAAGCCTCCACTTTCCCCGCCTCGCAGCCAACTTCTTTCGCCCGCATGAACTACGGACTTGATGAATCACGATCCTTTCGGTTTACGAGGAACCAAAGCGGCGGTAATGCTGTGACAGAAGAGTGACCAGAGCCGCATGGCCGACGACCAGATCAGATACGATATTCTCGCACAGGACGCGCTTCGCGGCGTGATGCGCAAAGTGCTGGCCGAAGTGTCGCGCACCGGCTTGCCTGGCAACCACCACTTCTTCATCACGTTCCTGACCAACGCGCCGGGCGTGCGCATCTCCAGTCGCCTGCGCGAGCGCTATCCCGAACAGATGACCATCGTGCTGCAATTCCAGTATTGGGATCTGAAAGTGACCGATGCCGGTTTCGAAGTCGGCCTTTCGTTTTCGGATACGCCGGAAAAGCTCGAGGTGCCCTTCTCGGCCGTGCGCGGCTTCTACGACCCCTCGGTCAATTTTGAACTCGAGTTCGACGTCAAGACCGATGTCGCCGCAGCGCCTCCTCAGCCGGAAAAACTGCAGACGACTGCCGCGCCCAAGGCCATCAAGCCTGCCAAGACTGCTGAGACCGCCTCCGAGGAGACGGCGGACGGCGATGCAAATCGCGCCGGGGCGGAGGTTGTATCCCTCGACGCTTTCCGCAAAAAATAACGGCGGTATGGCTGACATCATCAATCTGCGCCTTGCACGCAAGCAGAAGGCGCGTCGCGACAAGGATCAGCAGGCGGCGGAAAATCGCGCCCTGCATGGCCGCTCGAAAGCCGAACGCGAGAAGTCTCGCGCCGAGGTCGAGCAAATACGGACTCGCGTCGAAGCGCATCGCCGCGAGACGCCGGGCGACGCGTGAGGCTGCCATGAACGCCGCCAACAGCCTTGTCGTCAAACGTTCGGTATCAATCAACGGACACCGCACCAGCTATTCGCTTGAGCAGCCGTTTTACGACGAACTGCTGGCGATTGCCGAAGCGCGCGGCGTAACGCTGGCGTCGCTGGTCGCTGCCGTCGATGCAACTCGCTCGACAGGCGCAAACCTGTCGTCAGCTTTGCGTCTCTTCGTGCTTGAACAGGTCAAGCGGCAGATTAGCGAAATGAGCTAGCCGTCAAAATCCGATTCGCCGAACCCCGCTGGCGGTGGCGGCGGCGGCGGAAACTCGTTTAGCGGCGCATGGGCCGGCTGCGGTTCAGGTATCGGCGCTAGAATCGGCGGCTCGGGCGTTTTGGTCTGCGGCGCCTTTGCGGAAGCCGGCTCCTTGGGTTTTTCGGCTGCGGCCTTGGCTTCCGCTTCCAGTTTGGCCGCCGCCTCAGCTTCGGCCGCTGCCTTGGCCCTGGCCTCCTCTTCCGCCTTGGCTTTTTCCTCAGCCTCTTGCTGCAGCCGTCGCCGCTCGGCCTCTGCCGCCAAGCGCGCCAGTTCGGCCCGCGCCTTTGCTTCTGTGTTCGTCAGGATTGCGCGCTGCGCCGTCAATCCCTCGAAATACGCGACTTCGCGGCGCAGCCGCTGCTTTTCAAGCACCGCCGCCTGCATCGCCTCGACGCGCGCCTGCTCAATCTCGAGCTGGCGCTGGGTCAGAAACTGCGCAAGCCCCGATGTGTCGAGCGCAATTTGCGGAGCAGCGACCGGCCCGCTTATGGCGAACTGCATCGTCGGTTCCGATCCAACTTGCGCGTCCTCGCCGGGGTTGAGTGCAAAACCCGCCGTCGCTTCCAACGTTTGCGCCGAAACGTCGATGCGGCCTTCGGTCGTCAACCGCGCCTGACTATCGCCAAACTGCGAGGGCGCCGCGCGCAAGACGCCGCTGGCAATATTGAATGCAAAGCCGCCGTCGCCTGCTGCGAATTCCTTGCTCTGCACAATTGCCGGCGCAAAACGTTGCGTTGCTGTGGCGTCAATCGCCTGACCAAGCGCATCGGCCTCGGCAATCAGCGCCGGCAGCGCTCCGCCATTGAGAGGCGCAATGGTTATGTCCTTCAATCCGACCACGCCAGAACCTGAAAGACCTCGCACAAGCGCCTCAACAGACTTGCCGCTGGATCCAAAACTTGCCGAAACATCGGCGCGGCCCGTCAGACCCGGCGCAGACAGTCCCACACGCGGCAGCAGCATCGCCAGATCGGCGCCCTTGATGGTCAACTGCGCCGAAAGCAGCCCGTTGCCGCCGTCATTGGTGAGATCGACGCTGCCGCTCACCTGCCCATCCGCAGCCTTGCCGGCAAGGTTGGAGACAACAAGCTGGCTGTCGGTGAGCTTCAACTCCAGCGTGGCGTCATGCAGCGACGGCAATGCGCCCGCCGCTAACTCTCCAACGGAAAGGTCCATGTCTGCGACGAGCGGGGTCGCAGCGCCCGAAACAAAATCAGCCGTTGGCCAGGCCGAGCCGTCAGCGCTCACCAGAGCCGGGGCCCCAAACAAGACCGCCGCCAGCGGTTCGAGGTCAAGCTGGTCCAGCGACAGCGATCCTGTCAGATCGGGGCGTCCCTTGGCGAAACCGACATTCAGATCACCAGCCACAGCAGTCTCGGCGACTGTCCCGCTCAGGCCGCTCAAAACCAGAAGATCGCTGGAAAAATCAGCATCAGCCGTCAGTTCCGCCGCCGCGCCAAAGCCCATCCCTGGCGCCGGCGTTCCAAGCGCCAGCAGCCACGGCTCCACATCGTCGGCCTTCAACGCGAGTTTGCCACTCGCGGTGAACGGTCGCGACGGCTCATCCGCCTGCCCCGCCAACCCGTCAAAGGTCAGGTTGAACCCTTCGCCTTCCAGACCGGCGCGCGTCGTGAACAGGCCGCCCTGTGTGCGGTTCGCTGAAACGGTGATCTTGCCCTGCCCAAGCGATATGACTGGCAGTGTCGGCATACCCGCCATGGCGAGCAGTTGCGTCGCGTCAGGATTGGCGAGGGTAAGGCGCGTTTCGAGCGCCCCGGCGCCGGCCAGCGCGCCATCCGCAGAACCTTCAAACGTCGAGCCGCCAACGGAGCCGTCAAGCTTGATGGCCATTTGGTTCGGCCATGCGCCTGCGCTCTCGGCCGAGAAGCTGCCGGCAATATCAAGTCGGCCATCCGCAAGGAGGCCCGGATTGTTGTCGGCGCGGCGCGCCAGCTCAACCGCCAGCAATGAGTTTGGCGCCCACACGGCGACCTGCTGCGCCAGCGGCGCAAGATCGGTGCTCGTCAAAGTCACATCGAATGCGCCGGTCGGCTTCACCGGCAAACTGGCGAGGGAGCCGGTCGCCGCAATCGATGCGCCAGCCAGATCGCCGATCGAAAGGCGGTCCACGTCGAGGCGGTCGCTTGTCACGCGAACGGCGCCATCGACCGCCATGACGTTGACGCCGCCCACGGAAACCGCTGCGGCCTTGAGCGACAGGTCGAGGTCGTGTTCGCGCGCAGCGCCGTCGCCGACCATCATCGCAAACGCCGTCGCCGTATCGGCGTCAATCGTATCGCCGTTCAGCCGCGCCACGATAACCGGTTTCGCACCCTCGATGCTGGTGCGCTCAACGGCGCCCCCGAGCCGCGTCGGCCCCAGGATAAGTTCGATGTCGGAAAAGGTCTGCTTTTTGCGATCAATCGAAACTGCCGAACGAAACCCCGCCGCAGGCAGGGCCCGAACTGCCTCTTCAATGTCTTTCGACAGCCACGCGGCGAAACCCGTTGGCTGCTTGACCGCCAGCAACAGATTTCCGGCGAACCGGGGATCCTGACCGCCTTCAAGGAACCCGTCGGCCTCAAGCGTCGAACGGCCCGGCAATTGCGCCGACGCCGACAGGATGCGCCAGCCGTCATTTTCCGGCCGCGCCGAAAGGCTGACATCACGGATGACGGTTGTGCCCGCCACGACCGCCGGAAGCTTCAGGTCGACCGAACCGGGGATGGTCGGATCGGGCACCAGCGCGAGCGTGTCTTCAACATCCTGCAGCCGCTCTCCGAGCGTCTTGCCGCCAGCGCCATTCTGGTTGTCTTCGACCTCGAATTGCTGGCCAGTGGCCTGGATCAGGAAACGCGGATCGTCGCCAAGATCAACAAAAGCCGAACCCTCCGCCGAATAGGGATCGGCCAGCGGACCTGATTCAAAACGAAAGGCGTCAACGTCAATCCGCGAGCCTGACAGCTTGAACGAGCCGGATGCGCGATTGCGCGCCGACTTGGCCTCGGGCCGCGCCGCCTTGCCGTCGCCGTCGCGCAATTCAGCCTGGACGCCCGGCGCGCCCGCAACGTGGAACGTGCCTTTGTAGTGCAGCGCGCCGTTTTCATTGGCGACCTGGCCTTCGGTGTCGATCTTGACCGGAAACACCTCGGGGCTGATGCTGAGGCCAAGGCTCATCTGGCCCGAACCATCGCTTACGCCGGTCGTTGCGGTCAAAGTCGCGCGCCGGCCGTTGACGCGCAGCGACCCGACGGCGCGCCATGGGCCGTTTAGCGAGCGCGCCGAAACATCGGTGTTGATTTCCACGACGTTGAGTTCGCGGTGATGCGCTGCGTCTCGAACCAGCAG
>CAZORV010000215.1:0-4598 GCA_964582215.1 uncultured Frigidibacter sp.
GCCCCTGCGGGGGGCTGGCGCTTTGCGCCATCCGGGGCAGGCGCCGCCCTCTGTTCTTGCGCTCGGAGATGGTCCCGGGGCCACGTTCCCACATGAGCGGGGCCGCTCTTCCATTGGAAGATCGGCCTTTTCCGCTCAATCAGGCGTCAGGGAAAGGGACAAGCCAGCACCAATCGGCAGGGGCACGTGACCCTGCCGCCCCGCACCGTCGCCACCCACACTGCCCGGTCGCCCAAAGCGACCGGGCGGTGCGTGTTGAGCCGGTCACGGGGCGGCGTTCCCGCATGCGCGGTCCCGCTCTTCCACCGGAAGACCGGCTTGTCCCGCTCAACCGGGCGTCGGCGGCGACATCGGCCGATTGGGCAGCGTTGCGGCGCCGCTCGCCGGCCGGGGGCGCTGCCGCAGGGCCGGGCCCTCGACGAAATGCCAGGACAGGACCGCCAGCACCAGCGTCAGCGGCAGGGCCAGTGCGATATGGGCGGCCGGTGTCATCGGGCCGAACAGCCAGACCACCAGCCCCTGCAGCGGAAAGGCATAGATGTACATGCCATAGGAATAATCGCCGAACCGGTTGTAGGCGCGCACCGGCCCTTCGGGCCGATGGCCCAGCCAGAAGGTCGTGTAGGTGATGAACAGCATCAGCGCGCAAAAGCCCGGCACGGTGCCCCGCGTCAGCCAGGCCAGCGCCAGCGTGCCCCCGACCAGAAGGACCGTCAGCGGAATGCGGTCACGCCAAAGCCAGAAGGCCATGCCAAGGACGAAGGGAAAGGACAGCTCGCGCCATTGCATCAGTTTGGGGTGAAGCTCGACCTGCAAGACCGCAGGCGCCAGCCAGACCAGCAGGTACGCGACCAGCGCGCCGGTCATCAGGGCGCGACGGCGGAGCAATCCGCTGACCCCGGCCAGAAACACCAGCCCGTAACAGAGAACCTCGTGGATCAGTGTCCAGATCGAGCCTTCGACCGAGGGGTAGGGATTGGTCTCGAACAGGCCCGGAAGCGTGTATTGCGGCCGCAGAAGCGTGATGTTGCGCAGAAAGAAGGTCCAGGTCTCGCTGCGTGCCAGATAGTCGGCGACCGGCAGGCTGGTCGCCAGCGGCCCCATGACCAGCCCGACGAAGATCAGCGAGACGACAAGCCCAGGGAACAGCCGCAGCCCCCGCGCCGCCAGAAAGGGCACCACGGCGTCAAGGCGCGCATAGCTGGAGGCGATGAAAAACCCCGAGAGCGCGAAGAACACATAGACCGCCAGCGTGCCAAGCGTATAGCCGGTCAGCGCCTCAAGCGGTTCAGGCGTGCCGGGGCCATGGACCAGCGGCCAGGCATGCGACACCAGAACGGCCGTCGCCGCCACCATCCGGATCAGATTGAAATTATTGTCGCGCCCGTTCGAACGCTCGCCCAGCCAGATCATCAACGCATCCATTTTACCTGATTTTCATAAGAAAATCGCTTTGCGCCAATATGAGGGCAGATCGGCGCCTGAGGCAAGGCAAGGGCCAGTCGCCCCCCCCGTGCGGCGACCTGTCCGGATTGCGACGGCGCGGGCAAGGCCTTAGGCTGCGGCGCAGGTTTCGCAAAGGACGACCATGCCCCGCTTCGCCGATCCCGCCGCGCCGTCGCTTCCGCTGTTTCTGGTCGAGGACAGCGCTGCCGCCGACTTCATCGCGGGCCGCGATGCCGTCGGGCGGGGCTGGCTGACGACGTCCGCCTTTACCGGTGCGCTGGGGCAGCTGGTCGTCCTGCCCGGCGCGGACGGATCGCCCAATGGCGCGGCCTTTGGTCTTGGCAATGCGGGCGCCCGGGCGCGCGGGCGGTTCCATCTGGCGCAGGCCGCCGCCGCCCTGCCCGTGGGCGACTGGCATATCGACGCCGCCCTCAGCACCCGCGACCTTGAGGAGGCCGCCCTCGGCTGGCTTCTCGCCAGCTACCGTTTTGACCGCTACAAGGCCGCCCGCCCGCCAAAGGCGCGCCTCAAGGCGCCCGCCGGAATCGACGCCGCCCGCCTTCAGACCATCGCCCGGGGCGAGTTCCTGACCCGCACGCTGATCAACACCCCCGCCGCCGACATGGGCCCGGACGAGCTGGAGGCAGCGGTGCGGACCCTGGCGAAGGACCATGGTGCGTCGGTGACCGCCATCACCGGCGAGGCGCTTCTGGCGCAGAATTTTCCGATGATCCACGCGGTCGGCCGCGCCTCGCCGCGCGCGCCGCGGCTTCTGGACATGCGCTGGGGCGACAAGGGGCCGATGCTGACGCTGGTGGGCAAGGGCGTCTGCTTCGACACCGGCGGGCTGAATATCAAGCCAGGCGCGGGCATGAGCCTGATGAAGAAAGACATGGGCGGCGCCGCGACGGTTCTTGGCCTTGCGGCGATGATCATGGGGCTTGGCCTGCCGCTGCGCCTGCGGGTGCTGATCCCGGCGGTCGAGAATGTGATCGCCGGAAATGCGCTGAAACCCCGCGACGTGCTGACCAGCCGCAAGGGCCTGACGGTCGAGGTGAATGACACGGATGCCGAGGGGCGGCTGGTGCTGGCCGATGCGCTGGCGCTGGCCGATGCCGAACGGCCCGATCTGGTGATCTCGATGGCGACGCTGACCGGTGCGGCGCGGGTGGCGGTCGGACCGGACCTTGCGCCCTTCTATTGCGATGATGACGGCCTTGCCGACAGTCTGGCCGAGGCGGCGCGGCGGGTGGCCGATCCGGTCTGGCGGATGCCCTTCTGGGCGCCCTATGAAAGCGTGATTGAGCCTGACATTGCCGATCTCGACAATGCGCCCTCGTTCGGGTTCGCCGGGTCGATCACCGCCGCGCTGTTCCTGCGCCGCTTTGTCACCGACAGCCCGCGCTACGTGCATTTCGACATTTACGGCTGGCAGCCGACGGCGGCGCCCGGTCGACCGAAGGGCGGCGTCGGGCAGGGGGCGCGGGCGATTCTTGAGGCCCTGCCGGGGGTGCTTGGCCTATGACCGACCGGCGCCTGACCCCGGCAAACGGCCGCGTCGCGCATCTGTCGCTGCAGGGGCAGGTCGCGGCTGATCGCTACGTGCCGGGCGAATGGGCGCGGCTTGCAGTGCCCCTTGCCGATCTTCTTGCCCGCCCCGACGGCCCGCGTGACCGTCAGCTTTTGCTGGGCGACCGGCTTTTGGTGCTGGAACGGACCGACCGGTTCGGCTTCGTCCAGGCCGAAAAGGACGGCTATTGCGGTTATGTCGCGACCGGGGCGCTTGGGCCCGACCATGCCGTCACCCACCGCGTTGCCGCCCCGGCCAGCCACCTTTATGCGACGCCGACGATGAAGCGCCGCGAGCTGGCCAGCCTGCCCTTCGGCGCCCTTCTGGCCATCACCGCCGAGGACAGCCGTTTTGCCCGGACGGCGGCGGGTCAGTTCGTGCCGGCCGTGCATCTGAGCCCGCTTTCGGAACGCGACAGCGATCCCGCCGCCGTCGCCGAGATGTTTCTGGGCTCGCCCTATCTGTGGGGCGGCAATTCGCGCGCCGGGATCGACTGTTCGGGGCTGGTGCAGGCGGCACTTCTGGCCTTTGGCATTGCCTGCCCGGGCGACAGCGATCAGCAATGGGCCAGCGTCGGGCGCCCTGTCGCGCTGGAGGATGTCCGGCGCAATGACCTGTTGTTCTGGAAGGGCCATGTGGCGATTGCCATCGACGCCACGCGGCTGATCCACGCCAACGCCTTCCGCATGGCTGTCACCCACGAAGGCATCGCCGCCGCACTGGCCCGTATCCGCGCGCAGGACGGGGACAGTTTTCTGGGGGTGAAACGGCCCTGAGCGTTTGGACCATGATGATGTCTGACGGAAACATCATCGCGTTCGGGCTTCTAAGTGGTCGCGTGATGAGGAAAACCGGATTCCGCTTTTCCTGATCACGCTCTAGCCGATCGGGCGGATCAGCTTGCGTTCCAGAACGCGCAGAACCGCCGGCAGGTCAGGCCCGCGCTTCAATATCTGCCCGTTCAGCGCCAGAACCGCATATTGCCCTTGCCGGTTGCGCAGTGAAGGGCGCTTTTCGATGCGGTAGAGCGGCTGCTCGGCCGTGTGGCGAAAGACCGAAAAGACCGCCATGTCGCGCAGGAAAGCCATGGCATAGTCGCGCCATTCGCCGGCCGCCACCATGCGCCCGTACAGCCCGAGGATCGCCGACAGTTCGGCGCGATCAAACGCCACCTGTTCGGGCGCCGCAGCGGGAAAGGGAAAGGGCGTCGGCGTCTGAACCGTCATGCCGGGGATGTTACGCCGCTTTGCCGGCAAATCAAGCCTGCCTTGGTTCAGCCATGAAATGACCCTGATCCCGCCGCGTTCCGTCCCGCGAATCGCCGCCTTCGGCAGCGAGTCTGGCTTCAGCGAGATACGCTAGGTTCCGGCGGCGCGGCCAACAGCCCCCACCCAGTTCGCCCGTCGGAACCGTCTCTCGCTCTGGCCCCGCTTCGGCGGGGCCTTTGATTTTTCGGGCTGTTTTGTCGGCGGGGCTGTCCGACTTCAGCCGGGCCAGCCCCGAAGATGCGCCCTTCCCGACGCTGTCCCCGACGCCGGGCTGAGCGGGACAAGCCGATCTTCCGGTGGAAGAGCGGCCCCGC
>CAZORV010000216.1:0-4543 GCA_964582215.1 uncultured Frigidibacter sp.
CTTCGCGGCCATGGTGCCGTAGGTGATGATCTGGCTGACCTTGTCGGCCCCGTACTTGCGGCTGACGTAGTCGATGACGCGGTCGCGGCCTTCCATGCAGAAGTCGACGTCGAAGTCCGGCATCGACACGCGTTCCGGATTCAGGAAACGCTCGAACAGCAGGTCCTGCGGCAGCGGATCGAGGTCGGTGATCTTGAGCGCATAGGCGACCAGCGAACCGGCACCGGAACCGCGTCCGGGCCCGACCGGAATGCCGTTCTGCTTCGACCAGTTGATGAAGTCGGCGACGATCAGGAAGTAGCCGGGGAAGCCCATCTTCACGATGACGTCGAGTTCGGTCTGCAGCCGGGCGTCGTAGTCGGCGCGAGTCAAGCCGTCGGCCAGTGCGTTCGCCTGCAGGCGGCGATCGAGGCCGCGCCGCGCTTCCTCGCCGATCCACGATTCCAGCGTATGCCCTTCCGGCACCGGGAAGTCGGGCAGGTAATAGGTGCCGAGCGAGAGCTGCAGGTTGCAGCGCTTGGCCAGTTCCACCGTGTTTTCGAGCGCTTCGGGAACGTCGGCGAACAGCGCCGCCATCTCTTCCGGCGATTTCAGGTACTGCTCGGCGCTGAATTCGCGCGGTCGGCGCGGATCGTCGAGCACGCGGCCGGTGGCGATGCACACGCGCGCCTCGTGCGCGCCGAAATCCTCGCGTTCGAGGAAGCGCACGTCGTTCGTGGCGATCAACGGCAGGCCGAACTCGTCGGCCAGGGCGAGCGCGGCGTTGTTGAACGTTTCCTCGCCATCGCGATGCGTGCGCGTCAGTTCCAGGTACAGACGGTCGGCGAAGGCGTCGCGCCAGGTGCGCAGGCGATCGCGCGCCAGCTCGATGCGACCGGAGGCCACCGCCGCGCCCACCGGGCTTTCGCGACCGGCGATCACGGCCAGGCCTTCGTTCTCGCCGAGCAGCCATGACTCGCGGATGGCGACGAAATCGCCGTGGTGGCCTTCCAGGTAGGCGCGCGTGAGCAGGCGCGACAGGCACAGGTAGCCCGCATGGTTCATGCAGAGCAGACTGACGCGCGTCGGCGTTTCGCCTTCTTCGCTGAGCCAAAGGTCGCAGCCGGCGATCGGTTTCAGGCCCGCGCCTTCCGCCGCCTTGAAGAACTTCACCAAGGCGAACAGGTTGCTGGTATCGGTCACCGCGACGGCCGGCAGACCCAGTTGCGCGCAGCGTTCCACCAGCGCCGGCAGGCGCAGGGTGGAATCGGTCAGCGAGAACTCGCTGTGCAGGTGCAGGTGAACGAAGGAAGGAGCCATGCCGGATGCCGTGGGCAGGGGACCAGCTTAGGCGCGGGGGTAGGCCCGGACAAGGCTTGACAGGGGCGATTCGCCGGCGGCCCGGGAGGCGAAAAAACGCCGGGGCGGGCCGCCCCTGAATGCGACCCGCCCCGAACGCCAGACGTGCTCGGAAGATGGCGGCCGGCACCCTGGGGTGCCGGCCGGTTGACTCAGTAGACGCGGAACGGCCGGTTCAGGCGTTCGGTACGCGCATAACCGCGCGCGTGGATTTCGCGGCGCTGAAGCAGCGCGTTCGCCTTGGCCAGGCACTCGTTTTCCCAGGCGGCGCGGCGTTCGGGCGCGCTGCCGCGCGGACGCTGCTCGTTGCGGAAGCGGCAGAAATCCAGGAAGTCCTGCACTTCGCCGGCGAAGGCTTCCCAGCTCAGTTCGACCAGCAGCGCATCGTCGAGATGGCCGATCAGCGGCATGTCGTCCGGGATCAGGTCGTCGAAGCGGTTGAGGTAGTCGAGCAGCACGCGCGCGCGCTCGGCGAACTCGGGGCTGACGTGCCAGTCCTGGTCGTGCAACAGGCGACGCAATTGTTCGACGCGCGCCATGCGCTGGTTGATCGTCGCCACCGCGATGTCGGTGGGCAGCGTCTGCAACCAGCGCGCCAGGCTGGCGATCTGGTCGGCATGCACGCTGGGCGCCGACGCGGCGACTTCCTGCAGGGCTTCGTTGAAATCGTCCATCGCATCGTCATTGATCGCGACCGTGCCGATATTCAGGCGACGCGACTGCGTGCCTTTCGGCGGGAGCGCCAGCGGCAGCGACGGCGTGGCCTGGAAACGGGGGCGCGGCAAGGTGTTCATGATGTCCTCTTATCGGGGCTGGATGCCCTTCCTGTGTTATGGATGCACGGACAGTCTGAAGGGTTGCAAGGAATTCCTCGCGGGCCTTTGGTCGCAATGACCTTCGGACTATCCGATGCGCGCCGCAGGCATGCGGGCGGCACGGGACACTGATACGCAGGAAAGACGGCGGACAGGACAATACGCCATCACGCACCGTTCAGCCGACGCGGAACAGCGCGTCCGGCGGACCGTAATCGACGTAGTGGCGTTCGCGCACGCGATGCAGTTGCGCCCACAGCGCGCCTTCCTGCAGCCGCGCCGCCAGCCAGTCCTGGGTGCGGGCGTGACGCTCGTCGCCGTCTTCGTCGCGATAGCGGCGGAAGTCCTGGTAGTCGGCGAGGTCGTCGGCCAGCATCGGCCATACCAGTTCCACCAGCAGCGCATCGTCGAGCCGGCCGTACCATGGCACGTCGTCGGGGATCAGGTCGTCGTTCTCGCGCACGTAGTCGAGCAGACGGCGAATGCGTTGCGCCTGCGCTTCGTCCAGCGCCCAGTCCTCGTCGGCGAGCAGGGCCTCGAGTTCGGGCAGGCGATCGAGTCGCGCATCGAGCAGCGCCTGGCGTTCGTCCAGCGCCTGCGATTGCAGCCATCGCGCCAGGCTGGCGAGCGCGTCGGCATCCACGTGCGGCGCGTCGGCATGCAGTTCGTGCAGGAAGTTGTTGAAACGTTCCATCGCGGCCGGCGAAAGTTCGAATGGACCGGCAATGT
This sequence comes from uncultured Frigidibacter sp., assembly GCA_964582215.1. Classification (GTDB taxonomy): domain Bacteria; phylum Pseudomonadota; class Alphaproteobacteria; order Rhodobacterales; family Rhodobacteraceae; genus TMP-24. Next base: position 2,883 of record CAZORV010000216.1, read on the forward strand.
GCCGGCGATGCGTTTCGCGCGCTTCCGGCAGTGGCAGGAAGGAACCCGCGGGGCTCGGGGCATTCTGGCGCATGGCAGTCTCGCTGCCGGCCGGGGGAGGGGAGCCGCGTCGGCCGGTCGGCATGCGCCGCCCGCAGCCCGCATCGTTCGCCGGATGCGCGACCAGCATCGCGCGATGCCGTCGTGCGCGCACCTGTCGAACGTCACCGCTCCTTATGGCATTAAGCTTCCGTTTGGCGAAGCTTCAGAACAACGCGGCCTGCTGCAGGGCGGCGCGTACCGGCGCGAAACTGCGCCGGTGCTCCGGGCAGGGGCCGTGCGTGCGCAACGCGTCCAGGTGCTCCGGTGTCGGATAGCCCTTGTGCCGGTCGAAGCCGTAACGCGTGTAACTGGCATGCAGGGCAAGCATGTGCCGATCCCGCGCGACCTTGGCCAGGATCGACGCCGCCATGATCGCCGGTTCCAGCGCATCGCCTCCCACCAGCGCCTGCGCGGTGCAGGGCAGCGATTTCGGCAGGCGATTGCCGTCGATCAAGGCGTGCGCCGGGCCGGGCGACAGCGCACGCAGGGCGCGCGCCATGCCGGTCAGCGTCGCCTGCAGGATATTGATCCGATCGATTTCCGCCGGCGACACGAATTCCACATGCCAAGCGAGCGCGTCGCGCCGGATCTGCGGGAACAGGTTTTCGCGGGCGGCTTCGCTCAGCGCTTTCGAATCGCCGAGGCCATCGATCCTGCGCCTCGGGTCGAGAATCACCGCCGCGCAGACCACCGGGCCCGCCAGCGGCCCGCGGCCCGCTTCGTCCACGCCGGCGACAAGTCGCGTCATCGCCGGCGGTTTCATTTCGCGCCGAGCAGCGCGGCGATCGCGTCCGCCGCCTGCGCCGAGGCATTGCGGCGCAGCTTCTCGTGGATGGCGAGGAAGCGCGGTTCCAGCGTCGCCCGCGCCTCATCGTCGTCGAACCAGCGCGTCACGGCCGCAACGAGATTCTCCGCCGTGCAGTCGCCCTGCATCAGCTCCGGTACGACCGGCTCGTTCGCCAGCACGTTGGGCAGGCTGTAGCGATTGACCTTCATCATGCCCAGGCCCATGACGATGCGATACGTCAGCGCCGAGATGCGATAGGCCACGACCATCGGCCGTTTCGCCAGCATGGCTTCCAGCGTCGCCGTGCCGGAGGCGAGCAGCACGACGTCCGAGGCGATCATCGCGCGATCGGCCTGTCCGTCGATCAGCAGTGCGCCCGGCAAGGGCGTCGCACGCAGTTGCGTTTCGATTTCGGCGCGGCAACGGGCATTCGCGGCGGGGATCACCACGCGAACGCCCGGCTTGCTTTCGGCCAGCAGGCGTGCCGCCTGCAGGAACACCGGCAACAGGCGGCGGATCTCGCCGAGCCGGCTGCCCGGCAACAAGGCGAGCACGGGCGTGTCCGGCGGCAGCGCCAGCGCCTCGCGCGCCGCGGCGCGATCGGGATGCAGGGGGAAGCTGTCGGCCAGGGGATGACCGATGAAACGCGCGTTGACGCCGTGACGTTCGTAGATCGGCGGCTCCATCGGGAACAGGCAGAGCACCAAGTCGGCGCTGTCGCCGATTTTTTTCGCCCGCCCCTGGCGCCAGGCCCAGATCGACGGGCTGACGTAATGCACGGTGCGCAGACCGG
>CAZORV010000217.1:0-4465 GCA_964582215.1 uncultured Frigidibacter sp.
GGGGGCCTTCACGTCGGCGACCGAGCGCTTCTTGGCGTTGATCGCGCCCTTGCCGTCGATCGGGTTGCCCAGCGCGTCGACGACGCGGCCGAGAAGTTCGTCACCGACCGGCACGTCCACGATGGACTTGGTGCGCTTGACGACATCGCCTTCCTTGATGGTGCGGTCATCGCCGAAGATAACGATACCGACGTTGTCAACTTCAAGGTTCAGCGCCATGCCCCGGATACCACCGGGGAATTCGACCATCTCGCCGGCCTGGACATTGTCGAGGCCGTGGACGCGGGCAATCCCGTCACCGACTGACAGAACGCGGCCAACCTCGGCCACTTCTGCTTCCTGACCGAAGTTCTTGATCTGCTCCTTAAGGATAGCAGAGATCTCGGCTGCTTGGATTCCCATTATCCGACCTCTTTCATGACATTCTGGAGGGACGCGAGCTTCGAGCGGATCGAGGTATCGATCATCTTCGAGCCCACCTTGACGATAAGTCCGCCGATGAGGCTTTCATCGACAGCGACGTTCAGCTTGATTTCCTTGCCGATCGACTTTTTCAGGCTGGCGGCCAGTTCGGTGGCCTGCGCAGCGGTCAGCGCGGCAGCGGCGGTCACTTCGGCCGTCACCTCGCCCTTTTCATCGGCAATCATCGCCGTCAGCGCCGACAGAAGCTGCGGCAGCACGAACAGGCGCCGCTTGGCGGCCATCAGGCCCAGCGTGCTGGCCAGCGTACCCGACAGCTTCATCTTCGCGGCAATCGCGGCAATCGCCGTGCTCTGGTCGTCGCGCGAATAGACCGGCGACGAGATCAGCGCGCGAAAATCGGCACTTTCATTCAGGGCCGCGCCAAGCGCCGCCACATCCGCCTCAAGCGCCTTGACGCCATTGGCCTCTTTGACGAGATCGAAGACAGCGAGCGCATAGCGCCCCGCGATCCCGGAAGCTGTCGAAGCTGTTTCGGACACGTCCACCCTTCCGATTAGTTGCGCCCCGCCAACCTGTCGACCGGCTGAGGCATCCCCCGTGCGTGCCCCTGTGGACCACGCTGTTATTTAATGGTGGCTCTATCAGAGACGCCACCCCCTATCAACCGCCTTGGCCACAAGATTTTGCCCGCCGCCACCAGCCTTTTCAGGCGGTTACAACCATTTGCGACGCGGCTGCGTCAATTTGCGGCGCCGAATGTGCCGCCCGGCCAGCCCCGGGCCGACAGAATCATCGCGACCCGCCCGCGCTCAGACCGGCCCGGCCACCGGCTTCGGCAAAGCCTCCAGCACCTTCAGCGGCTTTTTCACCACCGCGGTCAGGCCCGGCCGGTGCGGCGCGTGAATTTGCTTCGACACTTCGATCATCAGGACGCCGCCCGACAAAAGCCGCTGCACGCGCTGCCCCGACCGCTCCCACATCTGCGCCGTCCGCAGCCAGAAGCGCCGGTCCGATGGCGGTGCGAAAAGCGCGGTGTCGAACCGCTCGGCGGTGAAACCGTTCTGGCGCAACAGCGCGTCCAGCTGGCGCATCGAATAGGGCCGCCCGTGGCCAAAGGGCGTCTGGTCGGCCCGCGCCCACAGACCGGCACGGTTCGGCACGATGAACAGCGCCCGCCCGCCCGGCCCCAGCGCCCGCCAGCATTCGGCCAGCAGCGCCGCCGGCTGGTCCGAGGTTTCAAGCCCGTGCATCACCACCAGCCGGTCGATCATCCCGGTCTCGATCGGCCATTGCGTCTCCTCGCACAGGACGGAAACGTTCGGCATGCCTGCGGGCCAGGGCATCACCCCCTGCGGCCCCGGCATGAAGCCGATCACCCGGCGCGCCTCGGCCAGGTAGGGCCGCAACAGCGGCACCGCAAAGCCAAAGCCTGCGACGGTCTGCGCCTTGGCCTCGGGCCAAAGGGCGACGACCTTGTCGCGGACAGCCTTCTGCGCCACCCGACCCAGCTGGGTCCGGTAGTAGAAATTCCTTAGATCATGCACGTCAAGATGCATTGCGCCTGTCCCGCGCCTGAGCCACACTTCGGGCGTGACGGGGAAAATCGAAAACCGGTCTCCCCCGTCACGCGACCACCACAGAACCCGAGCGGGCGGATGTTTCCGTCAGACATCATCCCGCTCTGGCGCGCAACATACGGGTTCCCGGACGAAATACCATGCCTCTGGAAGTCATTGCCGTTCCCTGCCTTGCCGACAATTATGCCTATCTGGCCCATAACGCCGCGACGGGCGCCACAGCGGTGATCGACGTGCCCGAGGCGGCGGCCATCCTGAACGCGCTGCGCGAGCGGGGCTGGCGGGCCAGCCATATCCTGATCACCCATCACCACAGCGACCATATCGCCGGGGTCGAGGCGCTGGCCGCCGCGACCGGCGCACGGGTTCTGGGTGCGGCCGCCGACGCGCACCGCCTGCCGCCCCTGGACGAGGCCTACGGTGCCGGCGACAGCCTCCGCGTCGGCATGGCCGAGGCCGAGGTGATCGAGGTGCCCGGCCATACGATCGGCCATATCGCCTTCCATTTCCCCGACAGCCAGGTGGTCTTTACCGCCGACAGCCTGATGTCCTGCGGCTGCGGCCGCCTGTTCGAGGGGACGCCCGCCCAGATGTGGACCAGCCTGTCGCGGCTGGCCACCCTGCCCCCCGAAACCCTGGTCTGTTCCGGCCATGAATATGCCGAGTCCAACATCCGCTTTGCCCTTTCGGTCGATCCCGACAACGCCGCCCTGCAGGCGCGCGCGACGCGGGTCGCGGCCTTGCGTGCCAAAGGCTTGCCCACGGTCCCGGTGACCCTGGCCGAGGAACTGGCCACCAATCCGTTCCTGCGCACCGGGGATGCGGGCATCCGGCGCCGCCTTGACATGGCCGACGCACCGGACGCCGAGGTGTTCGCCCGGCTGCGGGCGATGAGGGACCGCTTCTGACAGACAAGGCGCCGAGGCCGGGGCTGATGCATCCGCTTGCGCCAAACCGCGCGACCTTTGCCAATTGGTCACGAAACGATCACATTATGCGCTTCCCTTGGCGGCATTTACCAAAATCTGCCACTTTCCCCTTGAAGCCGTCCGAATTCCACCGAACTTTAAAGGTATGAGGCAAAGGTGGGCTTGCGGCTGGCCGCGACTCGCCCGGAAGAAAGGAGCACGCAAGTGCCGTCATTCTCGAACACGCTCGAACAGGCAATCCACGCGGCGCTGGCGCTGGCCAATGCGCGCCGCCACGAACTGGCGACACTTGAACATCTGCTGCTGGCCCTGATCGACGAGCCTGAGGCCGCCAAGGTCATGCGCGCCTGCTCGGTCGATCTTGATGAGCTGCGCAAGACCCTGCAGGAATTCGTCGATGACGATCTGTCCACCCTCGTCACCGATGTCGAAGGGTCCGAGGCCGTGCCGACGGCCGCCTTTCAGCGGGTGATCCAGCGCGCGGCGATCCATGTGCAATCCTCCGGCCGGACCGAGGTGACGGGCGCCAATGTGCTGGTCGCGATCTTTGCCGAACGCGAAAGCAATGCCGCCTATTTCCTGCAGGAACAGGACATGACCCGCTATGACGCGGTCAATTTCATCGCCCATGGCGTCGCCAAGGATGCCTCGTTCGGCGAAACGCGGCCGGTGTCCGGCGCCACCGAACGGGACGAAGATCACCAGACCCAGCAACCCGAAAGCGACGCCAAGGAAAGCGCGCTTGGCAAATATTGCGTCGATCTGAACCAGAAGTCGCGCAAGGGCGACGTCGACCCGCTGATCGGCCGCGACGCCGAGGTCGAGCGCTGCATCCAGGTCCTTTGCCGCCGCCGCAAGAACAACCCCCTGCTGGTCGGCGACCCCGGCGTCGGCAAGACCGCCATCGCCGAAGGGCTGGCACTGAAGATCACCCGGGGCGAGACGCCCGACATTCTGAAGAAGTCGACGATCTTCTCGCTCGACATGGGCGCGCTTCTGGCCGGCACCCGCTATCGCGGCGATTTCGAGGAACGGCTGAAGGCCGTGGTGAAAGAGCTTGAGGATCACCCCGACGCGATCCTGTTCATCGACGAGATTCACACGGTGATCGGCGCCGGTGCCACTTCGGGCGGCGCGATGGATGCGTCGAACCTGCTGAAGCCGGCGCTGCAGGGCGGCAAGCTCCGCTGCATGGGCTCGACCACCTACAAGGAATTCCGCCAGCATTTCGAAAAGGACCGCGCCCTCAGCCGCCGGTTCCAGAAGATCGACGTCAATGAACCGACCGTGGACGACAGCGTGAAGATCCTGATGGGGCTGAAACCCTATTTCGAAAAGCACCACGACCTGCATTACACCAAGGATGCAATCAAGTCGGCGGTCGAACTGTCGGCCCGCTACATCAACGACCGCAAGCTGCCCGACAAGGCCATCGACGTGATCGACGAGGCCGGGGCGGCCCAGCATCTTCTGACCGAATCCAAGCGCCGCAAGACCATCGGCCCCAAAGAGATCGAGGCCGTGGTGGCCAAGATC
>CAZORV010000218.1:0-4457 GCA_964582215.1 uncultured Frigidibacter sp.
ACATCCGCAGCAGCATCTCGGCGAAGTCGGCGGCGTCCACTCCCCCGGCCTCGGACCGGATGGTGACCACGGCGTCCCGCTCGTCGTAGTCGCCGTTGAGCAGGGTGCGCACCTCGAGCGCCTGGATGTCGGTGGACAGCCGGCTCAGCTCGCGGGCGGCCTCGGCCATGGTGTCGGCGTCCGCCTCTTCCTGAGCCAGTTCGATCAGCACCGCGGCGTCGTCGATCCGCTGTCGCAGGGCGGTCAGCCGGTCCACCTCGGATTGCAGCGCCGACAGCTTGGACGTCACCCGCTGGGCGTTCTCCTGGTCGTTCCACAGGTCGGGGGCGGACGCCTGCTCCTGCAGCTCGGCGATCTGCCGGTTCTTGGCTTCGGGGTCGAGCACGGCCTCGATCGACGTCAGCGTCTTGTCGAGTTCGGCGAGATCGGATTGCAGGTCTGCGGCAGCCACGAGGGTGCAGTGTACCGGCCCCGTCCCGCCGAGGGTTTCGACAAGCTCAACCAGCGGTAGCCGCAGCGAGGGCGCGTCCGGTCAGTGAGGCTTCGTCGTCGACCAGTTCGGCCGGCGGTCCGGCGAACACCAGGCGTCCGCCGCCGACGCCGGCTCCGGGACCGATGTCGATGACGTGATCGGCGCGCGCGACCACCCGCAGGTTGTGCTCGACCACCACCAGGGTGGTGCCACGCTCGAGCAGGTCGTCGAACAACAGGTTGATCCGGTCGACGTCGGTGGGGTGCAGGCCGGTGGTGGGCTCGTCCAGCACGATCCACTCCGCTCCGAGCTCGGTGGACGCCGCCAGGTGCCGGGCGATCAGCAGCCGCTGCTTCTCGCCGCCGGACAGTGTGTCCAGCGACTGCCCGACGGCGGCGTAGCCGAGCCCGACCCGGTCCATCCAGCCCACCGCGCCGACGATGTCGGGACGTCCGGCGAACAGCTGGGCGACCTCGTCGGCGGTCATCGCCAGCACGTCGGCGATGGTCCGGCCGTCGATCCTCACCTCGAGCGCGGTCGGGTTGAACCGGGAACCGTCGCAGGCGTCGCACGGGGTGGCGACGTCGTCGAGGAAGGCCAACTCGGTGGTGATGTAGCCCTTGCCGTTGCAGGCCGGGCAGGCCCCCTTGGAGTTGAAGCTGAACCAGGCCGGCGCCAGCCCGGACGCCTCACCGAATGCCTGCCGGATGCTGTCGGCGACACCGAGGATGCTCAGCGAGGTGGACCGGACGCCGCCGCGCAGCGCGTCCTGTCCGACGACGGTGAACCGGGGCTGCTGGCGCGGCAGTTCCAGGGTCGCCAGCGAGCTCTTACCGGAGCCGGCCACCCCGGTGACCGCGGTCAGCACCCCGATCGGGACGTCCACGTCGAAGCCGGTCAGGTTGCGGGTGCGGGCGTTCCGCACCGGCACCCACGAGCGCGGACGGGCCGCCTGCTGGTTGGCGGTGAGGTGTTGCGCGAGCACTCGCCCGGTCGGCGTGTCGCTACCGGACAGCGCTTGCGGCGTGCCCTCGAACAGGATCCGGCCGCCGTCGTGGCCGGCGCCGGGGCCGAGATCGACGACGTGGTCGGCGATCCGGATCACCTGCGGGTGATGCTCGACCACCAGGACGGTGTTGCCGGCGTCCCGGAGCCGTTGCAGCAGCCGGGTCAGCCGCAGCACGTCGGCCGGATGCAGCCCGATCGACGGCTCGTCGAAGACGTAGCTGACGTCGGTCAGCGCGCCGCCGAGGTGACGGACGATCTTCACCCGCTGTGCCTCACCACCGGACAGGCTGGCCGACTCCCGGTCCAGCTCAGGTAACCCAGCCCGACTGAGATCAGCGCGTCCAGGATGGTGCGGATGCCGTCCAGAGCGGGGGCGACCTGCGGAATCCTCAGGTGTTCCAGCAGGTCGTGCAGTTCATTGACGCTGAGCGCCATCCAGTCGACGATCGAGCGGCCCTCGATCAGGCTGGCCCTTGCTGCGGCGTTGACCCGGGCGCCATGGCAGTCCGCGCACTGCCGCTGGGTGGTGATCCGGTCCAGTTCCTCGCGGACCTTCTTGGAGATGTTCGGGGGCCGGTTCTTCACATAGACGTCGCGCAGCCGGGTGACCACCCCGTCGAACCGGCCGGACGCCGGAAAGCGCGGGTCGGGATGGACTGGCTTCACCCCGTCGGCGTACAGGAACAGGTCCATCTCTTCGCCGGTGTAGTCGCGCAGCGGTTTGGACCGGTCGAAGAAGCCGCAGTAGGCGAAGCGCTTCCAGCGGTAGACGCCGGGACGGAACTGGGAGAAGCGGACCGGCCCTTGGTCGATGTTCTTGTCCAGGTCGATCAGTTCGTCGACGTCGATGTCGACCACCGTGCCGATTCCTTCGCAGGTGGGGCACATGCCGGTGAGGTCGTTGAACGAATAGGCCGGCGAGTACCCCGCCGACGGCAGCCCGGCCCGGGAGAAGACCAGCCGCAGCAGCGGCGCCAGGTCGGTGGCCGTGGCGACGGTCGAGCGGGCGTTGGGGGTGAACCGGCGCTGGTCGATCAGCACGGTGAAGGTCAGTCCCGACATCGCCTGGACGTCGGGCGCCGGCAGTTGCGGCAGCCGGGCTCGCAGGAACGCCGGGTAGGAGTCGTTCACCAGCCGTTGGGCGCCGGCCGCGACGGTGTCGAGGACCAGGGATGACTTGCCCGACCCGGACACCCCGGTGAAGACGGTCAGCGCCTTCTTCGGGATGTCGAGGCTCACCTCGCACAAGTTGTTGGTGGTGGCGCCGATCACCCGGATCCGGTCGGGTGCCTCGTGGTCGTCCATGCCGAGGAACCCTAGTCGCGTCCTGCCCGGACGGGGGCACACCCCGTCCGCTCACCTGCGACGAGACGTAGAGGGTCTCGACGAGCTCGACCAGCGGAAGGTCAGCTCGTCGGGCCGGTGAGGGTGCGATTGTGGTCGAGCGCGATGCCGAGCCACTCCGACAGGGCTTCGTCGGTGCCGATGGCGTCCGGGGCGACCTCGATCCAGCCGGGTCCCATCGTCCGGCCGGTGCCCATTTCGGCCTGCGTGGCCCCCGGTTTGCCCAGGAACTCATCGTGCCGGCCGGCGTCGACGCGCACCAACAGGCCGCCGTCCTTCCGGGCGCCGACGACCATCTTCTCGTTCACCTTGAAGGAGCGGACGCCGAACATGGACTTCTCGCGCATCAGCTGCTCGGACGCGAGCAGGGTGCGCACCCGCTCGGCCAGGGTGGCCTGTTCGGGAGTCATCGCCGGCCCCCGGCTTCAGTCCTGCCCGACCGGGGCGTAGGAGAGCCTGTCGAAGATCAACACGCTTTCGCTGATCTTTCCGTTGGTCACGGTGAAGAACTCGGCGGCCGGGGCCGTGGAGGTCACCGCCGTTTCCGGATAGTAGAACAGTGCGACCCGGTTCCCCTCGGCAAACTCCGCGATGCCACCGATGCCGGTGAGCATGGGCGCGAAACCACCGATGAAGCCGCGGTAGGCGTCCTTGCCGGCCAGGTCGCCTCCGGGCGCGCGGCAGTTGATGTCGTCTGCGACCAACGCCATGGCGCCGTCGATGTCGCCGCTGGTCCAGGCCTGGTGATAGTGCCGGACGATCGTCGCAGCTGAGCTTGTTGTCATTGCTTTTCCCCTTGTCACGAGTAGGTCATAGGGTTACGGAAGCCAGTGGTCGATTCCCGGGTCAGCACCCGCCGCAGCCAGCGCCAACCGCGGCACGAAGTGCAACCAGCCGTCCCGGTGGCCGGCCAGTTCGGTCTCGGGCAATCCCGAATGGGTCAGGTCGACCCGGGTGCCGGCGCCGATCGCGGTCAGCCGGAACTCGACCGTGGACGCCCCGGCGGGCAACACCGGACTGCCGGCGAATCCCCACGAGACCACGACCTTGGCCGGCGGCTCGACGCTCAGGTACTCACCACGGACCGGGTATCCGGCGATGTCGACGGCGAACGCGCCTCCCGGACGGGCATCGAGGCTGGCGTACTGCCCCATCCAGGCGGTCATGCCGGCCTCAGTGGTGAGGTACTCGAATACGACCTCCGGCGGCGCGGCGATCTCGATCGAGGTCGCGTACTCAGCCATCGCCCGGTTCCTGCCCGCCCTCGATGGCGGCCTTCAGCGCCGCCAGTTTCGAGGGCCAGAAGTCGTCCAGGTACGAACGGACCGCCGCCAGGGCGTCGGTGTTCACCGCGAACAGGTGCCGGGTGCCGTGATCGGTGCGATGGGCCAGGCCGGCGGCCCGCAGCACGCCGAGGTGATGCGACGCGGTCTGCTGCGACAGTCCGGTCGCCGTCGCAATCTGCCCGACCGGACGCGGCCCCGCCCGGACCACCGCCAGGATGGCCCGCCGGTTCGGATCGGCCAACGCGCCCAGCGCGCGGTCGAGGTCGATCTCAGCCGCGCTCATGGCCGCCTGTCTTCGGTTCGCACACCCACAAGGTATCACAAGCAGTTGTTTGTACTTATCGCGG
>CAZORV010000219.1:0-4391 GCA_964582215.1 uncultured Frigidibacter sp.
GTCACCGGCAGTCCCAATGACCGCGCCGTGGTCAAGGCGCATGACATCGGCCTGCGCACCGTGCGCGGCGGGTCGGGCGAGGTCGGCTATGAGGTGATCGTCGGCGGCGGGCTTGGCCGGACGCCGATGATCGGCCAGGTCATCCGCCCCTTCATCCGCAAGGAAGACCTGCTGCCCTATCTCGAGGCGATCGTTTCGGTCTATAACCTCTGGGGCCGGCGCGACAACAAATACAAGGCGCGGATCAAGATCACCGTCTTCGAGAACGGCATCGACGCCTTCCGCGACGCGGTCGAGGCGCGCTTTGCCGTGGTCCGGCGCGAGTTCACCGGAATCGACCAGCCGCTTCTGGCCGCGATCAGCGCCCAGTTCGCACCGCCCGCCTTCCGCAACATCCCCGAGGACGGGTTCGAGGCCGCCCGCGCCGCCGACCCCGCCTTCCGCGCCTGGACCGACACCAACCTGACCGCACACCGGGCGCCGGGCTATGCGATCGTCACGGTCTCGCTCAAGGCCCATGGCGAGACGCCGGGCGATGCGACCGCCAGCCAGATGAACCTGCTGGCGGATCTCGCCGACCGCTACGGCCATGGAGAGCTTCGGATCAGCCACGAACAGAACGTCATCCTGCCGCATGTCCACAAGTCCGACCTGCCCGCCCTTCATGCGGCGCTTGCAACCGACGGGCTGGCGACCGCCAACATCGGCCTCGTCTCGGACATCATCGCCTGCCCCGGGATGGACTATTGCGCGCTGGCCACGGCCCGTTCGATTCCGGTCGCGCAGGAGCTGGCCACCCATTTCAAGGCGATCGGTCTTGAACAGGAAGTGGGCCAGCTGAAGATCAAGATCTCGGGCTGCATCAATGCCTGCGGCCATCACCATGTCGGCCATATCGGCATTCTCGGCCTGGACCGGGCCGGGGTCGAGAATTACCAGATCACGCTGGGCGGCGACCATACCGAACGCGCGGCGATCGGCGACAAGGTGGGCCCGGGCTTTGCCTATGATCAGGTCGTCCCGGCGGTCGAGCGGCTGCTGCGCGCCTATCTGACCGTCCGCGCGGACGCGGGCGAGACGTTTATCGAGACCTTCCGCCGTCTTGGACCGGCGCCGTTCAAGGCCGCCCTGTATCCGGACGAGGCTGCCCGCGATGCTGCCTGAAACCCTTGATCTCGACGCCAAGGTCGCGGGCCTGAACGAGCGCTACCGCCACCATTCGGCGACGGCGGTGCTGGAGCGGGCCTTTCACGACCCCGATGTGGGACAACTGGCGCTCGTCTCGTCCTTCGGCGCGGAATCGGTGGTGCTTTTGCATCTCGTCTCGGTGGTGGCGCCGCATACGCCGGTCCTGTTCATCGACACGCAGATGCTGTTCCCCGAGACGCTGGCCTATCAGCGCGAGTTGGCCGAAAAGCTGAACCTGACCGATATACGCACCATCCGCGCCGACCGCCGCGATGTCGAGTTCGAGGACCCCGACGGCACCCTGCACCAGTTCAGCACCGACGATTGCTGCAACCTGCGCAAGGTCGTGCCGCTGGAACGGGCGCTCAGGGGCTTTGACGGCTGGGTCACCGGGCGCAAGCGCTTTCAGGGCGCCACGCGTACCGCGCTTGAATTTTTCGAGAATGAGGGCGGCAAGCGGCTGAAGGTCAATCCTCTGGCCCATTGGGGCCGCGAGGATCTTGAGGAATATATCGTCAACAACCGCCTGCCCCGCCATCCGCTGGTGGCCCGGGGCTATCCGTCGATCGGCTGCGCCCCCTGCACCAGCCCGGTGGCCGAGGGCGAAGACCCGAGGGCCGGCCGCTGGCGCGGGTCGAACAAGATCGAATGCGGCATCCATATCGTCGACGGCCGCGTGGTACGCAGCCCCCTGCCCGCGGCCGAGGCCGAAGCGGCCGCGCTGAAGGAGAATGTGGCATGAGCGTGATCGTGCGCGACGACGGCTTTCACGCCGAGGATTATCATGGCGACCGCCGGGTCGAGATCGCCCCGGACACAAGGCCCGAGGCCCTGCCCGACCTGACCGGCGCTGAACTCGTCTGCGTGGCCTTCCCGGCCTTCAGCGACGGGCGCGGCTTCACGCTGGCCCGGCATCTGCGCGCCGGCGGCTACGGCGGCCGGCTCCGCGCCCGGGGCCATGTGATCGCCGATCAGTATGCCATGGCCCGCCGCTCGGGCTTTGACGAGGTCGAGATCAGCGACGAGCTGGCCGCCCGCCAGACCGCCGAGCAATGGCAGTTCCGCGCCGACTGGCGCGACCATGACTACCGCGCCCGCGTCCGGGCCTGAAAGGCGGCCCGCGCTTGGCACCGGCCCATCCCACCACAGCCGCCGGCCGCTCGCCGGCCGGCGCACCGCCTGACGCCGGGACCAGCGCCAGAGGCCAGCGCGCCCCGGCGCAGGCCGGGGCCTCTGCCCCGGGCACACCCGTTGGCCAGGAGGCTCCGGCCTGCGCCGGAGCACGGCGGCGCCTCTCTCCCGCCATCAGCGCCGGCCAGCCGGGCGCAACGCACGCCGCAGCACGCCGGTCTGCCCCGGCGAAAGCCGGGGCCTCTTCCTCTGGCGCATCCTCGAGCGAGGAGGCTCCGGCCTGCGCCGGAGCACGGCGGCGTCTCGCCCCCGCCATCAGCGCCGGCCAGCCGGGCGCAACGCACGCCCCAGCGCGCCGGTCTGCCCCGGCGAAAGCCGGGGCCTCTTCCTCTGGCGCATCCTCGAGCGAGGAGGCTCCGGCCTGCGCCGGAGCACGGCGGCGTCTCGCCCCCGCCGTTCGGGCCGGTCTGCCGAGCGCGACGCGCGCCCCGGCGAAGGCCGGGGCCTCGCCGCAGGCCGGGTCGGGCGCGGGTCCAACTCACCTTTTCCGTCCCCGCCATTCACGCTAATAGCCCACTGCCACCGCCCGATCATCTCCAGCAACGCCCCGAGGTTCCGTCGTGACCGACACTGCCGCCGCCCCCACCCTGAAAACCCTGCCCGATGCGCAGACGGTGACCGCCGTCACGCACTGGACCGACCGGCTGTTCTCGTTCCGTGTGACCCGCCCGCAGTCGCTGCGCTTCCGCTCGGGCGAGTTCGTGATGATCGGGCTGATGGGCGACAATGGCAAACCGCTCTTGCGCGCCTATTCGATCGCCTCGCCCTCGTGGGACGAAGAGCTGGAGTTCTACTCGATCAAGGTGCCGGACGGACCGCTGACCTCGCGGCTTCAGCATATCAGGGTCGGCGACGAGATCATCCTGCGCCCCAAGCCGGTGGGCACGCTGGTCCATGACGCCCTGCTGCCCGGCAAGCGGCTTTGGTTCCTGGCGACCGGCACCGGCATCGCCCCCTTTGCCAGCCTGATGCGCGAACCCGAGACCTATGAGAAGTATGAAGAGGTCTACATGCTCCACACCTGCCGGACGGTGGCGGAACTGGACTATGGCCGCACCCTGGTCGACAGCCTGAAGGACGATCCGCTGATCGGAGAGCTTGTCGGCGACAAGCTGCGCTATTTCCCGACCACGACGCGCGAGGAAAGCCCGCTGATGGGCCGGATCACCGACAATCTGGAAAGCGGCAAGATCTTCGACCATTACGGCATCGCGCCGATGAACCCCAGGGACGACCGTGCCATGGTCTGCGGTTCGCTGGCGTTCAACGTTGATGTGAAAGAGGTTCTCGAGGGGTTTGGCCTGCGCGAAGGCGCCAACTCCGACCCCAGGGAATATGTCGTTGAAAAGGCCTTCGTCGGCGACGGGATCTGAGCCGACGTCCGCCCGGGCCGAGAACGGGGCAGACCGATCTCCCGGCAAAGGAACGGCCGCGCTTGCGTGGAAATGCTTTCGGGGGGCCACCTCGCCCAACACAGACCGGGGCGCTGCCTGCCCCGGATGACAGATGCGTCAGCCCGCTTTGAGCGATCGGGCCGTGCGGGGGGCACCGGCCTGCCGCGCCGGGGTCAAACGCCCCATCTGACTAGGGCCGCGCGGCCCCCACTTCCGGACGCCAGGTTGAGCGGAGTCAGCTGATCTTCCAGCGGAAGAGCGGCCCCGCACATGTGGAAACATGTCCCCGGGGACCGCCTCAGTCTGCACCGACAGAGGGCGGCGCCTGCCCCGGATGGTGCAAAGCGCCAGCCCCCCGGGAGGGGCAGGCGCTGCCCGGTCGCTTTGGGCCCCGGAGGCGGTGCGTGCGAGCACGCACCCTACCGCCCCTGACCGAGACTGGGCCAGGCTTCCGGGGACGCCGGGCTGAGCGGAAAAGGCCGATCTTCCGGTGGAAGAGCGGCCCCGCTCATGCGGAAACCTTTCCCCGGGGCCGCCGCAGTATGCGACTACAGAGGGCGGCGCCTGCCCCGGATGGCGCGAAGCGCCAGCCCCCGGGAGGGGCAGGCGCTGCCCGGT
>CAZORV010000220.1:0-4390 GCA_964582215.1 uncultured Frigidibacter sp.
CTCGACATCAGTAACAACACCGCCATGGAGCCCTACCGGGCATTTATCGCCGACAAGCTCCCGCCCTCTCAACTGGGCAAGGGGTTCTTGGCCCAGTCGTTCTTCACCGGGCTCGGCATCACGTTGGCAAACGTTTCGCTGTTCATCTTCCAGCAGTTCATGGTCGGCGCCCTGGCCAACGGCATTCCCTATTGGGTGCTCTCGGCGTTCATGCTGGGCGCGGTTTGTTCCATCGGAACCGTGCTGGTTTCGGTGCTGACCACGCATGAGATTCCGCCGACCGACGAAGAACTCGCCAAGATGCGGGCCAAGAACAAGGGCAGCAACCCGCTCAAGGAGATCTGGGAGGCCATCGTCGAGATGCCGACCGAACTGCGCAAGCTGGCCCTGGTCTACCTGTTCCAGTGGTACGGCATGCAGTGCTACTGGCAGTTCGTCGCGCTCTCGGTGGCCCAGTCGTCGTTCGACGTCAACGTGCTCGAGGGCAACTACGCGAAGGATCCGAAGTATCTCGAGGCGGTCAGTTGGACCGGCCTGGTGAACGGCTTCTACAACATCATCACGTTCTGCGTGGCCTTCAGCCTGGTGAGCATGGCCAAGCGGTACGGGGCCAAGTACGTCCACATCAGTTGCCTGGTGCTGGCCGCGATCGGGTTGATGATTTTCCCGCACATCGAGAACAAGTTCTTGCTGTTCATCCCGATCATCGGTCTGGGCATCGCGTGGGCGTCCATCATGGGCGTGCCGTACATCATGGCCGTCCGGATGGTTCCCTCCACCCGGTTCGGCGTCTACATGGGGATCATCAACATGATGATCGTGATCCCGATGCTGATCCAGAACGTCACCTTCGGCCCGATCATGAAGAACTTCCTGGGCGAAAACCCAGGCAACGCGATCATGTTCGCGGGGGCGTTCTTGGCCCTTGCGGCCGTGGCGATGCTCTGGATCAAGGAGCCGCCGATCGTCCGCGACGTCGACGAGATGGTGGTCCCCGCCGGCGGCGGACACTAGTCGAACCAGCTCACCGGCCGGGCACCTGCGGGGGCCCGGCCGGTGTCGTTTGTCCTGGCGTGAGCGCGCGGGTCGGCCCTTCGGCGGGCATCGGCTGCGAGGGCTCAGGGTCCACCCTTCGACCCGGGTCAGGGGGGCGAGCTCAGCTCAGCGTGCCACGCTCCAGGGTTGAGGGTTGCGGCGTGCTCGGGGTCGGGCCGAAGGCAAGCGGCGAGACGATGAAAGGATGTCCTGATGCAGATCCCGTGGTGGGGCGTCGTCCCGTTCGTCGCACTGCTGGCGTGCATCGCCACGCTCCCGCTGTTCGAACGGACCGGCCACTTGTGGGAGCGGCGCGGGTTTCAACTGGCGGTGGCGCTGTCGCTGGGCGGCCCGGTCGCCGTCTGGATGTGGGCCGTCGGGGAGCACGCCGCCGTGATTCACGCGCTCGTGGAATACGTCCAGTTCGTCACGCTGCTGGGCTCGCTGTATGTCGTCAGCGGGGGAATCGCGCTGGTTGGCGACTTACGCGCTACGCCCCGCAACAACACCCTCTTCTTGGCTTTCGGGGCGCTGATCGCCTCATTCGTGGGGACGACCGGGGCCGCGATGCTGTTGATCCGGCCGCTGCTGAACACCAACTCCGAACGGGCCTACAAAGTGCACACGGTCGTGTTCGCGATCTTCACCGTCGCGAACTGTGGTGGCCTCCTGACGCCCCTGGGCGACCCGCCCCTGTTCCTGGGGATGCTGCGAGGCGTCCCGTTCAACTGGACGTTCACGTTGTTTTGGCAGTGGCTCTTCGTAAACGGTCTGCTGCTCGGCCTCTACTACGCCCTGGATCGACTCGCCTACAGCCGCGAGGCTCCCGCGGCCATCGAATGGGACGCCGAGGCAGTCACCCCACTGCGCGTGCGAGGGACGCTCAACTTCGTCCTGCTGGCGGCGGTGGTCGCCGCCGTCGCGTTCGCCCCTTCGCTCGATCTGCACGCGATCGAGGAGGGGCACGCGGACTGGACGGCGTTCGTCCCCTGGCGTGAACTGGGGATGCTGGCCGCCGCGGCGGCGTCCTATTTCGGGACGTCACGGACCGTCCGATTCGTGACCAACAAGTTCGACTGGGCCGCGATGCAGGAGGTTGCCGCGTTGTTCGTGGGCATCTTCTTGGCGATGATTCCGGCCCTGAAGGTGCTCGCCGAGGCGGCCCCGAAGCTGCCGCTGAACGAGCTGACCTTCTTCGTCTTCACCGGCGGACTCTCCGCCCTACTGGACAACGCGCCCACCTATGCGACGTTCTTCGAGATGGCCGCCACGCTTCCCGGCGATCCCCGGATCGCGGGCGTCCCGGCCTCATATCTGACCTCGATCAGCCTCGGGGCGGTCTTCTGCGGCGCCACGACCTACATCGGCAACGGCCCGAACTTCATGGTCAAGTCGATCGCCGAGAGCGCCCGGGTCGCGATGCCGTCCTTCGGCGGCTACCTGCTGTGGTCGGGTCGCTATCTGGTGCCGGTGCTGGCTGCGATGGCCTGTCTGTTCATCGTCGACGGCTGGGTCGCGAAGGGTCTGGGCGTACTGATCATCCTCGGCTACGCCGGCTTGGCGGTCAGCTTGGTGCGACGCAGCCGCCAGGGGGTGCCGGCCGGATGAGCGATAAGCCATCGGCGGGCGAGCCAACCTCGGCCCCGGCTGGGACGCGATCGACGCGGCATGCTCGGCCCTCCACGGCGCTCAGCAGCCGACGCACGTGGGGTACTGGCCCCCGCGGCTGCTGAGCGCCAACCTTCAGGGTTGCTCGGCGTACGCGGCTCTGGATCACTGGCACTACGTGACCTATGGGCTCAGCGAGCTCTACATCCCAGAACGCAACGACGATCCGGAGTACTCGGGCTGGGGTTTCGAGTTGACGATGCGGGTCGTCCGCGAGCCGGCCGAGCCGAGTCCGCCGGCTTGGCCGTTCACCATCCTCAACGAGGTGGCGAACTACGTGAACACGAGAAGTGTGATTCTGGCGCCAGGGCGGCGAATCAACTTCCGCGTCGCCGTCACCGGGCATCCACGAGTGGGGGACGCCCCGCCGACTCAACTGACCGCGTTCGCGATCGCGCTCGATCCGCAGTTGGGTCGGATCGAAACCCCCAGTGGACGCGTCGAGTTCCTTCAATTGGTAGGGATCACGGGTGCAGAGTTGGACGAGATGGGGTCGACTTCCACCCGGGCCGTCCTGGCTCGACGTCAGGCCGGCGATCCCCTGATGGTCCTGCGACCCTGAGGGGAGAACGCGCTCAGCGAGCGATCACCTGCTGAGCGGCGGTGACGGGGTCGTCGGTGGACAAGATCGTGCCCGTACGCTCGGTCAGTTCCTTAGTCGCCCCGGGACCGGCAAGGACCACCAGGTTGCGACTGGCCAGGTCGGCGATCGCCTTGGCCTGCCGCTCGAACGGCTCGGCACTGACCGCCGCCAACACGAATAGGTCCGCCGGCGGGACGAACCCCGCGTCGATGCCTTGAATCGGAGTGTCCGCACCCAGGAACACGACCCGCCAGCCGCCGTGGTTCAAGATGATCCCGAACACCACGACCGGCAGGTCGTGGAACTCTCCCGGCGGGCAGAGGAGGACCGCGCGAGGTCCGGAGCCACTGGCCCAGCCCCGGGCCAGACCGGTCAACCGCCCACGCAGGACATTGCGAGCGAAGTGGTGCTGCGCCGCGGTGATCTGACCGGCCTCCCAACGGGCCTCGAGTTCGTTGAGGAAGGGGAGGACCACCTCGCCCATGACGTTGTCCAAGGCGAAGTCGGCCAAGAGGCGGTCCAGCACTTGGTGGGCGCCGCGGTCCTCGAACTCCTCGAGCGTCTGGCGAAGTTGCGACCGGGCGCGGACCCAAACACTGGGGGTGGGGACATCGGCCGGCGCTTGCGAGCTGGTCAGGACGCTAGTCGGTAGTTGTCCACCTGCAGGCGCCTCAAGGCCGGGCGCTCCGGAGCCGTTGGGGTCGGCGATGGCGATTCGGGCGGCCTGCGAACTCGGCAGGCCCAAGTCGATCAACTCCACCATCCGGCGGACGCGACGCTCGTCCTCGGGGCCATACAACCTGAAGCCGCCTTCGGAGCGTTTTGGTTGCAGCAGGCCGTAGCGCGATTCCCAAGCGCGCAGAGTGTGGTCACTGACGCCGATGCGACGACTGAACTCGCCGATCCGCAGCAGCGCTGCGTCGTTCGGGCTCGTCATGGCCGGACCCTATCAGTCGGGTGACACCACCTTTGACGAACTCTCGACATTGGTTGGGCTAGATGTCTTATACGACGTGTTGACAGTTGGTCTAAGTCGTGTCTAGGATTACTGCCATCACCCCGGGAGGCGGAATCCCAGCCGTCAAGGCCCCCGGGTGGCCCCCG
>CAZORV010000221.1:0-4370 GCA_964582215.1 uncultured Frigidibacter sp.
CCAGCTCCGGGCGTCCGGTTTCGCGGACGCCGACGTCCGCCTGGTCGAGCCCACGCTGGAGGACGTCTTCGTCAATCTGGTGGCCCGGGCTGAGCAGCCCTGACTACATGCCGATGCTCTGCGGAGCCGTCCGCTCATGCCGATGTGAGCGAGCTCGCAGCGCCGGCGCCCAACCGAAGGCACATCGGGTGGCGCGAACAAACGGTGCGAGGGCGAGACGGCCGACTCATGGGTGGCTGAACTGTGTCCGCCGTGCCAGCTCTTTGGCTAGAGTCACAGTGTCGAATCTTGCGAGGGAGTTGGCCGGCGGTCGGATCGACGAAGTTCACGCGGAAGGTAAGGATGTATCCTACAATAGAGACTACCGTAAACGAAATCATCTCGACGCCCTGGTCCATCTCCGCAGGCACGACGGTTCCAGAGACTGATGATGTGGTGCTCAAGAACGGCGGGAAGCTCGTCGAGGCCACCTACGTTTACGCGGACCTCGCCGATTCGAGCAAGATGGCCCAGAGCCTCAAGAAGGAGGCGGCCGCAAAGATTATCAAAGTTTACGTAAATACAGCCACCCGAATACTGAAGAGCCGGGAGGGTGAAATCCGGAGCTTTGACGGTGATCGCGTGATGGCCATATTCATGGGCGCAAACAAGGAAGACCGTGCCGTGCGGGCGGCCCTAGGCATCAACTGGGCGGTGCTGCGGGTGATCCGTCAGGCAATCCGTGACGGATGGTCCGATGGCGAGGACTTCTGCAATATTGATCACGGGATTGGGGTAGATAGCGGGGAGGCCCTAATCGTCCGCGGAGGAATTCGCAATAGTAACGATCTCATCAGCGTTGGCGCGGCGCCGAACATAGCAGCGAAACTGAGCGACCTTCGAAGTACCGGGAGAACCATCCACATAACCTCTGCGGTCAGGGACTCGCTCAGCGAGGAACTCGTCCGGTTCGATACAGGTGAGATTTGGAGCCGATTGACCGCGCAGCGGATCGGCGGCAATCTGGTGACTGTGTACGGCACCTCCGGCTACTGGGAGGTGTGACCGGTTTGGGCTGCTCACGCTTCCCCCTTGAAACGGTCACACGAAGGAGCTACTGAGGCTGGGCAGACCCGACAAGTCCGGCCACAACGAACAACGCTGCTGCGACGCCGCCAGATATCAACGCCAATCTGACGCAGCAGTACTTGGTCCGAACGATCCGTGCGAGCCGCCACAGCTGATGCCTAGTCCTTGCCCGGTCGACCGGGCTTGCTTCCAGAGCTGCTTCGAACTGGTCAAGCCTGGAGTATCGCGCGACGTGACCCCAATAGGTAACTAGCTCGTCCTCGTCATGCGTAGTAAAGCGCGGCCATACGGCTATGGCATTGAGAAGCACGACGCCAAAGGCGAAGAACGCCGCGAGCCACCAGAGGAACTCACCAGCAGAGTTATAGTCGCTTGGTTTCCAGTCGCCGGAAAGAAGCCCGCCGAGAACGGCCGCGAAGCCAATCCCAGCTGCGGCGAGGATCATGCTTGCTTTCTGATCTGCCGTGACCACCTCGCCGCGCGCCTCATCGAGCATTCGGACTTCCAGTTCCGCCCTTTCTCGCAGCACCACGTCCGGGGGCGCGTCGGCAGTCTCGCTCTGCACCTCGTCGATAGCTTGAGGGTCGAACTCGCTCTTCTCGCCCATCTCCACCTCCCCAGAGCAGACTAGCGCCGACCTTGGGCTTGCGGCGGAGGCGCAAGGGTCCACCGGCCCCTGACGATTCCGTCCCCCTTGGTCCGTCCCGGCGCCAGCCTCAGTCTAGGCTCGAGGGGAGGTTGTCGAGACCTTCGGGCTGTCAGTGCCACCCCATATCCTGTCCGTATACCGCGATTGAGGGGAACATGGACGCGCACGAGTTGGACGAGTTGCTTGGAGAGTTGAAGTCCGATGTGGGCTCAACCCTTGACACCGTGCCCGGAGTGATCACGATCGACGCTCCGCAACTAGAGGACATCCCCGGCCAGGGGTCGGCGAAGTGGCTGAAGATACCGAGCGTGGTGGCGGTGGTCGCCGACCTCAAGAACTCGACCGCTCTCGGAACCGGAAAGCATGATACGTCGACCGCGCGAGCCTACAAGGCGGCTGTCGAGGGGTCCGTCAAGGTATTAAACCAGTTCGAGGCCAACTTCATCGACATCCAAGGGGACGGAGGATTTGGCCTTTTTTGGGGCGAGCGACGATTTGAGCGAGCGTTCTGCGCGGGCGTGACTATTCGCACGTTCAGCGATAGCTTGGTCGAGAAGCTGGAAGCAAAGTGGGGATCGGCCGGTGGCCCGGAGACTGGGTTCAAGGTAGGACTGGCGGTTGGGCGGGTGTTGGTGAAACAGCTCGGGACTCCCCGTAATCCCGATGAGCAAGAAGCCGTATGGGCTGGAAAGCCTGTCAATTATGCAACGAAATGCGCGCAGGCGGCAGATCGACACCAAGTTGTGCTCGCCGGTTCCGTGTGGGACCACTTCCGTAACAACGATTACGTCGCCTACTCATGCGCCTGTAGTGGAACGTCAAGCGCCGCTCTATGGACCGACGTGACCATAGATCGGCTTAGCGATGATGAGCAGTACGGCCGTATCACCGGCGCACCGTGGTGTTCGACCTGCGGTCCCGCCTTCTGTCAGGCGATCCTTGAAGGAAGACGAAGGCGTGATGACATCCCTGATCACGTGAAAGCTGAGCTCGCCAGGACTCAGATGAAGGAAGCGCTCGCAGCGAAAGCGCAGTTCAACCGCCAGGAGCGCGCCAGACTGATTGGCCTTCGTCGCTGACGCCGCCGCCGACACGGGCCTCGGCCGGTTGATCCTCATCGAGCGTGAGGCCATCATGACCACACCGGCCACCTCGGCCGCCGCACCCCCGAACCTGTGCCCTGAAGGTTCACCAGTCACAACGGAAGGATCCGTTTTGACGACCGTGGACGGATCAGCCGGCCCAACTGTCATCCGGGAGGTCTCGAAGGCCCGATTTGATGCCTTCGTTGGCTACTGTCGCGCGCCCGACGTCGCCAGCGTCGCGCAAGAAGTGTCGTGGTTGGGTGCGGATGACAACTCCGTCTTCGCGCTGATGATCGTGGACGTCGACTGGGAGTTCTCCGCCATCGTGTTCCTACCCGACCTGCTCGGCCGGTTCCGATGGGCCAGTCAGACGGGCTACTTCGCTACGGCGCGAGAGGCGGGCTCGGCGCTGGAGGAACTCCTGACGAAAGTGCTGGCCGAAGTCGAAGTACAGCGTGTGCAAGGAGACGAGGCCGGAGAGCCGGTCGACTTCTTCGTCCCGTTGGTCGCGGAGGGCAGGCTCCACGTGAACTTCAAGAGAGTCCGTGACGAAAGGGGGCAATCGTCCGCGCGGGAGCTCATCAATGTGATGATGCGCTGGTACGCGGACCGTGACGGCAACTTCATCGAGCAGTTCCAGACGAACGGGTTTGATGCCAGGGTGTGGGAGTTGTACCTGTGGGCGACTCTGATCTCACTCGGCTACGAGGTGAGGCAACCCGACCCGAGTCCGGACTTCGTGGCGCGCGGTCTTGGAGGCTCGTTCGCCATCGAGGCCACCACGGCAAACCCGCGCCGCGACCAATCAGGCGACGTTGTGCCGCCCTACAAGCCAGAATCTGAAGGTGACCTTCCTGGGTACGTGGATCACTACCTTCCGATCAGGTTCGCGGGGCCGCTCACAAGTAAGTTGGGGAAGCGATACTGGGAGCGGCCCGGCATCAGCGAGATGCCGTTGGCTTTCGCTGTACAGGACTTCCACGCGGATCTCTCGATGACGCACAGTATCGGCGGGCTAATGGCGTATCTCTATGGCATCAGCATCCATGACATCGTCGGTAGCACCGGACGAACCGCCCGCATCGACACTCACATTTGGGGCGAGAAGCAGGTCCCCTCGCGGTTCTTCGAACTTCCCGGCTCCGAGAATGTCAGCGCCGTGATCTTCAACAGCCAGGGCACACTGGCGAAATTCTCTCGCATGGGCATCGAAGCGGGCTTCCAGCGGGACGACGTGAAGATCCTGCACCGCGGGCTGATGCTTGTTGCGTCAGACGATGGGATCGAGCGGCGGGCCTTCTCTGGAGAGGTCGAGCCCGACTACTGGGAAGACTGGATTACGGGCATGGAGGTCTTCCACAACCCTCTCGCCCGGCGTCCTCTCGATCCGGCTTGGCTGCCAGGCGCTGTGCACCACATCCTGACCGAAGAGGGCAACGTGCAGTCGCTCTACCCGGAACGCCATGTCGTCCAGGCGTGGACGTTCGTCATTGAGCTGACCTGAGCTTCACTGCTAGTACCGCGTCAGGCAACCTTTGCCCTCTTGATGATTGCGGCTCGTTTGACGA
>CAZORV010000222.1:0-4276 GCA_964582215.1 uncultured Frigidibacter sp.
GCGCCAGCCCCCCGCAGGGGCAGGCGCTGCCCGGTGGCTTTGGGCCACCGGGCGGGATGGGTGGCATCGGAGTGCGGCGGCAGGGTCACTTGCCCCTGCCGACTGAGGCGGCGCGGTCGCTTCCCGCCACGCCGGGACCGCCTCAGCGCGCAGAACAGAGGGCGGCACCTGCCCCGGGTGGCGCGGAGCGCCAGCCCCCCGGAGGGGCAGGCGCTGCCCGGTCGCTTTGGGCGACCGGGCGGGATGGGTGGCATCGGTGTGCGGCGGCGGGGTCACTTGCCGCTGCCGACTGAGGCGGCGCAGGACGCGCCCACATGTCGGGGGCTGAATGGGACAGACCGCTCTTCCGGGGGAAAAGATTCGCGCCGGGCAGGGTACTGCGGCGGGGCCCGGGATTACGTGCCGCAGAAGGTCCGGCGGACCATTTCATCGGACGCCGGCGCGCGCGCATAATCCCCGGCGTCGGGCTGGTCGTCGAACGGGCGCGCCAGCACTTCGCCCAGCCGGTGAAAGGCGCCGTGGTCGCCGGAAGCGGCGGCACGGATCGCCCGTTCGACCTGATGGTTGCGGGGGATGTAGGCGGGGTTTGCCGCCCGCATCCGGGCCTCGGCGCCGGTCTCGGACCGGGTCCGGTCCTGCCAGCGGCGGGCCCAGTCGTGAAAGGCCGCCCGGTCGGCGAATTCGGACGCCGCCGCGCCGGACGCAAGGCCGCGGAAGGTGCGGGTGAAGTCGGCGCCCTCTGCGGCCATCAGCCCCAGCAGCGCCTCGATCAGGGCCGCATCGCCGTCGTCGGGCACCGAAATCCCCAGTTTGGCGCGGAAGAGCCGCATCCACTCTGCCTCGTAAATCGCTGGGAAACCGTTCAGAATCCCGCTCAGCACCTCGATCGCCGGCGCCTCGTCGCCCATCAGGGGCAACAGGCACGAGGCCAGCTGCGCCAGATTCCAGAGCGCGATGTTCGGCTGGTTCTGATAGGCATAGCGGCCCGACCGGTCGATCGAGGAAAACACCTTTCCCGGGTCATAGCCGTCCATGAAGGCGCAGGGGCCATAGTCGATCGTCTCGCCCGAGACGGCCATGTTGTCGGTGTTCATCACCCCGTGAATGAAGCCGAGCGACATCCAGCGGGCGACGAGCCGGGCCTGCCGGTCGACGATCCCGGCCAGAAGCCCGGCCGGACCGCTGGCGCCGGGGTAATGGCGGGCGATCACATGGCCGGTCAGGCGCTGCAGCGCGTCAAGGTCGCTGCGCGCGGCGAAATACTGGAAGGTGCCGACCCGGATATGGCTGGCCGCGACCCGGACCAGAACCGCACCCGGGCGCGGCTCTTCGCGCCAGACGGTTTCGCCGGTGGTCACGGCGGCAAGGGCGCGGGTCGTCGGCACGCCAAGCGCCTGCATCGCCTCGGACAGAAGATATTCGCGGATCACCGGCCCGACCCAGGCCCGCCCGTCGCCCTGCCGCGAAAAACCCGTCCGGCCCGCGCCCTTCAGCGCCAGATCGACCCGCGCGCCGCCCGGCGTGATCAGCTCGCCCAGCAGGATCGCGCGCCCGTCGCCAAGCTGCGGCACCCAGCCGCCGAACTGATGACCGGCATAGGCCTGCGCCAGCGGATCGGCGCCCGGCGGCAGCTGGTTGCCGGCCAGCAGTCCCGGATCAGCCGCCAGCGCGTCCGGGTCCAGCCCCAGTTCCACCGCCAGCGCCCGGTTGACCGCGATCAGGCCCGGCGCCGCAACCGGCACCGGCGGCTGGCGCAGGTAGAACCGTTCCGGCAGGCGGCCATAGGAATTGTCGAAGCGAAAGCTCATCGGGGGCCCGGTCCGGGCGCTTTGCGGCCCGGAATGACTGTGGGGCCGCGCGGCTCGCCGGTCAAGCGACGGCGGCGGTCTGGCCGGCGCGTTCGACCCGCGCCTTGGCGCCCAGTGCCTCGGCCAGCGACTGGAACCGCGCTGCCGCCACCTCGCCGAACAAAGCCTCGGCGCCCTCGTTCAGCCGGAAGGTCAGCACCCGGGCCATGGCGTCCCAGACCAGCGTTCCGGTCTTTTCCGGGCTTTGCGCCGACAGCATCGCGCCAAAGCGCATGGCCTTGCCCAGAATCTCGGCCTCTTGCGTCTCGGCCGGGGTCAGCAGCGCGAACATCGGTTCCAGCCGCGAGCCCGCGCGCGAATTCTTGTAGCGGTAAAGAAGGGCAAGCCCCAGAAACACCCGTTCCTGATGCGACAGGCCGCCAAGATTGGCGCGCGTCGCATTGTCGAAACAGACCTCGGCCCGGTAATCGGGATGCGCCCGCCAGGTCGTGTCATGCAAAAGGCAGGCCGCCTTGACCATGCGCAGCCGTGCCGCGGGCTTGCCCTCGTACAGGGGCTGCAGAAAGCCGAACAGCTTCTTGCCGAACCCCGGCATCCGCGCCATCGTCTGTTCGGCATAGCGGCAGGCCTCGATCAGCGGGTCGCGACGGCGCAGCTTGTCGGGCATCTGTTCGTACAAGAGCCCCTCGCGGATACCATAGGACGAGACGTCGATCTCCCTCGGCCGAAAGGTCTGGACGAGTTCGCGCAGCACCAGCGAGGCCAGCGGCACCAGATCCATCCGCGCCTGCGAGGTGCCGGTCTTCAGCCGCAGCGCCTCGAGGTTGGATTTGCCGATCCAGTCGATCGTGTCCAGCACCTCTTTCTGGTCCATCCGGTATTCGTGCAGGACGGTCATCGGATAGGCCCGGCGCTCCATGTCCAGCCGTGCGATGGCCCGCCATGACCCGCCGACCAGATAGATCCGGTCGTGCCCGGTGCCGACCTCGGCGGCCAGCCGGGCGACCGTCTGGCGGATATGTTTCAGCAGCGCGGCCTTGCCGCCCTTGATCTCCTGCAGGCGGAAGGGGCCGAGGGGCGAGGTCACGCGGCGGCCGACGACGCCGTCCTTCAGCTCGGCCAGTTCCATCGAATTGCCGCCGATGTCGCAGACCAGCCCCTGCGCCTCGGGCCAGCCCAGAAGCACGCCCTGCGCCGACAGACGCGCCTCTTCGGCGCCGTCGATCACCCAGAGTTTCAGCCCGGTTTCGCGTTCGACCTCGCGCACGAAGTCCGGGCCGTCGGCGGCCTCGCGCGCGGCGGCGGTGGCGACACAGGTCAGGGGCGGCAGATCCATCCCGCGCGCAAGGGCCGCGAACCGCCTCAGCGCCGCCAGCGCCCGCAGGCGGCCCTCGGGGTTCAGCCGGCCGGTTTCGGCAAGGCCCTTGCCGAGGCCGGCCATGATCTTTTCGTTGTAGAAATAGGCCGGGCTGCGGGCGGCGCCGTCAAAGACCACCAGGCGCACCGAGTTCGAGCCGACATCGACGACGCCGACGCGCTCAAGCGCGCGGGCCGAGGGATCCTCGAAGATCGGGCGGTCGAACTGGACGCTTTCCTCGGCCGAAAGGCCGGCAGTTGTGGTCATGTCCGCTCTCCGGTGTGGCCGTCCCAGAATCCCCGCCCTTCAGACTATCCGTTCGGCAGGGCTGCGCAAAGCGCCAAGCGGTCGCGGGCGGAAAATAGTCATTCCAGACGGTTATCGCCAGAAGCTTCAGCGGGACGGCAAGGGGCCGCGGTGCCACGATCCCCGCCGCTGCGGGGACGTCTCCCCGGGCCCATCTCAGCCGCCACAACCGGGGGAGCGCGTGCCCGGTCGCTTTTGGCCACCGGGCGGTGCGTGCGAGCACGCACCCTACCGCTGAGCCCGCGCCGTTTTTCTCCGACGCCGGGTTGAGCGGGATAGGCCGATCTTCCGGTGGAAGAGCGGCCCCGCTCATGCGGGAACCGTTGCCCGGGGACCGCCTCGGCTTGTCACGACAGAGGGCGGCGCCTGCCCCGGATGGCGCGAAGCGCCAGCCCCCCGCAGGGGCAGGCGCTGCCCGGTCGCTTTGGGCGACCGGGCGGTTCAAGCGGAACTGTTGCGTGGCGGCAGGGGCGATGGCCCCTGCCGACTGGGGCGGCGCGGTCGCTTCGGCCCGTTGTAACAGACGGCAGCGCCGGCCGCCGGGAGGGGCAGGTGCTGGCGGCTTTGGGTCCCGGGGCGGTGCGTGCGAGCACGCATCCTACCGCTGAGCCCGGACAGCTTTCTTCGACGCCGGGTTGAGCGGGAAACGCCGATCTTCCAGTGGAAGAGCGGCGCCGCTCATGCGGAAACGTTTCCCGGGGACCATGTCAGCACGCACCAACAGAGGGCAGAGCCTGCCCCGGGCGGCGCGCAGCGCCAGCCCCCCGGGAGGGGCAGGCGCTGCCCGGTCGCTTTGGGCGACCGG
>CAZORV010000223.1:0-4207 GCA_964582215.1 uncultured Frigidibacter sp.
CTGCCCCTCCGGGGGGCTGGCGCTTCGCGCCATCCGGGGCAGGCTCTGCCCTCTGGTGTGATGCGCGCGGGCGGTCCCGGGGCGGCGTTCCGACATGAGCGGGGCCGCTCTTCCACCGGAAGATCGGCTTGTCCCGCTCAGCCCGGCGCCGGAGAAAAAACGGCGCGGGCTAAGCGGTAGGGTGCGTGCTCGCACGCACCACCCCGGTCGCCCAAAGCGACCGGGCAGCGCCTGCCCCTCCGGGGGGCTGGCGCTTCGCGCCGCCCGGGGCAGGTGCTGCCCTCTGTTTCGCGCGCTGAGATGGCCCCCCGGAAACGCTCCCGCATGAGCGGGGCCGCTCTTCCACTGGAAGATCGGCCTTTCCCGCTCAGCCCGGCGTTGGGGGAAGCGGCAGCGATGCCTCAGTCGGCAGGGGCCATCGCCCCTGCCGCCGCGTGCCATTCTCGCCCGCACTGCCCGGTCGCCCAAAGCGAGCGGGCAGCGCCTGCCCCTCCCCGGGGCTGGCGCTTCGCGCCGCCCGGGGCAGGCGCCGCCCTCTGTCGTCGCGCGCTGAGGCGGTCCCGGGGCGGCGTTCCGACATGAGCGGGGCCGCTCTTCCACTGGAAGATCGGCCCTTCCCGCTCAGCCCGGCGTTGGCGACGGGTCAGCGCCGCCGCGCGACGGTCCCACTTCCCGCTGCGGTGACGAACGGCGGCGGTCGTTGGGAGACGGTCGCGCCTCGGCGCGGCCGCTCTTCCACCCGAAGATCGGCCGGTCCCGACCGGCCCCGGCGTCCCACGGGCGCGCGCGTCTTTCGCTGCTTCGGCGAAGGTCGGGCGGGCTCAGCCCGACCGCGCCGCGCGTCGGGCGATGGTCAGGCAAAGCCCGGTCGCCAGTGCCATGTCCTGGACGCTGATCCATTCCAGCGGGCCATGGATTTCCTGCATGCCGGTGAAGAGGTTCGGGCAGGGCACGCCCATCTCGGTCAGCCGCGACCCGTCGGTGCCGCCCCGGATCGGCACGGACACCGGCTCGATCCCCAGATCGCGGCAGGCGTCGCGGGCAAGCTCGACCGGGGTCATGTCCTTTTCCAGCCAGTAGCGCATGTTGCGGTACTGGGGGCGGATCGTCACCTCGACCGTCGCCCGCGGCTCGGTGGCGGCGACAGCCGCGCAGACCTGCCGCAGCAGCGCGCCCTTCGCCTCGAGCCCGTCGCGTTCGAAATCGCGCAGGATCAGCTTCACCTCGGCCTCGGCGGCGGTGCCGTTCAGCGCGTAGACATGCAGGAACCCCTCGCGGCCCGCAGTGGTCTCGGGGGTCTGGGTTGCCTGCGGCAGGGTTCCGACGATGCGGGCGGCCAGATGCAGGGCGTTGACCAGCTTGCCCGTGGCGAGGCCAGGGTGGATCGACACGCCGGTGATCCGGACCGTGGCCCCATCGGCGGAAAAGCTTTCATATTCGATCTCGCCCACCGCGCCGCCGTCGAACGTATAGGCGAAGTCGGCCGCCAGATCGGCGGGCAGCCGTTGGTCGACGCCGCGCCCGATCTCTTCATCCGGGGTAAAGGCCAGCCGGATCGGCCCGTGCGGCAGGTCGGGGTTGGCCAGAAGATGCCGCGCGGCGGTCATCAGGACCGAGACGCCGGCCTTGTCGTCGGCACCAAGCAGCGTCGTCCCCGAGGCGGTGATGATGTCATGCCCGACCTTCGCGGCGAGCGAGGGCGAGGTTTCGGGCGTCAGCACCAGCGCGGGATCGTCGGGAAAGGTGATCGCGCCGCCGTTATACCCCCGGATCACCCGGGGCCGGACGCCGGTGGCGTTGAAC
This sequence comes from uncultured Frigidibacter sp., assembly GCA_964582215.1. Classification (GTDB taxonomy): domain Bacteria; phylum Pseudomonadota; class Alphaproteobacteria; order Rhodobacterales; family Rhodobacteraceae; genus TMP-24. The sequence continues at coordinate 1,804 of CAZORV010000223.1, forward strand.
TGCGGCGCGGTGTCGACATGGGCAAGAAAGCCGATCGTCGGCCCCGGGGCGGTGCCCGGAATCGTCGCCAGCACGACGCCATAGTCGGTCAGCCGCACATCGGCGGCGCCCATGTCGGTCAGTTCCCGCACCAGAAGGCGCGACAGGTCAAGCTGTCGGGCGGTCGAGGGCGTCGTGGTTGCGGTCTCGTCGCTCTGGCTGTCGATGGCGCAGTAACGCACCAGCCGCTCTTCCAGCTCGCGGTCAAAAGGGTCGGTCATCGGCGTCTCCGGGGTTCAGGCGCGATCTGGGGGCAGGGCCGGGGCGCTGTCAAGGCGGGGCAGCGCCCGGAAAAGCGCCTGACCACGCGGCAGGGCATCATGAAGGCGGGTCAGGGCAAAGCCCGCCTGATCGGCCATGCCCGCGACAAGGGCGGCGGACAGGTGATAGGGCGCGCGGCCGGCATGGGTCACCACGCCGTCACGCTGGCGAAAGGGCCGGTCCGCCCCGGCGTCGGGCGCCAGAAAACAGGTGAAGATCAGGCGGTTCAGCCCGGGAAAGGCCGCACGGACATTGGCCAGCGCCCGGGCCAGATGCGGGCCGGGCAGGTGGGTGAAAAGGCCAAAGGCGATGGCATAGTCGATCTGATCCGGGATGCCGGGAAAGGTGAAATCCGCATCCTCGACCAGCTGGCCGGGGGGCAGGCGGTCCTTGCGGGCCAGTTCGGTCTGATAGCCGCGCTGCATCAGCGGGCCGGAAAGGTCGGTGCCCCAATAGTGACCGGGCTCAAGATAGGGCACTGCCTTGCAGCCAAGCCTGAGGCTGCCGCAGCCGATGTCAAGCAGGCGGTGGCCGGGCAACAGCCCCTCGCGCCGCAGGATCGTCATCTGCAGCCGCCCCGTTTCTTCCCACCGGCCACCGACGATGTCGCGGTGGCGGCCCCGGGCCAGGGCCGCGTCGTAGAAGCCTGGGGCGTGATAGGGCGAAAGCGGGCGGTGCATGTGGGCTATCAGCCCGCGCAACCCCGTCCTGTCAAGCGCGCGACGCGAAAGCGCGGCGGCGAAGTTGCCCGAGCTAATGGACCTGCGGCACCCAGCGCTGGCTGTCTTTCGGCGGGCGGACGTAGGTGTCGTCCTTTTGCCTTGGGCCCAGCTTGATGTCGGGGCGGGCGATTTCCTTATAGGGGATCTGCGCCAGAAGATGGGTGATGCAGTTCAGCCGCGCCTTTTTCTTGTTGTCGGCATTGACCACGAACCAGGGCGAGGCGTCGCGGTCGGTATATTGCTGCATCACATCCTTGGCGCGCGAATAGTCGACCCAGCGTTCCCGCGACTTCAGGTCCATGGGCGACAGTTTCCAGCGCTTGATCGGATTGGCAATCCGTTCGCGGAACCGCTTTTCCTGTTCCTCGTCGGACACCGAGAACCAGTATTTCACCAGGATGATGCCGGATTTGATCAGCATCTCCTCGAACAGGGGGCAGGCGCGCAGGAATTCCCAATATTCCTCGTCACTGCAAAAGCCCATGACCCGTTCCACACCGGCGCGGTTGTACCAGGACCGGTCGAACAGCACGATCTCGCCCCGGGCGGGCAGATGCGGGACATAGCGCTGGAAATACCATTGGCCGTTTTCCCGTTCGGTGGGCGTGCCCAGGGCGACGGTCTTGCAGACGCGCGGGTTCAGGCTTTCGGTGATGCGCTTGATGACGCCGCCCTTGCCGGCTGCGTCGCGGCCTTCGAAGATGACCACAACCTTCAGGCCCTGGCTTTGCACCCAGTCCTGCAGCTTGATCAGCTCGAACTGCAGGCGCGCAAGCTCGTCGATATAGCTTTTCTTTTTGGCCGCCTTGCGCTTGGCACGTGCGGCGGGGTCAAGGTTCCAGATTTTTTCCTTGGCGTCGGCCTCGCGCGCGTCGCTCAGGATTTCGCCGCCGGCTGCGCCGCCGCCGTTGCTCTTGGCTTTCTTGGCCATGATGGTTCTCTCCTCCGTACATGGGGGATGGTGAACTCTCTGGCCGCGTCTGTCTACAAGCGGGAACGGGGCAGGCAAAAAGACGCATCCCTTGCGGGATGCGTGGTTCGTTTCAGCGTGGCGCGGGCGCCCGCACTCAGGCCAGCGTCGGGTCGATGGCCTTGCAGGCGGCAACAAGGCCCTTTACCGCGTCGACCGACTTGTCGAACATCGCCTGTTCGTCCGCGGTCATCCGGATGTCGACGATCCGCTCGACCCCGCCCGCGCCCAGCACCACCGGGACGCCGACATACATGCCGTCAAGGCCGAACGCCCCCTTCACATGTGCCGCGACGGGCAGGACGCGCTTTTGGTCCTTGAGATAGGCTTCCGCCATTTCGATGGCCGAGGCGGCGGGCGCGTAGAAGGCCGAGCCGGTCTTCAGCAGGCCGACGATCTCGGCGCCGCCGTC
>CAZORV010000224.1:0-4156 GCA_964582215.1 uncultured Frigidibacter sp.
GCTACGGGTTCAAGGGGCCGAACCATGCGGTCGTCACCGCCTGTTCGACCGGCGCCCATGCCATCGGCGACGCGGCGCGGCTGATCCAGTGGGGCGACGCGGATGTGATGATCGCCGGTGGCGCCGAAAGCCCGATCAGCGAGATCGGGATCGCCGGGTTCAACGCCTGCAAGGCCCTGTCGACCAAGCGCGGCAATGATCCGGACAAGGCCAGCCGTCCCTATGATGCCGACCGCGACGGGTTCGTGATGGGCGAGGGTGCGGGCTGTGTCGTGCTGGAAGAATATGAGCATGCCAAGGCCCGCGGCGCCAGGATATATGCCGAGGTGCTGGGATATGGCCTGTCGGGCGACGCCCATCACATCACCGCGCCAAGCGAGGATGGCGAAGGTGGTTTCCGGTCGATGCAGATGGCGCTGAAGCGCGCCGGGATCGCCGCCCACGAGATTGATTACATCAACGCCCATGGCACCTCGACCATGGCCGACACGATTGAACTTGGTGCGGTCGAGCGTTTGCTGGGCGATGCGGCGTCAAAGGCGACGATGTCGTCGACCAAGTCGGCCATCGGGCATCTTCTGGGGGCTGCGGGGGCGGTCGAGGCGATTTTCTGCGTGCTGGCGATCCGCGATCAGGTGGCGCCGCCGACGATCAACCTGGACAACCCCGCCGTGACCCCGAAGCTTGATCTTGCGCCCAACAAGGCGGTGAAGCGCAGGATTGACGTGGCGCTGTCGAACTCGTTCGGGTTTGGCGGCACCAATGCCTCGCTGGTGCTGGGCCGGGTCCGCGCCTGATGTGGAAGCATGTGGTCGCCAATTTCCTGACGGTGGCGATTGTCGGCCTGGTGGCGCTGGCCGCGCTGGCCGGTTGGGCGCGGAATGAATATTCCGCAGCCGGTCCCCTGGCCGAGGCGATCTGTCTGAAGGTCGACAAGGGTGCGAATTTCCGCCGGGTGGCCGATGATCTGGCCGGGAAGGGGGCGATTACGCATCCCTATATCTTCAAGGTCGGGGCGGACTATTCCGGGCGGCTGAATGCGCTGAAGGCCGGGTCCTATCTGATCGCGCCGGGTGCTTCGATGGCGGGGATCGTCGAGACGGTGACGGGGACCGGGCAATCGACCTGCGGGACCGAGATCAATTACCGGATCGGCGTGACCGGGACGGATATCGTGGTCAGCGAGCTGGATCCTGCCACGAACGAGATGACCGAGCGGATGAAGTTCGATCCGGTCGCCGAGGCGGTGCCCGAGGGCTATGCGGCGATCGCCGAGGATGCCGCGACGCGGCTGAACGTCACTTTGGTCGAGGGGGCGACAAGCTGGCAGGTGGTCGATGCGCTGGGCCGGGCAGGGTTTCTGGCGGGCGATCTGAAGGATGTGCCTGCCGAGGGGACGCTGGCGCCGCAGCAATATGAGGTGGCGCGGGGCATGACGCGGGCCGACCTGGTGTCGCAGATGCTGGCGCTGCAGGCCGAGCGTCTGGCCAAGGCCTGGGAGGGCCGGGCCGAGGGGCTGCCCTACAAGACGCCGGAAGAGGCGATGGTCATGGCCTCGATCGTCGAGAAGGAAACCGGGGTGGCGGCCGAGCGGCCGCGGGTCGCGAGCGTGTTCCTGAACCGGCTGAAGGGCGGGATGAAGCTGCAGACCGACCCGACGGTGATCTACGGGCTGACCAAGGGCAAGGGTGTCCTGGGGCGCGGTCTGCGGCAGAGCGAGCTGCGGTCGAACACGCCCTACAATACCTATGTCATCGACGGTCTGCCGCCCGGCCCGATCGCCAACCCCGGTGCGGCGGCGATCGAGGCGGCGCTGCATCCCGAGGCAACGAAATTCCTGTTTTTCGTGGCGGATGGCAGCGGCGGCCATGTCTTTGCCGAGACGCTGGCCGAGCATAACAAGAACGTCGCCAAATGGCGCAAGCTTGAGGCAAGTCAGGGCAACGGCGGCTGAGGGGTTAACGGAACCTTACAGTGGCGTTCTGGTAAGCCGTTGATGTGATTGCGTTTTCGCTTGACTTGGCGCGCGATCCGACCTATACCTTCGGACATGCTAGAAGAAGTGGGTGAGCGGCGCAGGATCAACCGGCGCCGTTTTTCATTTCGCGCGGTCGGGCAGAACACGGAGCGCGGGCAAAGACTGGATGACAATCAGATTTACGGGTGAAGACCCGCAGGCCGAGGACAGCCTCGCGCAGGCGGCGGAATTATATCGCGATGTGGCGGACGAGGTCTTCGCGCTGATCCAGCGGATCAAGGGCGGCGACTGGGATGCGCGCACAGCCACGCATGCCATGAAGGAAATGCGGGCCTTTTACGAACTGGTCCTTGAGGAAAGGGCGAAGGTTGCACGAAAAAGCAAAACAGAGGCCGGCGCCGTCTATGACTATGCGCTCGACCTCGGAGCCGCGCGGGCTGAGATCGGCCGCAGGCTGGCTTGCCTCCGCGACACCGGAGGTGGTTGAAGAGTTTCTCGGGGCGCTGAGTACCGAGGCGCTGATGGCGCTGCCCTGGCTGTTCGAGTTCTGGGCGCTGCCGCATCAGCTGCCGCCCGGGGGCGTGTGGAAGACCTGGGTGATCATGGGCGGTCGCGGCGCGGGCAAGACCCGCGCCGGGGCCGAGTGGGTCAGGGCGCAGGTCGAGGGTGACCGGCCGATGGACCCGGGTGCCGCGCGGCGGGTGGCGCTGGTCGGCGAGACGATTGATCAGGTCCGCGAGGTGATGGTCTTTGGCGAAAGCGGGATCCTTGCCTGTTCGCCCCCGGACCGCAAGCCGGTCTGGCAGGCCGGGCGGCGCTGTCTGGTCTGGCCGAATGGTGCCGAGGCGCAGGTCTATTCGGCGCATGAGCCGGAAAGTCTGCGGGGGCCGCAGTTCGATGCGGCCTGGGTGGACGAGCTGGCCAAGTGGAAGAAGGCCGAGGAGAGCTGGGACATGCTGCAGTTTGCGCTGCGGCTGGGGGGGCAGCCGCGTCAGGTGGTGACGACGACCCCGAAGAATGTGGGCGTGCTGAAGGCGATCCTGAAGAACCCCTCGACCGTCATCACCCATGCGCCGACCGAGGCGAACAAGGCCTATCTGGCGGCCTCGTTCCTGGAAGAGGTGCGGGCGCGCTATGGCGGCACGCGGATCGGGCGGCAGGAGCTGGATGGCGAATTGCTGGAGGATGCCGACGGGGCGCTTTGGCCGGGCAGTCTGATCGAGGCGGCGCGAGGGGCCTTGCCCGCGGTGTTCGGGCGGATCGTGGTCGGGGTCGACCCTTCGGTCGCGGGCCGCGAGGGGGCGGACGAATGCGGGATTGTCGTCGTGGGGGCCGTGACCGAGGGTCATCCCAGGGACTGGCACGCCTGGGTGATCGAGGATGCGACGGTCAAGGGCGGGTCGCCCGCCGGTTGGGCCGAGGCGGTGGCGGCGGCCTACCACCGTCACGGCGCGGCGCGGATCGTCGCCGAGGTGAACCAGGGCGGGGCGCTGGTCGAGCAGATGTTGCGGACGGTCGATCCCTATCTGCCGATCCGCAAGGTCACGGCCTCGCAGAACAAGGTGGCGCGGGCCGAGCCGGTGGCCGCGCTTTATGAACAGGGCCGGGTCAGCCATGTGGCGGGGCTGGGCCGGCTGGAGGACCAGATGGCGCAGGTGACGCGACAGGGCTATGTCGGCAAGGGCAGCCCGGACCGGGTGGATGCGTTGGTCTGGGCGCTGACGGACCTGATGCTGGATGCGGCCCGGGGCGTGATGCGGCCACAGGTGCGGACGCTGGACCGGTAGCGGTGTGGTTGAGCGGGGACGTTTCCGCCGGAACGCCTCGGCGCGGTCCGGTCGTTTTGGGCGCCCGGGGCGGTGCGTGCGAGCGCGCACCCTACCGCTGGATGCGGCCCGGGGCGTGATGCGGCCACAGGTGCGGACGCTGGGCCGGTAGCGGTTCGGTTGAGCGGGGGCGTATCTGCCGGGACGCCTCGGCGCGGTCCGGTCGTTTTGTGCGCCGGGGGCGGTGCGTGCGAGCACGCACCCTACCGCCGGATGCGGCCCGGGGGCGTGATGCGGCCACAGGTGCGGACGCTGGACCGATAGAGGTTCGGTTGAGCGGGGACGTTTCCGCCGGGATGCCTCGGCGCGGTCCGGTCGTTTTGGGCGCCGGGGGCGGTGCGTGCGAGCACGC
>CAZORV010000225.1:0-4130 GCA_964582215.1 uncultured Frigidibacter sp.
TCAACTCCCACCGCCCCACCGGGGCCCTGGTCCACGCCCTGCGGCACACCTTCGCTACCAGCCTGCTGGAGAACGGGGCCACCGCCATCGAGGTCATGGGACTGCTCGGCCACGCCAGCCTGGCCACCACCCAGCGCTACCTGACCACCCGCCCTGACCACCTGCGCGGCGCCGTCGCCGCCAACCCCGTCCTCGCCCACGTCCACACGAGCTGATGCGACGAACGTCCGGCGGGACACTAGTGGTTGCGTGGCATGAAGGCGTCCATGCGCTCGATCCTGGGTTTGTACCCCCGGCGGCCGTCACCTGCGAGGAGCCCCAGCGCCCTAAGTCGATTCGTATCGTGCGAGACCGCCTTGTCCTGAAGGTGCGCGTACATGAGGGCGATTTCCGGAGTTAGTGTTCGAAGGCGGTTCCGCGGGGTGTGCTCATCCGGTGGGAGCGCAAGAAGCAACGTTCTGCGGCGCCGCGACGTCTCGCCCTGCGTCTCCTGCTGGAACCTCTCGTGAACGAAGTTGACCCACGCAACCCAACGCTGCATCTTCTGGACGAAACGGATCTGTTCGCGCAGCATGTCGACGAAGCCCTCGGCCGCATACGCGACGAATGCCCTTACTTCGCCGCGGCGGGAGGCTGCGTCGAGGCGGGTGTAGTAACGGTTGCGAGTCAGGTTGTAGTGGTTCGAAAGGAGGTTGCTGGAAACCCACGGCACAAGATGCGAACCGGCCAGGATCGCACACTCCAGGGCCCTGGCCGTGCGGCCGTTCCCGTCGCCAAAGGGGTGGATCCAAGCGATGTAGAGATGTCCGAGGACAGCGGCGTGGAAGACGTTGACGAACTTGAAGTCGTCGCTGAGGTCATCGCGGGCGCTGACCTCGTCGAGCATGTGGTTCAGCCATGAACACAGTTGGTCGACCAGAAACGGAACGTCCGCGGGAGGTGCCCCACGGTAGATGCCTCCGACCAACAGGGATTCCGTCGTGAACTCGCCGGGGACAACGTGGTCCTCACATTCGATCCCCGCCAAGATCTTCTTGTTCTGCGCCTTTAGCCACTCAGGGGTGACCCGAAACTCGAGTCCGGAGGCGAAGTCCCGGTCGATCGCAGTCAGGACGTCCCGGACGTTCTCGACCTCGCGTTGAAGGTACGCCTGAGAACGCGGCAACTCCTTGCGATGTTCAAGGATCTCCTTGACGTCTCCTTCGGACAACGTGTTGCCCTCGATCGCCGTGGTGGCGTTGACGCCCTTCGCGAGGTATATCTCGGCGAGACCCTCGGCGAGCCCCGGCTGCAGGGGTGTTCCGGCGAGGTGTTGGCACTTGGAGAACGCCTCTCCCAGCCGCATGCTGGTGGCGTCGAACTCAGGCCGGAACTGGAATGTGATCCACGGGTGGGTCTCAAGGTACCGCATTGCCATACGAGGCATGCTAGCCACAAGTTGGATCACATGTGTCTATAGATGCGTCCTCTGCTCTGTCCTACCTGGTGTCCCCGGGTGCTGACGCGGGAATGAGCGCCTTGCGTCGTGGCCCGCCATCTGGTTGTGGTCAAGCAGAGGCGTCCAAGCAAGGTCGACGGGTTCGCCCGCAAGATCCCGTCCCCTGCCCGCCGGGCCCTCTGCTCGAGCTCTCACCGGCTGATCGGTGGAAGACCCGGGCCCGTCGCGCCTCTGGGGTGCTGCGCGGGTTCAAGGCTCAGCTCGACCCCCCAGGGCCGATGGACGATCACCTTCGACGGCGCCGAGTCGAGGCGGCGTGGCCGACACTGGGTGATTTCACCGCCGACCTGCCCGAGCTGGTCGTCGCCCTGGGCGATGCCGCCCAAAGAGCACGGGTCGGGTGCTCGTGTTCCTAATCGATGAGATCCAGAACCTTGGCGCCGGCGACTTGTCCGCGCTGGTGATGGCCAAGCACCAGGTTCAACCAGCGTGAGTTGCCGGTAGTGTTCGCCGGCGCCGGGCTGCCCCAGCTGCGGGCGCTGACCGGCCAGGCCCAGACCTACGCCGAGCGGATGTTCGCCTGGCCCGAGAACCGGAGCGGTAGATCGCCGTGCCCCCGGGGGGGCGTCCCCGGCCCCTGCGGCGTCGGGGTGGACGGGATGTCGGAGGTACGAGTCAGGATGGCCCTGTGACGGCGGCACTGTTGGAGAGGCCGGTGAGCTTCGACTATGGCTATCAGATGCGTTGTTCGACGTGCCGGGGACTTACGGCGCTGACCAGCGCAACGTACGAGTCGGAGCCCAACGGCGCCCACGTGGCATGCGACTGTTGCGGTTCAGATATTCATTTCGGTCCGGCGGTCCTAGGCCTTCGTGACGACAATGACCCGGTCCTCTGCGACCTGCGGGTGGCGGACTTCACCTGGTACCACACCAGTACCGACCCAGGATGGCCCCGACACGAACCTCAGGCGGTCTCCGACACCACGACCGACCTGCTGCTCAGGACGCTGATCACTTCAGGGGAAATCGAGAGCGCGCATCGGCGTCTCACGACGCAGGCGCTGCACGTGGGCACCTACGAAGCCGCAGTCGAGTCCATGCTTCGTCGGATGCGCGACCAAGGCGACGGAAGCAGCCAGTTCTACTTGTACCGAGTGAGACTGCATAGTGGCTTGACGTTGGAGGCGGGCTGGCGGGACGAGAACCACGCAGAGGCGGCCCAGATCACGCAACTGGACCTCCAGGGCGCTGGCCTCGACGGAATCCGCTACCTGAACGTGCACGAGTCGCCTGGCTCCATCTCGCTCGCCCTTCTGCGCCGCGCCGTGGCTGCCGTTCAAGTGATGGCGATTCCTCCAAGCGACCTTCGCGTCGACCCTCCCGCGTGTCTGTTGGCCCGAATCCTGGACGTGCGTGCTCGGATCGATGGACTTGGAGCCAATCGGCGGCCTGAACTCGATCCACTCGAGCAGATCCGGCAACGAGCCGCCGAGCGTCGCGGAGAGCCCTTCGTGCGTGGGCTGACAGCCGAGCAGCACGAATTGGAGCAGCAGGTCGTTCAGACGCTTGTCGACGGGTATCTGACGGGGGTCTCGCTGCCCGTCCGATCCCGGTTCATAGAGGCGCTGCCTTCTTGGAGCGGAGCGCAGGTGCCCGACACCGACGACGCTGCTTTCGTCGGACGCTTCGCCAGTATGGCTGCCTTACTCACACGGTCCGAACAGGTCGTCGCCCTACTGCGTGACAGTCCGTGGCGGCCGATACCTTGCCGAACATGACCAAGACCCAGCGGTTGCGAATGACTGCCGACGGATTCATGGCGGCGCTCGTCGCGTGCGGTTACCGAGGCCCTTGGCGTTGGAGCCACTTGGACTGGGAACTGCCCTTCTACCGTGTCTGGCGTGAGTGGTCGCCCGCGCAACGCGCCCCCGAGCTCTTCCCCTCACTCGAAGTCGGCGGGCACGGTAGGACATCCCAGGCGCGTGAGCTGCTGTCGCAGCTCAACAAGACCTCCCCCTTTCACGAGTACTCTTCCAAGCCTCTGCCCGAGCACCCTCTGGGTCTTACCTCGCGGGAGTTCCTGGAGGTATGGGCCGACGCGGCCAAGCCTGACGAGTGGATCGCACTGGCCTCGGCGTTCTTGGCCGAGATGCGCGGCCGAGACGCCCACCGGGATTAGCGGCTCCGTCACTGAACTTCGGACGATGTTGGTGTTGGATGCAGCCGGCCAACGATGATCCGACGGGACGAACTGAGTCGGACGACCCAAGCAGGGCTGCACGCCGATCACCAACCCAGTTGGGCTGCTCCAGTAGCCCCGCAGATCCCGGTACCCTCATCGCACGGTATCCAGCTCGAGGTCGGCTCCATCGTGCGACTGGACGCGAGGGGTTCCCGGCTGTTGAAGGAGCGGTGGCGAATGGCAACGGAGATCGAAGACGTTTCGACGCCGGAGCGCGCTGAGAGCGGCAATCCGGTTGGGACCGTCGTAGAAGCAGCGTGGGGCGGCCGGGTTGATTTCGCGCAGCGGTTGTCGCGGCTGTTCGAGGAGACCTTGCGGCCGGATGGGCGGCGGTGGACTTTGCAGTACGTGGCCGATGAGTGTGTGGCCCGGGGCCAGCAGGTAACCAAGGCCTACATCCTGCACCTGAAGTCGGGGCAGCGGACCGAGCCGCGGTTGACGCTGGTGG
>CAZORV010000226.1:0-4124 GCA_964582215.1 uncultured Frigidibacter sp.
GACCCCGCACTTCAAGGCATTCGCCGCCGCCACGCAGCCGATGATCGCCGCGCGCAACATCGGGACCTGGCAGCGCGTCGCGCCCTGAAGCCGGCGAGGCGGGTCACGACGCAGTGGGCTCGTGGTGGACCAGCCGTTGCTGCGGTCACTCGAGTTGCGGTCACTGACGATTTGCGTCAGCGCGAGAATCCGCACAACGATACGCGGGCCTGCGACCGCGCGATCGTAGTCCGCCTGATCGGGCAGGACGCGACGGCTTCCTCCCGACCACATTGACAGGCGCTGCGCGTCACCTGCGCCGCGTTGTCCCGGGCGGAACCCATCGACGTCGCGGAACTCAGGCTTTCGGAGGGGTAGGCCTTCCCCCTGGCGAGTCGCTGGACGGCGATTGACAATGCGTCGCCGCATCGACAAAGTGTATCCGACAACAAGCGGCATCGGGCTCGTGGGCGGTGGACCGTCGCTTGGCCTCATCTGTGCCCGATCCACCGGGCGCGCCTGACAACGACACCGAGTGCGGGGGCCGGGGGGTATGGAGAAGCGCACCAAGGCCCCGAGCAAGTCGCTGCGATCGGGGCTTGGCGGGTTGCTCCTTGCAGCATTGGCGACGGCTTCCATTGTGGGGGCCTCGCCGCTGGCAAACGTCGGCAAGTTGCTGTTCTTCGATGTCGCGCTTTCGGCGGACGGCAAGGTCGCGTGCGCGACCTGCCACCAGCCAGGGCGCGCGTTCGCGGACGGACGGCCAGTCTCGTCGGGAGCGTTCGGACTCCAGGGTACGCGCAACGCTCCATCGCTGCTGGACGTCGCGCAACGTCCGGCGCTCGCGTGGGACGGGCGGACAGGCACGCTGTCCGACCAGGTTGCGCTGGCATTGAGCCACCCTCGCGAGCACGCGCTTGCCGGACCGAGGATCGTCGTCGAACTCGTATTGCGCAACGAAGGCTATCGGAAGGCGTTTTCCGATGCCGGTCTGGACGATCCGCTAACGTCTTCGGCGATAGGAAGCGCGCTCGTGGCATACATTGAGTCGTTGCGCACGGAAGCCTCGCCCTTCGATCGTTGGCGAGCCGGCGACTCCGCTGCAATTTCCGGTTCGGCGCGCCGGGGCTTCGAAGTGTTCCGGGGCGTTGCGGGATGCGCACGGTGCCATCGCATCGACGGTGAGCGACCGACCTTCACCGACAACGAGTTCCACGCGGTTGGCGTCGGCTCGGAACGGATCGCATCCAGGCTTGCAGCGCTCGTCACCGAAGTGCGGGCGGCCACGCATGAACAGCTCGAACTGCTGATAGCCACGGATCCCGAGATCGCGGCCCTGGGACGATTCCTGGTCACCCGCGACCCGGCGGACATCGGAAAGTACCGCACGCCGGGTCTGCGCAACGTGGCCGTGACCGCACCGTACTTTCACGATGGCAGTGCGCGCACGCTCGCGGATGCGCTCGCACAGGAACTCTATTACCGCGGACGCGAACGCGGCCAACCGATGGCAATCACTACGGCGGAACAGGCGGACCTTGTTGCGTTTCTCGAGTCCCTGACCGATGACCGCTACTCGCCGCCAACGGCCGCGAATGTCCCGGCCCTCAGGCTGCAAGTCGGCTTGTCGGAGAGGCGGACGTTCGCGCGACCGGAGGTCGGGAAAGGACGATGATGGCCCACGCGTGGAACCACCCTGTTGCAACGCGCTCGCTGTTTGCTCGGCTTGCGCGAGGCGCGGCAGCGGTGCTGTCTGTCATCGTCGCCGTCGTTTCCCCTGTCGGCGCCGCCGTGGACTATACCTATGACGAAGTGGGGCGCCTCGTCGGTGTCTACGCGCCGAGCGGAGAGGCGGCACAGTATGTCTACGATTCAGCCGGCAACATCGTCGAGATTAAGCGGTTTTCCGCAGGCGAGCTCGCGGTTGTCGAGTTCACCCCGAATCGCGGTGCGGTCGGAGCGTCGGTGACCATCTACGGCACGGGCTTCTCGGCGACCGTTGCCAACAACGCCGTACGGTTCAACGGGGTGGCGGCCACGATCTCCAGCGCGACGCCCACCAAGCTGGTCGCCGTCGTTCCCGCGAGTGCGACGACGGGCCGGGTCACCGTCACGGTCGGCACGACCACCGCGACGAGCCTGACCGACTTCATCGTTGCGCCCAATGCGGGAGCGCCGACGATCACCGGCTTCACGCCTTCGGTCGGCGTGTTCGGGACCGCCGTGACGATCAACGGGACCAACTTCGATCCGTCTCCGGCGAGCAACGGCGCGCACTTCAATGGACTCTACTCCGAGGTGTCCGCAAGCACGGCAAGCCAGCTCATGACGAGCGTGCCTGCGTACGCCACGTCGGGGAAGATCAGGGTAACGACGCCACTCGGGGCCACGACTTCGTCGGCAGACTTCTTCGTGCCACCGGGAACGCTTACGGCAGCGGACGTCGTTGCAACGGGACGGCTCGCGGTCAATGGTGCGTCGTTGCCGATCAACATCGCCATGGCCGGCAAGGTCGCACTCGTGGTGTTCGACGGCGCTGCGGGCGACTGGCTCAGCCTGCAGTTCTCGGGCGTCACCGCCTCGAGCGGTACGGTTTCGCTTGTTCTGTACGACCCGCGCGGCGCGGTGGTCGATAGCGCGAGCGTTAATGCGACGGCGCTGTCCGGACACTTGCGCGAGTTGGCGATGGCCGGTACCTACACCGTCATGTTGAGTGCGGGCACGGGAACCGCGAGCTTTTCGCTGGCGATCAAATCCGCGCCGACGCTCGCCGTCAACGGCGCCGCCCAGGCAATTCCCGCCGTGCTTCCATACCAGAGTGCTCGAATCCGGTTCGCGGGAACGAGCGGCCAGAACCTCGGCCTTGCGATGACCGCGATCACGCAGGCGCCGGCGAGCGGGTATGCAACGTCGCTCTACGTCTACAAGCCGGACCGCAGCTTGTTGCAGCAGCCGATCGGCTGTCGACTCAGCGACCCGGGTCCGGCCTGCCAGACCAACCTCTCCAATCTGCCTGCGACCGGAAACTACGGCATCGTCGTCGTTCCGCCGGCGGGATCGGTTGCAGGCGGATCGCTCGTGCTGAGCAGCGACTTGACGGGAACGCTGGCGAACGGCACGGCGGTCAGCGTGAACATCGCGCGGGCCGGTCAGAACGCGCGCTACACGTTCAGCGGGACCGTGGGGCAGCTGGTTGGCGTGCAGCTCGCACAGCTTGCCACGGTGCCGGCCACGATCGTGACGTACCTCACGCTGCGCAACCCGGACGGCACGGTGCTCGCGACAACCCACAGCGCGCTGGGCGCGAACAACGACGGTGCGATCGTCTCGGCCACCTTGCCGACGACAGGCACGTACTCGGTTTCCGTTGATCCGGAGTATGCGGCGACCGCGGCCTTTTCGCTAACTCGCAATCCCGTCGGGGACCTGATTGCGGACGGGGCGTCGTTGAACGTGAGCACGACGGTACCGGGGCTGGGGCGGCACCTGTCGTTCGTGGCGACGGCGGGGCAGAACCTGGGGCTGGGGTTGCGGGGGATGACGCAGACGCCGAACTCCGGGTACTCGAACGTCGTATACGTCTACAAGCCGGACCGGACGCTGCTCCTGCAGCCGGTTGGCTGCCGCGTGAGCGATCCGGACGGCGGGTGTGAGGTCAACCTCACGAATCTGCCGCAGAGCGGGACCTACAGCGTGATCCTGATTCCGGGCGGTGGCGGCACGTTGGCGGGGACGCTGACGCTGAGCAGCGACGCGACCGGGACCCTGTCCAGCGGAGTGCCGAGCAGCGTGAATCTCACGCGTGCGGGGCAGAACACGCGCTACACGTTCAGTGGGAGCGCGGGCCAGTTGGTGGGGGTGCAACTGGCGCAGATGACGACGGTACCGGCGACGGTCGGAGGTTACCTGACGCTGCTGAAGCCGGACGGGACGATATTGGCGACGACGAGCACGGCGCTGGGGGCGAACAACGACGGCGCGGTGCTGTCGGCGACGCTGCCGACGGCGGGGACGTACACGGTGGTGGTGGATCCGGCCTACGGGGCGACGGCGAGTTTCACGCTGACGCTCAACCCGGCGGGCGACCTGCTTGCGGACGGGGCGTCGTTGAACGTGAGCACGACGGTACCGGGGCTGGGGCGGCA
>CAZORV010000227.1:0-3989 GCA_964582215.1 uncultured Frigidibacter sp.
GGGCTTCCGATGATATTGCGCAGGCACGCGGCGAGGGCGGCAGTCTCAGTATCGGGGCGTCGCTTTGGATGGGATTAACCATCTTTGCAGAAACCATCGAGAATTTTCGCCGCCGCATGCCAGGCATCCGGCTGGAACTGTCAGAAACCTACATGACCTTGGCCCAGCCTAAGCTGCGTGAGGGAACGCTTGACTTCATCCTTGGCTATCCCCCGGCTTTCAGCGATGTCAGCACAGATCTGAAGTTCGAACCCCTTGTCGAACATGAAACTGCTGTTGTCATGCGGTGCGGGCACCACAAGGCTGCCAGCACAAGCCTGCGCGAGCTTGTCGAAGAAGATTGGGTCTTGAACATAGCGCCCGAGGCACAAGCATCCTATCTTCAGTATCTGTTTGGACAGTTTGGTCTTACGGTTGGTCACCGCCGGATATTCACTGCCCATTCGATCGCGCTGGTCGAACTATTGGTCTCGCAGATGAATATGCTGACCCTCGCGCCACGCATGCTTGCTTCACTGCCACAGTTCCGGGACAGGTTTGTTCGGGTTCCGATTACCGAAGTGCTTCAGCCGCACCGGATCGGCGTCATCTCGCTGGAAGACACGCCAATGACGTCGGCGGCCACCTGCTTTCTTGACTGTCTGATGCAGGTCTTGCGTGATCGCCTGAAAGCTGTCGGAACCGGGGATGGAACTGGGTACGAAACGGTTCGCCTGCTTTGAGACCCGGCAGATCACTCAGACGGCCGAGGCGGCCCCAAGTGCCGCCTCGGCCGGAACGCATCCCCATGGTGCAGCATGGGGGTGTGCTCAGACGACCTGGATCCCTTGCTGGACCCAGACGTCATCCAGGGTTCCGGTCAGTGTGGTGTTGCTCCAGACATCATAAGTGTTGCCGCTGACCGTAACGGTTGACCCGGTGTTGATCCATGTTGCCTCGGCGAAGTCGACAATGTCGGATGCGCCGCCGCTGATGGTCAGATGAGTCGAGGTTCCAGCCAGGTCGGGCATGTTCAGCACATCTGACAACCGCAGGCCCAAGGTGTTGCCATGGTTCCCAAGGTCGAAGGCCTCGAAGTTCTGGACCCGCGCGCCATAGGTGGCAAGGTTCAGCGACAGACCGCTGCCATCCAGCGACAGTGTATCGATACCCATGCCGCCGTCGACCCGGGTAAAGGTCAGCCCGTCAACCCCGATATGGTCGGCGCCGGCCCCGCCATAGGCAACATCGTGCAAGGTCGAGGTGGCGCTGGTACCGGTTGCATCGGTGCCGATGTGGCTGATCGTATCGTTGCCGACGCCGCCTGTGACACGGTCGACGGTCAAGGCCGAGCCGACGATGGCATCATCACCCGACGTATAGCTTTGCGTCATCCCGGCGTTCGAGCCGTAGAAAATGCCGACCTTGCCACCGTTAGAGCTGCCGCTGTCGTCTTCCCAACTCGGGATGGCCAGATCCTGGATTCCGTCACCGTTCCAGTCGCCCATGCCGATGTTGGTGCCCATGAAATCGCCTGCGCTGTCGCCTTGGAATTTCACGGCTGTTCCGGCCGTTACCATGCTGGTCAGATCGGTGCTGGCAAAGCCACCGCCCGCCTTGCCATAGACAAGATAGACTGCACCGCTGTCGGCGTAGGCATTGTCGGCATTCGGCGCGCCAATCAGGAAGTCGTCGATCCCGTCACCATTCACATCACCGGTTGACCGGATCGAGTGTCCAAGAAGCGCATCGGTGCCGATCGAGGCGCCGCCGGTCAGGATAAAGCCGGACGAGCCCGTCAGGCTGCCCAAGCCAAAGTCCGCCCAGCCCGATGTCTTGCCATAGACAACATAGACCCGGCCCGGTGCAAATCCGTCATCGACGCTGTCGCCCCAGGTCGGCGAGCCAACGGCGAAATCCATGATCCCGTCGCCGTTGATATCACCAATCCCGTCAATGGTGTTCGAGGTGCCGTACCAGGCGTCACCGTGGCCGTTGTTGCCCCAGTCTGGGGTGTATGAGCCGACTTGTTCGTACGTTTCGGTGCCAAGCAACCGGACACCGTCGCTGGCAGTAAATGTATTCAGGTTCCAGTCGGTGCCGTGACCTGCGACATTGCCAAAGACCAAATAGGTGCGTCCATAGTCCCACTGGCCCGCCACACCCGAGTCCGCCTTCGGTACAGTGACGATATAGTCGGCAAAGCCGTCGCCGTTCACATCGCCGATGATCTGGGTATTGGTGCCCAGATCGCCGTCGCCCTCGGTAGTGACTGAAGAGGTGATGATCGTATGGGTGCCTGCGCCCAACTGCGTTGGTGAAGCCACGTCGGTATATAGCCCGTCAGTGCGCAATTGCAGGTTGGTCCAGCCCGCCGATCCGCCAGCGCCACTGTGGCCGTACAGGACATAGGCCGCCCCACTGCCGCCGCTGTCGGCTGAGCCGAAGACGATATCGTCATAGCCATCGCCATTGATATCGCCGCCGCCGCCGCTGCCGGTCATCGCCCATGCGCCAGTGTTGTATTCGTCGATTCTGAAGCCGTTCGCGGTAGCGGCCGAATTCATGCTGGACAACGACAGGGTTCCGCCGCCGGAATGGCCGAACAGCACATATCCCTGATCCTGCAGGTTGCTGGAGATGATTACGTCATCATAGCCATCCCCGTTCACGTCGCCCAAGCTTTCGGCGTTATAGCCCATGATGCCTACGTCGATGCCGCCAGTGACGCCTGCGTTGTCGATCTTGATGCCCTGCGTAGCCGTGAGTGCATCAATATTCGCAAGCGACGGCAGGCCTGTGGCGCTGCCAAAGACGATATACGCGTTCGACACTGTACTGGCGCTGTTGCCATAGGCGCCATGGGGGGCAGTGACCAGGAAGTCCTCGTACCCGTCACCGTTGAAGTCCCCTGCGGAACCCAATGCGTAGCCCAATTCGTCATCGGTCTGCGTACTGAAGTAATCTTGTTCGATATTGATCGCGAACGGTGACGATGCCGGTCCCGCATTCCCCGCCTGATCCACCACATAGGCGGTCAGGTTATGCATGCCCAACCCGACAGAAAGTCCCGAGATGGACCAGTTCGTGCCGGTCACTGTTGCCGTGCCAAGATAGGTGGCGCCTTCGTAAATCTGCACCGTCTCGCCACTGCCTAGGGGGGCGCTGATCGTACCGATGAAGTCTGGCGTAACATCATCGGTGGCAAAACCGCTCGGCGCACTTGAAACAGTGCCAAAATTGTCGCCGAACATGCTGATCGTAGGAGTCGCGGTCGGCGCCACAGTGTCGATGGTGAAGGTAAAGGCGGAGGACGCTGTGCTCGCATTGCCCGCCGCGTCGACGACGACAGCCGTCAGGCTATGGGCGCCTTCGGTCAGGGTGGGCGCGTCCAGGTGCCAGGTTGTGGCGCTGTCCATCGTCGCCGTGCCAACGAGTGTCGCCCCTTCATAGACCTTCACGACCTCGCCCGACCCGATCGCCGAGCTTAACGTCCCGTCGATACGTGGGGTGGTGTCGTTCGTGCCCCCGCCGTTCAGGATGGTCGACGGAGTGCCGACGTTGTCATGCGCGCTGGAGATTGTCGGCGTGGCCCCGGGTGCGGTTGTATCGACGGTCAGCGAGAAGGCAGCCGAGCTGGCGCCGGCATTGCCCGCCGCATCGGCGACCAAAGCGGTGAAGCTGTGGGTGCCGTCGGACAGGCTTGGCGGCGTGAAGGTCCAGGTCGTGCCGGTCACTGTGGCCGTGCCCAGAAGTGTCGCGCCATCATAGATGTTCAAAACCTCGCCCGATCCGAGCGGTGCCGACAGCGTGCCCGAAAGTGTCGGGGTGGCGTCATCGGTGGTGTTCCCGCTGGCCAGGGTGGCGGCGGTGCCCGCATTGTCGTCGGCGCTGGTGATCGTCACGGTGGTGGCCGGCGCGACCGTATCGACGGTCAGCGTGAAGGCGGAAGAGGTGGCGCCGGCATTGCCCGCCGCATCGGCGACCAAAGCGGTGAAGCTGTGGGTGCC
>CAZORV010000228.1:0-3972 GCA_964582215.1 uncultured Frigidibacter sp.
CAGGTGCAAGATCGAGCTCCGCCAACCACTGTCCGACTTTTTCAGGTCGAAGTAGTTAGCTAGATGCGCTTCAAGCTACCACATGTGTGGTTACATATCACGCAACACGACGTCGTGACGGCTGCGGAGAGCGGGTGGCTGTCCGCGACTAGGGCGATGATCGAACTCCTGCCGGCGGCCCGCCCGGGGTCTCAGTGTCCGCCGGTGGTGGATGAGTGAGCCTCGCGGGGCGGAGTCTGGGTTGATTCGGTAGGGCAAGGCAGAGATCGCAAGAATGGCGATCCTGCCAGCGAATTGAAACGTGAGGTCCATCCAGATTACCTACTGAGATGCAGAAGCTGCAGACTGCTCGTCGCCGTGTCGCGGAGTTCCTGGGATCCTGCGACTTCATGGAGTAACCTCTATGATAGATAATGCGCCGCCGTGTTTGGCCTGTGCTGTTCGGAACCCGGGTATGCCTTTCTGCTTTCACTCGTGCTCGCTGCTCGTGCGCGCAGGGTCAGGTATGAATCCATCGGGAGTGGGCTTGAAAGGCCCCGATTGCATCGATATCGAGGGGTTCGTGCTGTTGTGCTGAAAGTCTCTTAGTGTGTCGTAGTCCATTTCTCCCGTAACGAAGTAGTCGTGTTCTCCACCACGGAGGCGAACGACGTCTCGCGCCCATTCATCTTTGTTTGGTGCTCGGAGTCGGGTGTCGCCGAAGCCGCGGGTGTTGGCTTGAGCGATATAGGCGTGGAGATCGAGCGCCGAGGCTTCCACGAGTGCCTCAAACGAGTGTAGATCTTGATTCCACTCGGGGACCAAGAGTGCGTCGACGTTGCCGCGCAGATGTGCGCGATAGTCGATATTGGTGAACTCGCTGCAGATGAGAAGTGCGAATCTGAAATCCCCGTGTTCGATGACGGGTGGCCTGGCCCACGGAAATTCTGGGGACAAGGAAGCCCCTGCCGCAGCCAGGTTGCGTCGTTCGGCGTGAGCAGGCCTCTGTTTGTCTTGACGGTAGAGGAAGTAGTCGGTCCTCAGATCCTCGGTTCGGAGTGCCGCCCACACCTGGTTGACGATCGTGTTCCTTGCTCGCGGTTGGTACTCGACACCTGCGATGAGGCTGATTCCTGAGCGCAAGAGTCCCAGGGAGAATTCGTCGAACCAACTCTCGGGAAGTGAGAGTTCGGGCAGGAGTACGTAGTCAGGTCTCCTCGCATGTCTAGCGTCGGGCGTGAGGTGGGTGCCTTCGTCGATTCCTCTACGCACCGCTTCAAGTAGTGCGCGAATGGCGTTGTAGCGCTCTCCTGTAGGTTCTGCGACATTGCCGTTGGCGAGGTTGGCGATATCTTGCGCGGTGGATTCCATCATTACGAGAGCGATCTTTACAGGTGAACTGCGACGACTGATAGGCACGTGGATGACCGCGGGACGCTTATCGCGGCGCTCAAGAGTGGTCCTTGCGTGCCCATATCCACGAAACGCCTTAAGGATCTTATCTACTAGATCGGCGTCGGCTATTCCATACTCGTCATTCCCCGTTGGCGCGAGAATTCGATACAGTTCCATCATCGTGGGCGGACGGGTTGCGAATGCGAGACCTGCGTCGTAGCTTCCGACTCGATGGCCGCCAAGAGTCCGTCCGCGCCAATTCGGGAGGGCTCGCACGAGGCTGTTCAGGCCGTCGCGGATCGACTCATGCAGCGGGAGATTCTGTCGGGTGGCTGCCGGCACTCGTTCGCCCCTACCGATCCCCAGAACTCCCCACCGGTAGGGTCGGTGTGCGAGATCGCGTTGAGCGAGGCCCAGGTGAGCGTTGTCCAGCGCGCCGACCGTCGCAATTACTGCAGCTTGCCGTGGGCGCAGCGGACTCAGCAGATCTCGGATACTGCGGAGTAGGGTGCCGGTGATCGGTCCCATCCAGCCGCGTACAAGACCTTCAATGGCCTGGTCTGCGAGGTGTGTTGACCAGCGTTCAAGAACCATCTCGCGGCGTATTTCGTCAATGGGAACGTCGACGACCTTGATGTCACACGTGTCGCGAACTTCTCCCGGGAGCGTTGGGATGACGGCTATAGCGGGGAGCAGGACTGCTGCGTCAGAGCATGCTGCGCCCAGAGTAAAGATGCGCGGGAGGTATATGGCGAGCTCGAACAGCGACGGGAGTGAGAAGACGTGTTCGCGTACTGCTCGAAAGAACTCTGCTCGCTCAGTCTCCCAGGCAGCGGGTCGGAGGTTCCGTTCAAACCCTTCAAAGTCGCGGAGGCGGATGGAGAACGACTGCTTGCGAGCCGAGACCTCATCGGCGTCTCGCAGGTTCAGGGCGGGCTCACCGTCGGAGCGTCGTGCTTGCGCAATAGAAGGCTCGATGCCGCCGGGTGTTGGAGGCACGACCGCGAGAGAGCGCCACTCGCTGTTGCGTCGTTCGATGTTCAACATAATGGCGTCGACTACGGCATAGCCGCTAGGTGCGCTGAGGTGAAACGTCTTGTTCTTGTCGTTCGCGAACACGATACGAGACCCCTGCAGATACCTGGGTATGAACCTGAGCCCCTGCTCGGCTGAGTCCGTGGCTGTCCCTACGATGAGTAGTCCCCCGACTCGTTTGGCTAGTCGCTTGAGGAACGTGGCTTGGTTCGGCGTATCGCCTTCGTCCCTGACGACCAGAAGGATGTCGTCGACGTATCGGCCGTAGAAGGCAGGCTCCAGGGCGTCGATAGCGTCGTCGAGTTCGTGGAGGGCAAGATTCGCGACCACCGCCGACGATGGTAGTCCGACAGGCAGGCCGCAGCCAGTATCGCAGCCGATCTCCGTCGCCACGTGCATTGACCACGACTGCATGGCGTCTACGAACAGTCGATTTAGCTTCTGTTGCCAAACATTCAATTCGACGCCCAGGGTGTCTTTGAGAAAGTCTTCGTCTGAAAGGAATCGGATATCGAGACGATGATAGAATGCTGTCACGTCCGCAGTCATTGCGATGATATCTGTGCCAGAGTCGAGGCCTTCTGTCATTTTTCTGAGCCCATCGTTGCGCCAGCGCCGGTACGCGGTACGGTAGTCGTGGAACGTTCCCCTGCTCAGATGGTCGATGGCTCCGAACTCCCGGTAGCGGAGGCGGCTGCCTCGGGCCGAGTTGCTTAGTCTCATGTCGAGATGTGCGCCTACTTGGAGCATCCAGAGTGTCGATAGCACATGGAGATCGATGCTGCAGTTGGCCATCAGTCGGAACTCGGCTTTCGGTCGCTCGCCCTGACTCCCGTCCCACTGACCGCGCCATGACTTGGCTGGAACCGACCAGAATGAGCGACGAATGACTCCCGGTTCCTTCAGTGATTTAGGAACAAACGTGAATCCACCAAGAAACTCGCGGTCCCGGACCCAAGACTCGTCGTCTCCCACTAGTCGCGCATGGAGGCCACGGAGGTTGTGGGACAAGGCCTCCTCGTACCGAACTAGGTCCAGACGACGAGGGTTGTCGTCGTAGAACAGGTCTGCCTTGGCCTTGCGGTACGCCGTGACAAGGTCGCGGAGCAGGGCGTCTAGGTCGTACTCGAACTGCATCTCGGTCCAGTTCTCTCGAAGGCGGTGTGCCGACAATTCTCAAGGCTTGTGAATGGGCGTACGTCGGCATATGGACTGGGCTCGACCCCAACCAGAGCATTGCAGGATTTTCGCGCGATGCCCAGTAAGCACGACCCACGTGTCTCGCAGGCGCGGTAGCCCGCGGCACTGCAGTTCGACGACGAGACGTGTGGAGCGACTTGCATGGGGACTTCTGCCGTCAAGCGCCCGGACGCAACTGGGGTAGGCCCCTTTCGGTAGAGAGGTTGCCGCAGCTGGCGAGGTTGTCGTATGCGCTGAGCCAGTTCGCTGCCATACGTGCTCAAGGGCCGTTCGCGGCGCTCCGGCACGAAGCCGTTTATCGACACAAGCTACTTCGACCTGAAGAAGTCGGTTGGTCGGGATCGGCCGGTTCGGGCTGTTGAG
>CAZORV010000229.1:0-1780 GCA_964582215.1 uncultured Frigidibacter sp.
ATCGAGGATGTGGGCGGCTATATCAACGCCTATACCTCGCGCGAGATGACGGCCTTTTACGCCCGCGTGCTTGAGGCCGATGTCGCGCTGGCGCTTGATGTGATTGCCGACATCGTGCTGAACCCGGTCTTCGACAAGAAAGAGATCGAGGTCGAGCGCCATGTGATCCTGCAAGAGATCGGTCAGGCGCTGGACACGCCGGACGACATCATCTTCGACTGGCTGCAAGAGGCGGCCTATCCCGATCAGGCGATGGGCCGCACGATCCTTGGGCCGGCCGAACGTGTGTCGGCCTTCGGACGCAAGGATCTGAAAAGCTTTGTCGCCGATCACTACGGCCCCGAACGGATGATCCTGTCGGCGGCCGGTGCCGTCGATCACGCGGCACTCGTCGCGCTGGCCGGGGCGCTGTTCGGCCATCTGACCGCCCGCCCGGCCCCCCGCCCCGAGGCCGCGCGCTGGCAGGGCGCCGAGCGGCGCGAGGTCAAGGATCTGGAACAGGTGCATTTCGCCATGGGCTTTCGCGGCCCGGCCTACCGCGACGCCGACATGCACACGGCGCAGGTCTATTCCACCGCCCTTGGCGGCGGCATGTCCTCGCGCCTCTTTCAGAAGATCCGCGAGGAGCGCGGGCTTTGCTATTCGATCTATGCCCAGGCGGGCAGCTATGACGACACCGGCATGGTGACGATCTATGCCGGGACCTCGGCCGACGAGATCGGCGATCTGGCCGCCCTGACGATGGACGAGCTGAAACGCGCCGCCGAGGATATGAGCGAGGCCGAAGTGGCCCGCGCCCGGGCGCAGATGAAGGCGGGCCTGCTGATGGGGCTGGAAAGCCCCTCGGCGCGGGCCGAACGGATGGCCCGCTATCTGGCGATCTGGGGCCGGGTGCCGGGCCTGCAGGAAGCCACGGCCGAGATCGAGGGCGTGACCACGGCGGCCGTGCGCGCCTATGGCGAACGGCTGGTCAGTGGCGCCGAGGCGGCGCTGGCGCTTTACGGCCCCGTCGCCAACGCGCCGACCCTTGACCGGCTTCGGGCGAGGCTCGCGGCCTGATGGGCCTTTTGCGGCGCAAGCTGAGGCTCGAGACCGAGCGCCTGACCCTGCGTCTGCCCGCGCATTCGGACTATCGCCAATGGGCAAGCCTGCGCGAGGCGAGCCGCGAGTTCCTCAGCCCCTGGGACCCGCTCTGGGCCGAGGATGCGCTGTCGCGCAAGGCCTTCACCAACCGCGTCTACTGGGCCGCCCGCGCCGAGACGGCGGGGACGGCGGTGCCGCTGTTCCTGATCCGCCGCGCCGACCAGCAGCTGATCGGGGCGGTGACGCTGGACAATATCCGCCGCGGCCCGGCGCAGGCCGGCACGCTTGGCTATTGGGTTGGCGCCCCCCATTCGCGCCAGGGCTATATGCGCGAGGCGGTCGAGGCGGTGGTGCATTTCGCCTTCACCGCGCTGGACCTGTCGCGGATCGAGGCCGGTTGCCTGCCGGAAAACGCCGCCTCGCGCGGGGTGCTGGAAAAGGCGGGTTTCAAGTACGAGGGCGTTGCGCAAAGCTATCTGCAGATCAACGGACGCTGGCGCAACCATGTGCTTTACGCCAATCTCAGGGCGGACCGGCGCGGTCGCACCGACGCGGGCTGAGTTTGGTGACCGCCTTCCGGCGGCAAGGGGGGGGGGGGGGGGGGCGGGCCCCCCCCCCCCCCCCCCAAGAGGGTGAAATAAAAAGAAAGGAAGCGGCGGGTGTGAGGGGTGGGGGGGGGGGTGGTGGGGGGGGGGGG
>CAZORV010000229.1:1790-3942 GCA_964582215.1 uncultured Frigidibacter sp.
GGCTCTGCCTCCCCGGACCCCTCCGGGATATTTGGAAAGAGAAGAAGGCATGACGGTCTGGGTGGCGCTTTTGCGGGCGGTGAATGTGGGCGGGGTGAACCGGCTGCCGATGGCCGGGTTCCGCGAGGCGCTTGCGGCGCTGGGGCTTCAGGGGGCGCGGACCTATATTCAAAGCGGCAACGCGGTCTTCCGCTCGGACAGGACGGCGCCGGTTCTGGCGGGCGAGGTTGCCGATGCGGTGCTGCGGGGCTTCGGCTTTCGCCCGCCGGTCCTGATGCTGTCGCGCGCCGCGCTGGCGGCGGCCGTTGCGGCCTGTCCTTACCGGGGCGAGCCGGGCGACAAGGTGCATTTCTTTTTCATGGATCGTGAGCTGCCCCGCGCGACGGGCGATTTCCTGAAATCGGTGGCGGCCCCGGGCGAGCACTACGCCTGGCAGGGAAAGGTCCTGTGGCTGCATCTGCCCGAGGGGATCGGCCGGTCGAAGCTGGCGCACAGGGTGATGAACCTGCCCATCGACATCACCGCCCGCAACCTGCGCTCGGCCGAGGCGATCCTGGCGCTGGCCGACCGGCTGGAGGTGTCATGACGCTCGCCCCGGCCGACGCGGCCTTTGCCGCCCGGATCGGGGCGGCGCTTGGCCCCGGCGTCGTGATGCCGGTCGAGCCGCGCTATCTTGAGGAACGGCGCGGCCGGCTGACGGGGCAGGGCGCCTTTGTCGCGCGGCCCCGGACGGTTGACGAGGTGGCGGCGCTTGTGCGGCTGGCAGGGGCGGCGCGGGTGGGGATCGTGCCCTATGGCGGCGGCACCGGGCTGGTGCTGGGGCAGATCGCGCCCGAGGGGCCACCGCCGCTGATCCTGTCGCTGGAACGGATGGCGGCCCTGCGCGGCATCTGGCCCGAAGAGGGCGTGCTGATCGCCGGCGCGGGCGCGATACTGGCCGATGTTCAGGCCGCCGCGCTG
Organism: uncultured Frigidibacter sp.; assembly: GCA_964582215.1. Classification (GTDB taxonomy): domain Bacteria; phylum Pseudomonadota; class Alphaproteobacteria; order Rhodobacterales; family Rhodobacteraceae; genus TMP-24. The sequence continues at coordinate 2,751 of CAZORV010000229.1, forward strand.
GCCGCCGACCGGCTGTTCCCGCTCAGCCTCGCCTCGGGCGGGTCGGCGTGCATCGGCGGGCTGTTGTCGACCAATGCCGGAGGGGTCAATGTGCTTCGGTACGGCAATGCCCGCGACCTCTGCCTCGGGATCGAGGCGGTTTTGCCGGACGGGTCGGTGATGCAGGGGCTGAAGCGGCTGCGAAAGGACAACACCGGCTATGACCTGCGCAACCTGCTGATCGGCGCCGAGGGGACGCTGGGCATCATCACGGCGGCAAGCCTCAAGCTTTTCCCGCGCCCGGTCGCAACCGGCACCGCTTTTCTGACCGTCGCTTCGCCGGCGGCGGCCCTGACCATCCTCGGGCTGGCGCAGGCCCGCATGGCCGGATCGGTCGCGGCGTTCGAGCTGATCTCGCGGCAGGGTCTGGCGTTTCTGGACGAGGTCCGGCCGGACGTACGCCAACCCTTCGCCGAGCGTCCCGAATGGTCGGTCCTGATCGAGGTCGACCTGCCCCGTGGCCTCGCCCCCGACGCCGCCCTGACCGACCTTTTCGCCGAAGCGGCGGCGGCGGGCCTTGCGCGTGACGGGGTGATCGCCCGATCGGGCGGGCAGGCCGCCGACTTCTGGACCCTGCGCGAGGCGATCCCCGACGCCAACCGCCGGATCGGCGCCGTCGCCTCGCATGACATCGCCCTGCCGCTGGGCGAGATCGGCGGCTTTCTTGACCGCGCCGGGCAACTGGTCGCGGGCCTTGGCGCGTTTCGCGTCAATGCCTTCGGCCACCTCGGCGACGGCAACCTGCACTATAATATCTTCCCGCCCCCCGGCCAGACCGCCGCTGCCCTGCGCCCCCGCGCGCCCGAAATCAGCGCCGCGATCCATGCGCTGGCGGTCAGCATGGGCGGCACCTTCAGCGCCGAACACGGCATCGGGCGGCTGAAGGTCGCCGACCTTCAGCGCTTTGGCGATCCGGCCCGGCTGGCCGCCATGCGGGCGATCAAGACCGCACTCGACCCCAAAGGGATCATGAACCCCGGCGCCATCCTCGCCGTCTGACCTGATTTTCTGTCCCGAAATATCCCGGGGGAGCGCGAGGGGGCAGCGCCCCCTCGCACCGGTCGGGCGGGCCAAGCCCCGCCCGCAACACCCCCCCCCGCACACGCACCCGACCAGGGCCGGCATGGCCCGCCGGGCCCCCCGCCCGCGCCCC
>CAZORV010000230.1:0-3895 GCA_964582215.1 uncultured Frigidibacter sp.
TCGCTGAGCTCGTCGCGGGTGTGGGTAGCGACGTTGCGGACGGTCAGATTGAGGCCGGTCGCGAGGTTGCTGAGGGACTTCGCGAACGGTTCGAGTCCACCCCGCATGCTCTTCGTCGTCTTGTCGTGCTTGTCACCGGGCCACCGCAGCTTGGGCTTCCCCGGCTTGGGGTCGCCAGGAGAGAGCGTTTCCTGCCGAACGGTGTGTCGTCGACATCGTTCCGTCCGAGGCGCTGCTTCCAGTGCACGGTCAGCCCCTCGGCTGCCTCTCTGACCGCGACCCTGTACTGATGCGAGGTCCAGTGGGCTGCTGCACCCGACCAAACGACCGAATGCATGAGTGCTGGCGAGAAGGCGGGAAGGTCGGTGGTCTGCGCGGCTTCGGCGTCAGCGAGAAGCGAGGCCAAGCGGCCCTTGATTGTCGCCGCTGTGGTTCGGACGTCCTGAGGGCTCAGGAGCGACTTCGGGTTGCTCATCATCGACCAGTTCGAGATCGGGTCAATGAGGCCGACGCCCTGAACGCCCATCAGGGCGCCCGTGATGTCAACCGCTGTGGCCGCCAGGCCCGCAGCTTCGGCTACCGCGAGCTCGAGGGCTCGGACGTATACCTCATCCTCGCCCTCTCTGGTCCACACGGTCGGGAATAGCCCGCGGGCTGACATGTGATCGGACTCAACTTGGGTCTCCATCCATGCGTCGAAGGCCTTCTCGAAGGCGGCCACTGCGTCGATCAGCCTCCTCAGGTACTCCTGTCCGTACTTCGCCATGCCCGCAGTGTGCCCGTCGGCGCCGACGCCCCGGCCGGTCGGTCACAAATCGGGGCAGGGAGGCGTCCAGCCCGGCCTGTGCGATGGCGCGGCGAGCCCGGCTTTGACCCTGCCTCTCACGCGGTGCAGCAGTGAGAACGCAGCCGGTGGCGAACGCCTCGGTAGGCCTCAGTAGCGTCCACTGGACGGGCAACGACGCCGGCACCAGCGTGCGGCGACAGGCGGCGGTGTGCAGCGCCGCGGCCAGGACAACACCCGGCGCTGGGACGCACTCGCTGGGGACCGATGAGTACTCCGGGGGAGACGTTCCAAGGCACGGCATCGGCGGGCCTGCGGGTGGGGCCCGGTTCCCGGTGGCATCGTCCCTGGTGACGTTGCAGCACCCACAGGGTTGCCCATCCGGGTTGATCCGGGGACCGACAGACTGTAAACTGAGTGACTAGTCAGTCATTCAATCGGAGCGATGCCAATGGCCCGCAGGTCAAGTCCGGAGCGTAGGGCGTTGATCATGGCGTCGGCGCTCCGGCTGTTCGCGGCCAACGGGGTGACGACAACCTCGACGGCGCAGATCGCCCGGGAGGCTGGGATCGCTGCGGGGACCTTGTTCTTGTACTTCCCCAGCAAGCAGGAGCTGCTCGACGCGCTGATCGTGCGGATCGGGGTCGAGCACTCTGCATCGATCCGGGCCCGGCTGATTCCCCCGCTGTCAGCGCGGGAGGAGTTCAGCGCGATCTGGGATGGCAGCATCGAGTGGTTTCGGACCCATCCGGATGCCTACCAGTTCCAACAGCAGGTCCGGGACACCGGACTGATCTCCGACGCCGCGGTGCAGGAAGCGGCGCAGTCCTTGAGCTACTACTACGAAGCGATCCAGAACGGTCTTCGCGCGGGCGCCGTCAAGCCCTACCCAGCCGACCTGATCGGCGGCGTGCTGTACCAGGACATGGTGGCGGTCCTGAACCACATCCGCGTGCATGACGACCCCAACCTCCGGGAGCCGGCAATCCGGCAGGGGTTCGAGATCTTCTGGAACGGCATCAAGACAGAGCCTGGTGCCGAATCAACGGAGAGAAGCCGACGATGAAGTACAAGAGCGTGGTCGCAACACGCCTGGGCGGACCCGACGTGCTGCAGGTCACGGACAACGAACTGCGCCCGCCCGCGCCCGGCGAGGCGCGCATCCGGGTCGAGGCAGCGTCGGTGAGCCGCCCGGACATCACGGCCCGCACCGGTGACGCGCTCTACAGCGGCACCCCACTGGGGCGCAAGCCACCGTTCGTGCCCGGCTACTCGGTGGTGGGCACCGTGGACGCGATCGGTGCCGGCGTCGGCGCGGTGGCGGTGGGCGACCGAGTGGGCGCCCTGATCGTGATCGGCGGCTACAGCGAGGTCGTCTACTGGCGGGCCGACCGTCTGTTCCCGGTGCCCATCGGGCTCGACGCGGCCGAAGCAGTCACCGTGATCCTGAACTACCTCGTCGCCTACCAGACGCTGCACCGCTCGGCGAAAGTCCGGCCGGGCGAGAAGGTGCTGCTCATCGGCGCCAGCGGGGGCATCGGCACCGCACTGCTGCAACTGGGCAAGCTGGCCGAACTGAGCATGTACGGGCTGGCCTCACCAGCCAAGCACGCCGTCCTCGCCGAGCACGGCGCCATCCCCATCGACTACCACCGCCCGGACTGGGTCGACGTGATCCGCCAGGCCGAGCCCGCCGGTCTGGACGCCGTCATCACCGGCGTGATGAGCATCGAGTACGTGCGCGCGGCCCTGCCCCTGCTGCGCACGCAAGGCCGGCTCGTGGCCTTCGGTGAACCCGACGGATTCACCACACTCTTCGCAGTCCTCGCCGCCGCCATCACATCGAAACTGCCTCCCGCCCGGAAGGCGATCAAGCTCTACGGAACCTCGTTCTACTTCCTCGGCCGCAGGCGCCCGTTCCTCGAGGACTGGGCCCTGCTGTTCCAGTACCTCCACGACGGCAAGATCAAGCCGCTCATCGAGAAGAAGTTCCCCATCGAGGCAGCCGCTGAAGCCAACGCCCTGCTGGAGACCGGATCGGTGACAGGAAACCTCGTGCTGGTCCCATCACGATTCGCGTCCTGAGGCCTGCCTGGACAAGCCGGCCGCATGAATCGGGAATAGCCTTCGGGCTTCTGAAGGACAACCAAGGTATCCCAGCATTCGCGTCAGAGTCCTACCTGTGGAGGCAGTACCCCAGGGCCTACGAATACGCAGAGCAGGAGCGCACGCTTCGAAGGCAAGCCGGCCCAGCCCAGCCCTGGGCTGAACCGCGCCGGGGTGGCGGTCCGGCCAGCACCTCACGCAGCCCTGCCGCGTCCTACTGGGCGAAGTGACGCGGTACCTTGGCATCGTTGATGCCCGACGGATGCGAAGCGCCTGTCCGTTGCCCACACCCTCTGTTCCGGGGCGCTTGACGTGAGACACGTGTCAGCGCATGCTGACGTTTGTGAGGACGTCATTGGGGCCGGATGATGCCGACGACGTGGTCGGCGAGTTGGCCGCTGTCTCGCAGGCCAAGCGTGAACTCGCCCGCCGGGAAGAAGTCGCTGTTCGCCGTGCCCGTCACGCCGGGCTGAGTTGGGCACAGATTGGGACGATGCTCGGGGTGACCCGCCAGACGATGCACCGGAAGTACCGAAACGTGGGCTGACTGCCCACGGCGGTGGGGGGATCGACGACACCACGTGCAGGCCTCGTCGCGCATCTTCCCGACGAGTCGGCACGGCCATGAGGGGGCTCCGTGGGCTGAAGCAGGCAGCTACGCGACCACCGTGCCGCTACGGCAGGTCCGGTGGTCGCGCGATACTGAGCACGAACCTGGACGTCGCCGTGGGTGGTGTAGCGGCCGTAGCAAGGGTCCCGGAGCTGGTCAGCAGCACCGTCGGGGCGGGCATCCAAATGCATGCTGGACGCCGTTGGGGGCCCCATCCACGTGGGGATGGAGCCCCCAACATTTGTACTTGACAGGCGACCGCTTTGGACTCCCGTTGGACTACGCGCGGACTACGAGCCCATGCGTTGGTGCATCGTCGCAGGTCAGACGCCAGTTTTCCGATCAGATGTCGTAGTACAGCTCGAACTCGTGCGGGTGCGGGCGCAGGCGGATCG
>CAZORV010000231.1:0-3876 GCA_964582215.1 uncultured Frigidibacter sp.
GGCAGCGGTAGGGTGCGTGCTCGCACGCACCGCCCCCGGAGCCCAAAGCCCCCGGGCGGCGGGCATCCGGGACAGGCGCCGTCCGCTGTTGGTGCAGGTTGAGACGGCCCCCTGGGGGAGGTTCCCGCGCGGCCCGGGGCCAATGGCTTGCCCCTTTGTCATTAACCCTTCCTTCACCAGGGGACGCGAGGCTTGCACATGCGCCCGACTCACGCCGCCTTTCACGAAGCCCCCCTGCCGCTTTTCAGCGATGATGAGGCGCGCGAGGTGCTGTTGCCCGAGGGGCGCCTGCCGTCCTACATCCGCGACCACCGCCAGCGGCTTCGCGCCCGGTTCCTGGACGGCGGTGCCACGGCCATGCCGGACTACGAACTCCTCGAACTGGTGCTGTTCCGCGCCATCCCGCGACAGGATGTGAAACCCCTGGCCCGCCGCCTGCTCGACATGTTCGGCAGTTTCGACGGCGCCGTCTCGGCCCCCGTCACCCGCCTGGCCGAGGTTGAGGGCGTCGGTCCCGCCGTCATGCTGGAACTGAAGCTGGTCGAGGCGGCGGCCCACCGGCTGGCGCGCGCGCGGGTGATGAACCGGCCGGTCCTGTCGTCATGGGAGGCGCTTCTGGACTATTGCCGGGCGTCGATGGGCCACCGCGCCACCGAACAGTTCCGCGTCCTCTACCTTGACCGCAAGAACATCCTGATCGCCGACGAGGAACAGGCCCGGGGCACGGTCGATCACGTTCCGGTCTACCCGCGCGAGGTGGTCAAGCGGGCGCTGGAACTGAATGCCAGCGCGCTGATCCTTGTCCACAATCACCCGTCCGGCGATCCGACCCCGTCCGAGGCGGATATTCTGGTGACCAACCAGATACTTGACGCCGCGACCGTGCTGGGGCTGGCGCTGCACGACCATCTGGTCATCGGCCGCGCGGCGGTGCTGAGCTTTCGGGCGCAGGGCTATCTTTAGGCGTCAGGGCGCCGCCGCGACCGCGACCTCTGCCGTCAGGGCGCCGGCGTCCAGCATGACCCTTTGCCCGACCGCACCGCAATCGGGCATGGCAAAGCTGACGGCCTGGGTCGTCGGGCGGGCATGCCCGTCGGTGATGATGACCGTCGCCGCCAGATCGCGACCGCAATTCCCGGCCGTCACATCGGCGGTCAGGCGCAGGTCCTGCGCCTCGGCGCCGGGCCGCAGGGTTAGAACCTCGACCGGTGCCGCATCCTCGCCCAGCCGCGTCAGGAAACCGCCAAGGCCGAGGGTGGGCAGACCGGTATGCTGCGCGTCGATCGGTCCGGCCGCCCCGGGCATCGTCGCCGACAGATGCAGCGCCCCGCCGCCGCCGACCAGCGCAAGGCGCATCACCGCGCCGATGTCGGTGACCGGGCGCAAAGCCTCGAGATGGACGCCGCGCGGCAGGTCGATCCCGGCCTGTCCGGCCATGGCCAGCGCCGGCAGGGCCGTCGTATAGCGGCCCTTGTCGTCAAGCCGCGCGGTGAATTGCAGGGGCCCGTGGCTGACGCGGACCCGGTCGCCCGCATGGCAGGCGGCAGTCACCGTGAGCCCCAGCATCGCCGGCTTCAGCGCCGAAAGATGCAGGGCCGGGTCGGCGCATGCCTGCCCGTATGTATCATATTCGCGGCTGGCCACGCGCAGGTCGGACGGGGCATCGCCCGCGCCGGGCAGGCGGCTGGACAGAAGCACCGGCTGGCGGAAGGCTGCCGGTTCAAGGCCGGGAAGCTCGGGCAGCGCGGGGTCGGGCGCCGTCGCGCTTTCGGCTGCGGGTGGCGCGGCTTCGGTCGGGGCGGGCGCGGTGATCTGGCCGCTGGTCAGGCTCGCCTCGACAACCTCCGACCCGGCCCCCTGCAACCGCGCGGCAATCGCGTCGCCGTTCTGCATGACATGACCGGTGGCGGCCGCCAAAAAGAACGTGCCGCCGACCATCGCTTCTCTGCGTCCGAATTTCATGACACCCTCCGGTCCCCAAGCCATCCGGAATTAACCGCCGATGGTGGCAAGGGCATGGCCCAAAGGTGGAAGGGCCGGGTCGGGGCAGGGCGGCAAAGCGGCCATATCGGGTAGATCGCTGCCACCGAACCCCTATATCCGGTCAGTCTATGACCGGAATGGGGCAGGTCTGCGTCAGACCTACGGTCGCAGAGCGGGCCAGAGCCGAGGCGCTGACCCGCAATTCCGCCGTGATTCCGTCAGACGCGGCCGTGGCAGTTCTTGAACCGCTCGCCCGAACCGCAGGGGCAGGCGTCATTGCGGCCGGGGTTGCCCCAGGTCGCGGGATCAGCCTCGTCAAACCCCGCCAACGCCGCGCCACCCGCCGCTGCCACCGCCAAAGCCGGGGCGGGCGCCGGGGCGGCCGAGTTCCGGGCCGACTGCTGCTGGGCCAGGAACTGCTGCACCATCGCCTGCTGTTCGTCCGCCGTCATCGGCCGGACCTGCGACAGTTTCTGTGTCACGTCCGACCGCAGCCCGTCCAGAAGGTTCTCGAACAGCTGGAAGGCCTCGGTCTTGTATTCGGACAGGGGATCGCGCTGGGCATAGCCACGGAAACCGATGACCGACCGCAGATGTTCCAGCGTCAGAAGATGATCGCGCCATTTCTGGTCGATGGTCTGCAACAGGAACTGCTTTTCGACCTGCCGCATGGTCTCGGTCCCGAAAGCCGCGGTCTTTTCGGCCATCATCCGGTCCGAGGCCTCGTAGATCCGTTCGCGCATCCGGTCCTGATCGACGCCCTCTTCGGCCGCCCAGTCGGCGACCGGCGCGTCAAGGCTCATCGCCTTGGCGACGGCCGCGTGCAGTCCGGCAGTGTCCCACTGATCGGGGTAGGATTTCGGCGGCATGAATTCATCGACCAGATCGTCCACGACCTGATGGCGCATGTCCTGCACCACATCCTCGATATCTTCCGAGGACATGATCTCCATCCGCTGGCCGAAGACGGCCTTGCGCTGATCGTTCATCACGTCGTCGAACTTCAGAAGCTGCTTGCGGATATCGAAGTTGCGCCCCTCGACCTTGGCCTGGGCACGTTCCAGCGACTTGTTCACCCAGGGGTGAATGATCGCTTCGCCCTCTTTCATGCCAAGCGAGGACAGGACCTTGTCCAGCCGTTCGGACCCGAAGATCCGCATCAGGTCATCTTCCAGCGACAGATAGAAGGACGACCGGCCCGGGTCGCCCTGACGGCCAGACCGGCCGCGCAGCTGATTGTCGATGCGGCGGCTTTCATGGCGTTCCGAGGCCAGAACGAACAGGCCCCCGGCTTCCAGCACGCGGGCCTTTTCCTCGGCATGCTCGGCCTCGATCCGGGCGCGGATTTCGTCGGGATGCGCCTCGGGGTTGGCGGCCAGCTCTTCCAGAACCTTCATCTCGACGTTGCCGCCCAGCTGAATGTCGGTGCCGCGACCGGCCATGTTGGTGGCGATCGTCACCGCGCCGAACCGGCCGGCGTCGGCGACGATCTTGGCCTCTTGTTCGTGCTGGCGGGCGTTCAGGACGCTGTGGGGGATCCCGTCCTTCTTCAGCATCTCGGAAATCATTTCCGACTTCTCGATCGAGGTGGTGCCGACCAGGATCGGCTGGCCCTTTTCATGCGCCTTCTTGATCCGGCGCAGGACGGCCTCGTATTTCTCGCGTCCGGTCCGGTAGACCTGATCATGGTCGTCCTTGCGCGATACCGGCCGGTTGGTCGGAACCTCGACCACGCCAAGGCGGTAGATTTCCATGAACTCCTCGGCCTCGGTCGCGGCGGTCCCGGTCATGCCCGACAGCTTTTCGTAAAGCCGGAAGTAGTTCTGGAAGGTGACCGAAGCCAGAGTGACGTTCTCGGGCTGAACCTTGACGCCCTCTTTCGCCTCGATCGCC
>CAZORV010000232.1:0-3860 GCA_964582215.1 uncultured Frigidibacter sp.
GCCGTCTTTCATTGGGAGGCAGCGCGGGGCGACTATGCGGCGGGGGGCTATGGCCTGCGCATCGGTCTTGGGGCCGTGGTCATGATGATCGCGGTGATCGGCGGGCGGATCGTGCCGTCCTTCACACGCAACTGGCTGGCAAAGCGCGCGCCCGGGCGTCTGCCGGTGCCACCGATGCAACGGTTCGACAAGGTCGTGCTCATGGTTCTCTTGCTGGCTCTGCTGGCCTGGATTGCCATGCCAGACCATCCCATGACGGCAATCTTGCTGCTGCTGGCGGGTGGGCTGCACCTTGTCCGGTTGGCCCGTTGGGCGGGCGACCGGACCCTTGCCGAGCCGCTGGTTGCGGTCCTGCATTTGGGTTATGCCTTTGTGCCGCTGGGGGCCGTGGCGATTGCAGCCGAAATCCTGATGCCCGGGCCTCTTGGGATGGCCGCCGCACAGCATCTGTGGATGGGCGGGGCAGCAGGTCTGATGACGCTGGCCGTGATGACGCGGGCGACGCTGGGCCATACCGGGCAGGCGCTGACCGCCGGGCCGGGGACGGTGGGCATCTATGCCGCTCTTGTCGGGGCAGTGCTGGCCAGGCTGGCGGCGGGCATCTGGCCGGATCAGGCGCACCTGCTGCACACGGTTGCAGGGACGGGATGGATCTTCGCCTTTGGCAGCTTTGTCCTGATCTATGGCCCCCTGTTGCTGCGCCTGCCTGCAGCCAAGCGGATGTAGGAATCATGGGCTGGCTGGAATTTGCGGCGGCCTATGCCGCTTTCTTCATAACACATTCTGTGCCGGTGCGGGCCCCCTTGCGACCGCTGTTGCAGACAGCGCTTGGACGGCGCGGCTTTACGCTGGGCTATTCTGCGCTGTCTCTGGTCGCGCTGGCTTGGCTGATAATCGCAGCGGGCCGGGCGCCTTTTGTGCCGATGTGGGACTGGGCGCCGTGGCAGCTGCATGTGCCACTAATTGCCATGCTGCCGGTCTGCCTGATCCTTGCCTTGGCAATCGCGCGACCCAACCCGTTTTCCTTTGGCGGCGCGCGAAACGATCTGTTCGACCCCGCCCGTCCTGGCATCGTCCGTTTGCACCGCCACCCCCTGCTTCTGGCCCTCGTGCTCTGGGCAACCGCCCATGCCGTTCCGAATGGTGATCTGGCGCACCTTATCCTGTTCGGCACCTTTGCCGTCTTTGCCACCCTCGGCACGCGCCTCGTCGACCGCAGGCGGCAGCGCGAGATGGGAGACACGTGGCAAAAGCTGGGCCGCGAAGTCGCCAGCACACCACTTTGGCCGACATCCCTGACCGGCGACGATGCCTTGCGACTGGTTGCGGGCCTTGTCCTTTATGCCGCGCTGATCTGGCTGCATCCGGCTGTGATCGGCGTCAGTCCCTTGCCCTGAGCGTCAGGTCGAAAAATCGTCAATCAGCGGGTTGGGCTTGGCAAATCGTTCGAGATCCGCCTGATCATTTATGGTGATCCGCGTGCCCTCGACTGACACACCATAAGGCTGCAACCCCTTGAACGCGCGGCTCAGGTTTTCGGGCGTCATCCCAAGTACGGACGCCAGCCTGCGCTTTTCGAAGTCCAGATCAAAGGCCGCACGGCCACCAGCGCGCTTCTGCTGCCGTAACAGATAGTTCGCCAACCGTTCAAGCGACGTTCGCAGCTTGAGGTCTTTTTGCGACTTGATGACCGAGCGATAGCATTGCGCAAGCTCTGTCACGATCGCACGTGCAAAGTTGCCGTCGACGTCGAAAATGGCGCGCACATCCTGACTGGGGATCAGGACAATTCTGCTTTTCTCCAGTGTTCGCGCCGACATCAGATAGGGGGCGTTCTTGATCGTGGCCGCAAGGATAAATGTCGAAATCGGCCGCACAGTGGCAAGGCTGGTGTCGCGCCCGTTCCATTGCGAGAACATATCGACCGATCCCGACAGGACGACGTGCAAGAAATCACTTGGCTCGCCCTCGCTGATCAATTCGATCTGCGGGGGGAAGTTCTGCACGTAAGCTCCCCGCATCAGCGCAAAGAAATTCTCATCAGTCATTCCTGAAAACAGGCCGAGCGCCCGAACTTCGGGGTAATGCTGTTCTGGCATGGCTGCTCTCTCTTGTCGGTCGACGACAGCATCCATTCGACGCTTGATATTTGTCAAGCGGTGAATTGATCGGCGCAGATTTGCACTTGACCAAGCCCGCTCGCGCAGCTGACAATTTCAGGTAACTCATTTATTTCGCAGCATACTTTGAGAGATGTGATCTAGATCAAACTCTTTGGGCCGCCTTGGCCCCAGGTCTGGTGCCAATCCCCGCCTTGGGGTGATCACACCATTCCTGCCGGAGGCCCCTGCCATGCAGTCCCACGCCACCGCCTCGCGCGCCGATCAGAACCGCGCTCTGGGCCTGAGTACCATCGCCTTTACTGCCTGTTTCGCGGTCTGGACGATTTTTTCCATCATCGGCGTCGCCATCAAGGGCGAACTTGGCCTGAACGACACCCAGTTCGGCCTGCTGGTCGCCACGCCGATCCTGACAGGGTCACTGACTCGCATCTTCCTCGGCGTCTGGACCGAGAAATACGGCGGACGGCTGGTGTTCTCAGCGCAGATGATCCTTGCGGCTTTGGCCACATGGGCCCTGACGTTCGCCGACACCTACATCATGTATCTGGTCGCGGCACTGGGCGTCGGCCTTGCTGGCGGGTCTTTCATCATCGGCGTCGCCTATGTCAGCCGCTGGTACGACGCGGGCCATCAGGGCACCGCACTTGGCATCTTCGGGGCTGGCAACGTTGGCGCTGCGGTGACCAAGTTCGTCGCCCCCTTCGTCATGGTGGCCTATGGCTGGCAGGGCGTGGCCAACGTGTGGGCCGCCGCCCTTGCGCTGATGGGCGTGATCTTCTTCGTCTTTGCCAAGGATGACCCGGCGCTGGTCGAGCGGCGCCGGACGGGGGCCAAGGCCCCCGGCTTTGCACAGCAGTTCGCGCCATTGAAGAACCTGCAGGTCTGGCGCTTCTCGATGTACTACTTCTTTGTCTTTGGCGCCTTCGTCGCGCTGGCGCTGTGGCTGCCGCACTACCTGATCGACGTCTATGCAGTTGACGTGCGGACGGCTGGCATGGCGGCAGCCTCATTCAGCCTGTCGGCCTCGCTGTTCCGTGCCTATGGCGGGCACCTGTCCGACAAGTTCGGCGCGCGGTCGGTCATGTACTGGACCTTCGGCTTTTCCATGTTGTTCCTGTTCATGCTGTCCTACCCGCCGACCGATTATGTCATTCAGGGCAAGGACGGCGTCATCGCCTTCTCGACCAGCATGGGGCTCTGGCCCTTCATCGCCACGCTCTTTGCGCTTGGTTTCTTCATGAGCTTGGGCAAGGCGGCGGTGTTCAAGCACATCCCCGTCTACTATCCCAACAACGTGGGCGCGGTTGGCGGGCTTGTTGGCATGATCGGCGGCCTTGGCGGCTTTGTCCTGCCCATCGCTTTCGGCGCTCTCCTGGACCTGACCGGCATCTACACCTCATGCTTTGCGCTGCTTTTCATTCTGGTCGCCATCGCGCTGACCTGGATGCACCTGTCGATCCGTGCGATGGAACGCGCCGCCCATGGCGAGGTTCTGGACCGCCTGCCGCAACTCCCTGAGATGCAGTCGATCCACTCGCCCGAACGCACCACCATGCCCCGCGTGTTGGAGGATTGGCGCCCCGAAGATCCGGCCTTCTGGGCCGAGAAGGGCCGTGCCGTCGCGCGCCGTAACCTCTGGATCTCGATCCCGGCGCTGCTTTTGGCCTTCTCGGTCTGGATGGTCTGGTCGATGGTCGTGGCCAAGCTGCCGCTGATCGGCTTTGCCTTCACTCCGGA
>CAZORV010000233.1:0-3788 GCA_964582215.1 uncultured Frigidibacter sp.
CGCCCCGTCAGGCCCGCATCCCCGTCCGGCCCGCCGATGACGAAGGTGCCGGTCGGGTTGACCCACCATTCGGTCCTGTCGGTCAGCCAGCCCTGCGGCAGCACTTCACGGATATAGGGCTCGACAATGGCGCGGATGTCGGCGCTGGTCTGGCTTTCCAGCGCATGCTGGGTCGAGAGCACCAGCGAGGTCACTTCGACGGGCTTGCCGTTTTCATAGCGCAGCGACAGCTGCGATTTCGCGTCCGGGCGCAGAGTCGGTTCCTGCCCGGATTTGCGGGCCTCGGCCAGACGGCGCAGGATCGCATGGGCATACTGGATCGGCGCCGGCATCAGTTCCGGCGTCTCGTCGGTCGCGTAACCGAACATGATGCCCTGATCACCAGCCCCGTCACGGTCGACGCCCTGGCTGATATGGGCCGACTGCGGGTGCAGGAAGTTCGCGACCTCAAGCGTGTTCCAGTGGAACGCGTCCTGTTCGTAGCCGATATCCCGGACGCAATCGCGGACGATGCCGTCGATCTTGCCCATATATTCGCCCAGCCGTGCCTTGTCCGACAGGCCGACCTCGCCGCCGACCACGACGCGGTTGGTGGTGGCAAAGGTTTCGCAGGCAACGCGGGCGTTCGGCTCCTCGGCAAGGAAGGCGTCGAGGACGGCATCGGAAATGCGGTCGCAGACCTTGTCCGGGTGCCCCTCTGAAACCGATTCAGAGGTGAAGATGTAGTTGTCTCGGGACATTGAAATGCTCCATTGGGTTATCCCCGCCACGCCAGGAAGCCGTTGTGGTGGTTCTGCGCGTCCCCTACGCCCCGACACGGGAAGTATCAATCACTTCCTGCGGCGCGTCGCCAGAAGCGCAAGAATGCAACCGGCAAGCAACATTGTTTCCGGAATATCACCGGTGGATGCGTAAAGCGTGGGCGCCAGCGCGGGCGGAACATCGGCATCAAGCCAGCCATCGCGGTTCAGCGCCAGATGATCCCGCACCCGGCCTTTCGCGTCGATCACCGCCGTCACGCCGGTGTTGGCGGCGCGCAGCAGCGGCAGCCCCTGTTCGATGGCGCGCAGACGTGCCTGCGCCAGATGCTGCCAGGGCCCCGAAAGCGCGCCGAACCAGCCGTCATTGGTGACCTGCAATATCCAGTCGGCGCGTTCGGGCGCGGCGCGCAGATCCTGCGGAAAGACCGCCTCGTAACAGATCAGCGGCAGAACCCTGCCCGCCCGGCCAAGGTCCAGCACCATCGCCCGCGCCCCGGCCGAATAGCCGTTGCCATGCTGCGCGGCAAAGGCCGAAATCCCGACATGGGCCAGAAGATCGCCAAAGGGCACATATTCCCCGAACGGCACCAGATGCAGCTTGTCGTAGAGGCCGGTCACCTGACCGTCGGGGCCCAGCGCCACCAGCGCATTGTAATAGCGCTCGCCCTCGGCGCGCTGGATGCCGATGGCCATCGGCACCCCGCCCGAGGCCAGCCGCGCCTCGTCGAGGATAAAGCCCGCATCCTCGAGCAGATAAGGGACCGAGGTTTCGGGCCAGACGATCAGGTCCAGCGGCCGGGTCGCAGGGGCGCCCGAGGCGGCGATCTGGCGGCCAAGAAAGACGTCCCACATGCCCGGCTGCCATTTCAGCGCCTGCGTGGCGTTCGGCTGCACCAGACGCACGCGGATCGCCGGATCGCGCGGGGCATCAGGGGTCGACAACCGGGCCTGCCCCGCCGTCCAGACCGCCGCCAGAAGGGTCACTGCCGCGCCACCGCCCGCAAGGCGCAAGGCCCGGGTCGCAAAGGCGACCGGCATGGCGGCCAGCGTCATGGTCAGGCAGGACAGGCCAACCGGCCCGACAAAGGCGGCGATCTGGGCCACGGGCGTGCCGATCCAGATATGACCCGCCAGTGCCCAGGGAAAGCCGGTCAGCGCATAGCTGCGCAAAAGGTCGGTCGCCGCCAGCCCGACGGCAAAGCCCGCCACCCGCCCGCCATAGCCGCGCCCCAGCCCGGCGATCAGCGCCGCCAGACCCCAGAACAGCGCCATTCCCGTCGCCATGAACAAAAGCGCGAAAGGCGCCATCCAGCCGTCATGGGCGGCATCGACCATAAAGGGCTCGACGATCCAGAAAAGCGTGCCGGCAAAATAGCCGACCCCCCCGGCCCAGCCGCGAAAGGCGCGCTGACGGCCGGTCGCCGCCCCGGCCACATGCCAGCACAGAACCGCCAGACCGAACAACGCCAGAGGCCAGAGGCCAAAGGGCGCCTGCCCCCCGGCGGCGGCAAGCCCGGCCAGCGCCGGCATGAGGCCCGCGCGCAGACAGGACAGAAGGCGCCTCATTCCTGCGGTCGTGGCAACCGGACGCGCAGACGTTTCACCCGGCGGGGGTCGGCCTCGACCACCTCGAACGACACGCCGCCTTCGTGGGTGATGACCTCGCCCTTCGCGGGCACCCGGCCCGCCAGCATGAAGACCAGCCCGCCGACCGTATCAAGATCGTCGCCGTCTTCCTTGTCGGCCAGATGCATGCCGATCTCGGCCTCGAACGCATCAAGGGGGGCGCGGGCCTGCACCAGATACTGGCCGGGCTTTTCCTCGGCCCAAAGCTTGTCCTCGGCCTCGTCATGTTCGTCGTCGATCTCGCCGATGACCTGTTCGATCAGATCCTCGATCGTCACCAGCCCGTCGACCCCACCATATTCGTCGATGACCAGCGCCATATGGATACGCTCGGCCTGCATCTTCTGCAGCAGCACGCCCAGCGGCATCGACGGCGGCGCATAAAGCAGCGGGCGCAGCATCTTGGTCAGGCTGAACTTGGGCCGCGTGTCGGAAAAGCCGAACTGCAGGGCCAGATCCTTGAACAACACCAGACCAGCCGGATTGTCGAGACTGCCCTTGTAGACCGGCAGGCGCGAAAAGCCGCTTTCCTTGAAGGCGGCGATCAGATCCTCGAACGAAATGGTCGCGGGCACGGCGACGATCTCGGCCTTGGGGATCGCGACATCGTCGACGCGCAGCTTGCGCAGGTTGGCCACGCCCGGCAGCGCCAGCGTGCCATGCGCGCCGTCGGCAGGGGCGGCCTTGTCGTCCTGATCCGGCTCGGCCTGGACGAAGGCGCTGAGGATGCGCCCGAAAAAACCCTTTTCCCGACTACTGTCCGACTGTTCGCCGTCACCGTCCGCAGAGATCGTGTCAGCCTGCTCGCCCATCGTCGGTCCGTTCGTTGCCTGGTGAAAATATGCGCGTCAGTCGTAGGGATTGGCAATGCCCATTGCGGCCAGTATCCGCGCCTCGGTCGTCTCCATCAGCGCGGCATCGCCGTCGCGGACATGGTCATAGCCCAGAAGGTGCAGGACGCCGTGGACCAGAAGATGCGTGACATGGTCGCGCATCGGCTTGCCCTGCCCGGTCGCCTCACGCTCGCAGGTTTCCCAGGCGATGGCGACATCGCCCAGTTCCTCGGGCATATCCTCGGGGCCGGGGCGCGGGCGGGCGGGCGCGCCGCCGTCGCGCGGCGCCGCGCGTTCGTCCGAGGGCCAGGACAACACGTTCGTCGGCTGCGGCTTGCCACGAAAATCGGCATTCAGTTCGGCGATGCGCCGGTCATCGCAGCCCATGACGCTGATCACGAACCCCTGCGCGGGCAGCCGCTGATCGGCAAGCACGCCCGTCGCGGCGGTTTCGGCCAGCGCGGCAAGACCAAAGGCATCCCAGCGGGGATCCTCGGTCAATATGTCAACCAATGGCTCCATCGTCGCGGTCATAGGCCTCGATGATGCGGGCGACAAGGGGATGGCG
>CAZORV010000234.1:0-3743 GCA_964582215.1 uncultured Frigidibacter sp.
AGCGATTGTCGGAAATTCCGAAACAACTCCATAAAGCTGCCCAAATCTGTCTCTACCTGCCTTGGCAATGATGAGCGCAGATCTTCCCGCCCCCCGGCTTTCGGCCCCGTCCCTTTCCCGCCCCCGCCCCGCGCGTGACCGGCTGGTGATCGGGGCGATCCTTGGCCTTTTCGCGCTTGGCCTGTACGGCGTCGGACGCGCGACCGACTGGTCGGCCATCATCGGCCGCTTCACCTCGCTTGGCGTCTGGCAGGCCCTGACCTTGCTGGCCCTGTCCTTGGCAAACTACCTTCTGCGTGCCCGCCGCTGGCATCTTTTCGCCCGCAGCCTCGGGCTGCGGGTCACGGGCCGGACCAGCCTGATCCAGTATTTCGGCGGCTTCGCGATGAGCGTGACACCCGGCAAGATCGGCGAACTCGTGCGGGTCCGCTGGCTGGCGCGGGCCGCCGGCGTGCCGCTGGAACGCGCCGCGCCCGTGGCGCTTGGCGACCGCGCCGCCGATCTGGCCGCGCTGGCGATCCTGCTGGCCGCCGCGATCCCGCTGGCCGCGCGGATCACCGGCGCGGGCGCTGTCGCCGCCCTTGCCCTTGTCGCGGCCTTCGTTGCCACGCAGCCAGGGCTTCTTGCCGCCGCGATCGGCGTCGCCCATCGCCTGACCGGCCGCCGCCTGCCCCGGCCGATGGCGCGCCTGCGCCACGCGGCCCGCGCGCTTGGCGCCTTTGCGCAAAGCCATGTCCTTGTCCCCGCCCTCGCCCTCGGCCTCGCGGGCTGGCTGGCCGAGGCTTACGCTTTTCACCTGTTGCTTGGCTGGTTCGGCGCCGACATCCGCCTGCCCCGCGCCATCGCGATCTTCGTCTTCTCGACCCTCGCGGGCGGGCTGACCGGCGCGCCGGGCGGGCTTGGCGGGGCCGAGGCGGCGATGGTCGCCCTTCTGTCGCTGGACGGCGTTCCGGTCGACGTCGCGGTCGCGGCCACCCTGCTGATCCGCGCCACAACACTCTGGTTTGCCGTCCTGATCGGCATGATCAGCTTTCCCTTCGCGGAAAGAGGATCGCATGGGGAACTGACATGATCTGGAAAACTGCGACACTTGCAGGCTGGGGCCGGGCGCTGGCCGCCACGGGCGAGGTCGCGCGACCCGAACGCCGCGCCGCGCTTGACGCGCTTCTGGCCGAAGGGCTGATCCCCGCCGTCGGCAACCGCCGGTCCTATGGCGACGCGGCGCTGAACAGCGGCGGACGGGTCATCGACATGACCCGGCTTGACCGGATGATCGGCTTTGACCCGGCCACCGGTGTCCTGGACGTCGAGGCCGGGGCGCGGATCGGTGCCATCGCGGCGGCCTTTGCCCCGCGCGGCTGGCTGCCTGCGGTCATGCCCGGCACCGGCTTTGCCACGGTCGGCGGCTGCATCGCGCAGGACGTCCATGGCAAGAACCACCATCAGGCGGGTTCGTTCTGCCAGCATGTCGTCTCGCTGAGCCTGCGCACGGCCAAGGGCGTGCAGGAGGTCAGCCCCGACAGGAACGCCGATCTCTTCCGCGCCACCGCGGGCGGGCTGGGCCAGACCGGGGTGATCCTGTCGGCACGGCTGCAGCTGATCCCCTGCAAGGGCGACGTGATGGTCGTGACCGAACGCCGCATCGCCGGATGGGAGGAGTTTCTGACCCAGCTCGACCGTTCGGCCGCGACCTATACCGTCGGCTGGATCGACGCGACCGCCACCGGCACCGGCCTTGGCCGCGGCATCCTGGAAGAGGGCGAGACCGGCGCCGGACTGGTGCCCGGGCGGGCGAAATACCGCAAGGTGCCGTTCAACGCCCCGCATTTCGCCCTGTCGGGGCCGATCGTGCGGGCCTTCAACGGGCTTTACTACCGCCGGGTGCCCGACGCCGGGCGCACCGTCGTGCGGCCAATCGCTGATTTCTTCTTTCCGCTGGACAAGATCCACGACTGGAACCGGCTTTACGGCAAGCGCGGCTTTCACCAGTTCCAGTGCGTCGTGCCGATTGCGGCCGCACCGGCGCTCCGCTCGATGCTCGAGGCGATCGCCGCCTCGGGGCTGGCCTCGCCTCTGGCGGTCCTGAAGCGCATGGGGCCGGGCCGGGCGGGCCATCTGTCGTTCCCGATGGAGGGCTACACGCTGGCCGTCGACTTCCCCAACCGCGACGCCGCGCGCGGGCTGATCGGCCGCCTGGGCGCCATGACGGCGGCGGCGGGCGGGCGGCTTTACTTCGCCAAGGACAGTCTGGCCCGGTCGGACGACATGGCGATGATGTATCCCGAATTGCCCGACTGGCAGAAGACCGTCGCCCGGGCCGACCCGAAAGGCGCATTGATGACCGATATTGTCCGCCGACTGAAGCTGAGGGCCGGGGCATGAGTTCGACCTGGATCATTCTGGGCGCCACGTCCTCGATGGCGCGGGCCTTTGCGCGCAAGCTGGCGGGCGAAGGTGCCGGTCTTCTGCTGGCCGGGCGCGATCTTGCCGACCTTGCCGCCATCGCCCAGGACTGCCGCGTGCGCGGCGCCCGGATGGCCGAGGCTGTGGCCTTCGACGCCCGCGCGCCCGAGGGGTTTGCGGCGCTTGTGGCACGGCTCGCCGGCGAAGAGGGCGAGCTGAACGCCGCCGTCTTTGTCGGCTCAATGCCGCCCCAGGCCGAAATCGACGCCGACCCGGCGCTGATCGACGGCACGGTCTGCGACAGTTTCACCGGCCCCGCCCGGTTCCTGCAGCTGCTGGCCCCCGAGATGGAGGCGCGCGGCGGCGGTACGGTCGTCGGCGTCGGATCGGTGGCGGGCGACCGGGGGCGGATCGGCAACTATGTCTATGGCGCCGCCAAGGCCGGGTTCCACACCTATCTCTCGGGGCTGAGGAACCGCCTGACGCGGGCCGGCGGCCATGTGGTGACGGTCAAGCCCGGGTTCGTCGACACATCCATGACCTGGGGCCTGCCCGGCATGTTCCTGGTGGCGACACCCGACGCCGTGGCCGACGACATCTGGAAGGCCGTCACCCGGCGGCGGAACGTCATCTACACGCCGTTCTTCTGGCGCTACATCATGCTGATCATCCGCCATGTGCCGGAGTTCATCTTCAAGAAGATGAAGATCTGAGGAACCTGCGGGTCAGGGCGTCTTTCCCCGACGCGCCAACGGTCAAGGTACAGCGTCGGCCCGACGTCAGGGCAAGCCGAGGCGATCCCGGGGAGGCATTCACACAGGAACGGGGCGTGGGGGGCAGCGACGCCCCAGTCGGCGGGGACAAGTGGCCCCGCCGCCGCGCACCGGCCCCACCCACACCGCCCGGTGGCCCAAAGCCACCGGGCAGCGCCTGCCCCTGCGGGGGGCTGGCGCTTCGCGCCATCCGGGGCAGGCTCTGCCCTCTGTCGGCGCGCGCTGAGGCGGTCTCGGGGAAACGTTCCCACGTGCGCGGGGCCGCTCTTCCACTGGAAGATCAGCCTTTTCCGCTCAGCCCGGCGTTGGGGCAAAGGACATCGGCGTCCCATTCGGCAGGGGCCATCGCCCCTGCCGCCGCGCGCCATTCCCGCCCACTCCGCCCGGTCGCCCAAAGCGACCGGGCAGCGCCTGCCCCTCCCCGGGGGGCTGGCGCTTCGCGCCATCCGGGGCAGGCTCTGCCCTCTGTCGGCGCGGGTTGAGGCAGTCTCGGGGAAACGTTTTCCCGGTGAGCGGGGCCGCTCTTCCACTGGAAGATCAGCCTTTTCCGCTCAGCCCGACGTTGGG
>CAZORV010000235.1:0-3735 GCA_964582215.1 uncultured Frigidibacter sp.
TGATCCCCCGCCACATGTTCAAGATCCCGATCCAGGCGGCCATCGGCGGCCGGGTCATCGCCCGCGAAACCCTGTCGGCCATGCGCAAGGATGTGACCGCCAAATGCTACGGCGGGGATGCGTCGCGCAAGCGCAAGCTGCTGGACAAGCAGAAGGCCGGGAAGAAGAAGATGCGCCAGTTCGGGAAAGTGGAGATCCCGCAAGAGGCGTTTATTTCGGCGCTGAAGATGGATGGGTAGGGTGCGTGCTTGCACGCACCGCCCCCGCGCGACGGGCAACCCGGGCAACGGTGCGTGCGAGCACGCACCCTACCGCACATATCTTGGGTCGTGGTGTACCGATGACGCGGCCCAGTCCTCGGGCCGCCCGACAAGTCGGTGTGTCGCCGGGTTGAACCGGGAGTAGCCCATTTGCGCGGCGAAATTGGCCCCATCGCTACAGCTGGTGTAGGTGTAGGGTGCGTGCTCGCACGCACCGCGACCCGGCCGACGCGCGCGACGGGCAACCCGCGCAATGGTGCGTGAAGTCACGCACCCTACCGCACATATCTTGGGTCGTGGTGTACCGATGACGCGGCCCAGTCCTCGGGCCGCCCGACAAGTCCGTGTTTCACCGGGTTGAACCAGCAATAACGCATATGCGCGGCGAAGTCGGACTCGTCGCGGCAATGATGCTCCCAGTAGCGGCGCTGCCAGATGCCGCGTTCGGCCCGGGCGATATGGCTGGTACGGCGCCGTCCGGGCTCTGTCCCCATCGAAAAGCGCGCCTTGATCAGCCGCCAGCGCGTCGGATAGTCGCGGTCGCCGGCGGGCAGGGTCCAGATGCAGTGCAGGTGATCGGGCAGGACAACCCAGGCCTCGATCCCGAACGGCCGTTCGGCCCGTGTCACGCGGACGGCCTCTCGCAGCGCATCAAGGCGGGCCAGCAACAGATCGGACCCGCGTTGGGCGAGTGTCACGGTGAAAAAAACTGTGGCTCCGGTGAGGGCGGGGCGACGATATTGCGGCATGGGCCGATGTTTGACCGGTCGGGGTTAATGCCGCGTAAATCCGGACGGTAGGGTGCGTGCTCGCACGCACCGTTCCGCGAGAGATGCCAGGGGTGCGTGCGAGCACACACCCTGCCGTCCGGAAGATCGGTTGGTTCCACCTTGGCTCTGTCCGTCTTAACCGGCCGTTAACCGTGAGGCGCCAGACTGGGGTCATGCGTGCCCTGATCCTTCTCTTCGGCCTTGCCGCCTGCAGCGCCTCGCCTGCCCCGCAGTTCTTCGGTGCGACCCGTCATCCGATCCGCCTTGGCGGCATCGACTTCGTGGTGTTCCGCAAGGACAACCTGGCCGAGGTTGTCCGCCTCGGCTACCTTTCGCGCCCGGCCCGTGCCGCCGTCCCGCAACTGATGGAAGAGGCCGCCGCACACGCCACCGGTTGCCGCGTCCGGCCGGGCAGCATGGTCACCGGCCTGCCCGGCGACACCGGCGAAGCGCGGTTCCGGCTGGACTGCTGAACGCCGGATTTTCACAGCGCTTGCCGACGGAAAGGCTGCCGGGCTACGTTGAACCGACGTGCGCACGACGCCCAGAGTTCAAAGGACAGTCCCATGCCAGTCTCCCGCCCCGCCGGCTATTCCGCCACACAGATCCTGCTGCACTGGGCGGTGGCCCTGCTGATCCTTGGTCAGTTCCTGTTTTCGGATGCGATGAACGCCGCCCAGCGGGCGGCCGGACATGGCGGCCAGCCGGAGGCCGGGCCGATGGTCTGGCAGCATATTTTCGGGGGGCTTCTGGTTCTGGCCTTTGCGTTCTGGCGGCTGATGCTGCGGCGGCAGCGGGGCGTGCCGGGTGCTGCGGGCGGCGAGACGCCGCTCCAGCACCTTGTGGCGCAGTTCGTTCATGGCGGGTTGTACCTGGCGATGATCCTCTTGCCGCTCAGCGGTCTGGCCGCCTGGTTCGGCGGCAACGAGACGGCGGCGGCGGCGCATCAACTGGTGAAGATGGGGCTGATCCTGTTGCTGGGCCTGCATGTGCTGGGCGCGCTTTACAATCAGGTTGTGCTGAAAAACCGCCTGATCGCCCGGATGATGCGGGCGCGCGACTAGGTTTCGACCCTAGGCCAGAAAGGCCCTGAGCGCCGCCTCGAACGCCCTTGGCTGGTCGGCATGAAGCCAGTGGCCGGCGCCGGGGATGCGGGCCAGGACCGATTTGGGGAATTGCGTCTTGATCGCCTCGCGGTGGGCGGGCAGGACGTAGTTCGACAGGGCACCCGCCAGAAACAGCGCCGGCCCCTGGTAGCGGCCGGGGGTGCCGGGCCAGCCGACGATGTCGGGCATGGCGTCGGCCAGCACCGGCAGGTTCAGCCGCCAGCGCGGCGGCGCGGCCTTCAGGTCGAGCGACTGGAGAAGAAAGGCCCGGGTGCCGGGGTCGGGCACGGCGGGCGCAAGGCGCCGGTCGGCCGCTTGCCGCGACGACAGGTCGCCAAGGTCCAGCCCCTGCATCGCCCGGACCAGCGGCAGCTGCGAATGGCCATAGGCAACCGGGGCAATGTCGGCGACCACCAGACGGTTCACCAGTTCGGGCCGGGTCAGCGCCAGAACCATCGCCGCCTTGCCCCCCATCGAATGGCCGAGAAGGTCGAGCGGGCGCCCTTCCGCCTCGATCACCTTCGCCAGATCGGCGGCCATGTCGGCATAGGTCTGGCGGTCGGCGCGGAAACTGTCGCCGTGATTGCGCTGGTCGACGGCAATCACCCGGCGGTCCTCGGCCATCCGGCGCTGGATGGCGCCCCAGTTGCGCGCCGAGCCGAAGAGGCCGTGCGCGATCAATAGGGGCGGCAGGGCGCTATCGTCGCCGATTGAGATACGGTTCAGCATAGGCGTTCCTAACAACTGCGGCCCGCTCTTTCCAGCGCCCTGATGCGGCGGTATTCTGGACCCAGAGGGGTGCCATGACGATTTCGATACAACAGATGGCGGACCGCGTGGCCGAGCTCTTGGAAGCGCGGATGCGGATCCGGGGTGACGGGCTGACGGCAAAGCTGCAGCGCGCCGGGCGGCGGCTGCCGCGGCGGGTGCTGGCGGCGGCCGAGGTGCTGGCGGTGAACGCCGAAACCGCGCGGGTGCCGCGGCTATATGCCCAGGTCGACGTCGAGCGCGCGGCGCAGGCCTATGACGTCTGCATGCGACATCTGGCGCCCCTGGGGGCCAATGCGCGGCGGGCGACGCTGCTTTGGGGGATGGTCGGATCGCTGGCGATCGCGACGCTGGTGACGGTGGCGCTGGGCGTCGGCGTTCTGGTCTGGCGCGGGTATCTTTAAGGCGCGGCCCCGGGGCTTTGGCCAACGCGCCGGACCTCCGGGCCAGCCCCGGCTCAGGTTGACGACAGGCAGGGGACGCCACCGCCTCGGTCGGCAGGGGCAAGTGACCCTGCCGTCACGCACGGGTCCCGCTCTCAACTCCCGGTGGCCCAAAGCGGCCGGGCGGCGCCTGCCCCCGCGGGGGGCTGGCGCTTCGCGCCATCCGGGGCGGGCGCCGCCCTCTGTCGGTGTTGGCTGACATGGTCCATTGCCGACGTTCCCGCAAGAGCGCGGCCACTCTTCCACTGGAAGATCGGCTTATCCCGCTCAGTCTGGCGTCCGGTATGCGACGGCAACGACCCAGTCGGCAGGGGCCGGTGACCCTGCCGTGGCGGAACGATTCCACCCACACCGCCCGGTGGCCCAAAGCCACCGGGCAGCGCCTGCC
>CAZORV010000236.1:0-3682 GCA_964582215.1 uncultured Frigidibacter sp.
GCCCCCCGCAGGGGCAGGCGCTGCCCGGTCGCCTTGGGCGACCGGGCGGTGTGGGTGGGATCGGCGCGCGGCGGCAGGGGCGATGGCCCCTGCCGACTGGGGCGGCGCGATCGCTTCAGCGAGTGCCGGGCTGAGCGGGAAAATCCGATCTTCAGGTGAAAGCGCGACCCCGCTCGCCGTGGGAAGGTTTCCCGAGGGGGGCCGCGTCAACAGGCACAACAGAGAGCGACGGAGACTCGCAAATTCCGGCGCAACCGCCCCGGCCCGATGAAACCACCGCGCCGCTTCACCCCGCCTCAGCCCCGGTCGGGAAACAGCCGCGCATGTTCCTGGATCGCGAAGCGGTCGGTCATCCCCGCCACATAGTCCAGCACCGTCCGCGCCAGTTGCGTCTTGTCGCCCGCCCGCGCCACATCGGCCTGCCATTCGGCCGGCAACAGCGACGGCACGTCCAGAAACAGCGGGAAAAGTTCGTTGATCATCGCCGTCACCCGCCGCCGTTCGACCACCACCGTCGGCGCCCGATACATCCGCGTGAACAGGAACCCCTTGATCGCCTTCAGATTCTGGAACAGCGGCTTGGAAAAGCGGATGATCGGCCCGTCCATGTCGCGGATCTGCTGGGCCGAGGTGGGCTGGCTGGTCTGCAGCCGGGTGCGGGCGACCGAGATCACATCCTCGACCATCACGCCAAAGACCCGCCGCAGGGCCTCATGCCGCCGCCTTGACAGGTCAAGCCCGGGATAAAGCCGGTCCACCTCGGCGAAGGCCGGGCCGGTGACCGGCAGTTCCATCAGGTCGGCCTCGGTGAACAGCCCGGCCCGCAGACCGTCGTGAAGATCATGGTGATTGTAGGCGACGTCATCGGCGACGGCGGCCACCTGCGCCTCGGCGCTCGCGTGGGTGTGAAGCTCAAGGTCATACTTCGCGTTGAAATCGGCCAGCGCATAGGGCAGCGGGCCGGTCACCGGGCCATTGTGCTTGGCGATCCCCTCAAGCGTTTCCCAGGTCAGGTTCAGCCCGTCAAAATCGGCATAGTGGCGTTCAAGATCGGTGACGATGCGGATCGCCTGGGCATTGTGGTCAAAGCCGCCGTAAGGCGCCATCAGCGCGGCCAGCGCATCCTCGCCGGTGTGGCCGAAGGGCGGATGGCCAAGGTCATGGGCCAGCGCCACCGCCTCGGCCAGTTCGACATTCAGGCCAAGCGTCGCGGCGATCGTCCGCGCCACCTGCGCCACTTCAATCGTATGGGTCAGCCGGGTGCGGTAATAGTCGCCCTCATGTTCGACGAACACCTGGGTCTTGTGCTTCAGCCGCCGGAAGGCCGAGGAATGGATGATCCGGTCGCGGTCGCGCTGAAACGGCGACCGGAAGGTCGAGAGCTTCTCGGGGAAAAGCCTGCCCCGTGAACGGTCGGGCTGGCAGGCATAGGGGGCCAAAGTCATCTTCGCCTGTTCTTGTTCCAAATTCCGTCACAACCTATATGATAGGTTCACGGAAATTGACATGGCCACCCGAGAATGCAGCTGACCCTTCCCCCGAAAGTCACGGAACGCGCCTTTCAGCGCCTGGCCGAGATCAACGCGGGTGCGGATGCCGCCCGGGCGCTGCGGGTCGCGGTCGCCGGCGGCGGCTGCTCGGGCTTTCAGTACGAGATCACGCTGGACGAGCCGGCGGGTGGCGATCTGGTCCTGGAAGGCAACGGCCAGCGGGTTCTGGTCGATGCGACCTCGCTGCCGTTTCTGGCCAATGCGACGATTGATTTCGCCGATGAGCTGATCGGCGCGCGCTTCGTCATCGACAATCCCAACGCCACCTCGTCCTGTGGTTGCGGGACAAGCTTTTCGATCTGATCCCTTCCCCCTATAGTCGCGGGTCAGAGCGACCGGCCGAGGCCCAATGTACACCGAACTGCTGATCGTCGTCTTGCTGACCGTCCTGAACGGTGTCCTTGCCATGTCCGAACTGGCCATCGTCTCGGCCCGGCCGACGCGGCTGAAGGTCATGGCCGAACAGGGGCGGAGCGGCGCCACAACGGCGCTGGCGCTGCAGGAACATCCCGGGCGGTTCCTGTCGGCGGTGCAGGCGGGCATCACGCTGGTCGGCGTCCTGTCTGGGGCCATTTCGGGCGCGACCCTGGGCCTGCGGCTGACCGAGACGCTTCTCGCCTCGGGCTTTTCCGACTGGTGGGCCCATACGATCGGGGTGGGATCGGTGGTGGCGGGGATCACCTATCTGTCGCTGATCATCGGCGAGCTTGTACCCAAGCAGATTGCCCTGAAAAACCCCGAAGGCGTCGCGGTCCGGATGGCCCCGGCGATGCGGGTTCTGGCGGTGATGACGACGCCGATGGTGTCATTCCTTGACATTTCCGGCCGTGCCGTCCTGTTCCTGCTGGGCCAGAACGGCGCATCGGGCGAAGAGATGACCGACGAAGAGGTCAAGCTGACCATCGCCGAGGCCGAGACCGCCGGGGTTCTTTCGTCGGACGAACGCGAGATGATCGCCGGCGTCATGCGGCTGGCCGACCGGACGGCGCGGACGCTGATGACGCCGCGCACCGATGTCGAGGTGCTGGACATCACGGCAGGCCCCGCCGTCGCGCTGAAACTCGCGCGCGAAACCGGCAAGGCTTTGCTGCCCGCGACCGAGGGCGGGCCGGATGCGATCATCGGCGTCATCCCGGTGCGCGACCTTCTGATGGCCAGAAGCGCCTCGGTCGACCTGCGCAAGCTGGTGCGCGAGGTGCCGATCGTCATCGACATTGCGGACGCCACGCAAGTCATTGAGAAACTTCGCGAAAGTCCAGTCAACATGGTGCTGGTCTTTGACGAGTACGGCCATTTCGAAGGCATCATCACGCCGATGGATGTGCTGGAAGGCATCACCGGTTCGTTCGACAGCCCCGGCGAGGACGAGCCCGACATGCAGGTCCGCGAGGATGGCAGTTTCCTGGTGTCGGGGTCGATGGCGGCCGACGAATTTGCCGACCGGCTGGGGCTGAAGCTGGGCGAGGACCGCGATTACGAGACGGTCGCCGGGCTGGTGCTGGACCAGCTGGGCCATATCCCCAAGCTTGGCGAACGGCTGCGGGTCGAGTCGATCGAGATCGAGGTGATCGACCTTGACGGGTTCCGCATCGACAAGCTGCTGGTGTCACAGCTCTGACCGGCCTGCTGATGACCCGGCCCGGGGGCTGCCGGTCCCGTCCCCGGCGCCGGGATGAACGGCCGACGTCGCCCGCACTTGTGACCACGCCGGGTTGAGCGGAAAAGGCTGAACTTCCAGTGGAAGAGCGGCCCCGCTCATGCCGAAACGCCGCCCCGCGACCGCCTCAGCCTACACCAACAGAGGGCAGCACCTGCCCCGGGCGGCGCGAAGCGCCAGCCCCCCGGGAGGGGCAGGCGCTGCCCGGTCGCTTTGGGCGACCGGGCGGTGTGGGTGGGACCGGTCCGCGGCGGCAGGGGCGATGGCCCCTGCCGACAAAGGCGGCGCGATCCCTTCGGCGAGTGCCGGGCTGAGCGGGACAAGCCGGTCTTCCAGTGGAAGACCGGCCCCGCTCATGTGGGAACGCTTCCCCGGGACCGCCTCAACACGCACCGACAGAGGACGGTGCCTGCCCCGGGCGGCGCGAAGCGCCAGCCCCCCGGAGGGGCAGGCGCTGCCCGGTCGCTTGGGGCGA
>CAZORV010000237.1:0-3664 GCA_964582215.1 uncultured Frigidibacter sp.
GATGGCCAGGATACGGGCGATGCCGGGCACGTCCTGCGGCCCGGCCTGCGGCGTCGGGTGGCCGCCGATCTTCAGGCTGGGGGGCGCGGGTCTGACCGCCGGGCCGTGCGCCGTCAGCACCGCCGAGACGCGCCCGGCACCAAGTGCCCGCACCGCCGCCTCGGCCGCTGCGCGGGCGGATTCCAGCGCGCGCGCCAGTTCAGGGCTGGGCGCCTCGATCACGAAGCTGACCTGACCGTCGCCGATCGTCAGCGCCCTGACCAGGTCGCGCGACACCAGATCGCCGCCGTCCGGCAGCGCCACCTTTGCAAGTGCAGCATAAATCTGGTCGCGAGTCAGGGTCATCTCATCCTCCGTTATGCGTTGGACAGTTGGCTGCTGAAAGGCTGCACAGCAAGATCAAAAAACAGGCCGTTAACGAAAAGCTTAAATTTTCGTCACAATTCAGCCATAAAGCAGTTTCCCCGGCGTCATAATAGGTCAGGAAGAGTTATGCATTTTCTGCATGGCAGCATTGATCAATCCCGCTATTGTGCAGTTGCAGCATGAGTGCCATCTTTTGCCCAGAGCACAGACAAGGTGCCCTGATAAGAGACGAGGCAAATGATGACCACGAATGCACTTCACATCCAGGCGACCCTTGCCGACCGCGCGTCGGCGTTCTTTGCAGAGCTGGCCGAAGGCCGTCGCCGTTATGCACTTTATCGTCAGACGCTGAGCGAGCTGAACGCCCTGTCCGACCGCGAAGCGGCCGACCTCGGCCTGTCGCGCGCCGATTTTGCGAACCTGGCCCATGAGGCCGCTTACAAGAAATAAACACTTTTCGGCCCACCTCCTCCCCGGGCCGGGAACGGCGGCGACGTCCTCCTCCCTGTCGCCGCCAGCAATCCGGGTCAGATGACCCCAAGCCTTCGCTGACGGCCCTTCCTCCTCCCTCGGGCCGCGGTGATACGGGCGGCGCCCCCTCCTCCTCCCTCGGGGCGCCGACCTTTCTTTCCCGGGCCGGCCTCCTCCGGCCCCCGGAACAGCACACCGGCACCTCCTCCCGCCGGTGCGCCGAACGGCGGCGATGGTCTCCTCCTCCCCTTGACGACCATCGCCGTCTGTTCCCCTTTTCCCGATCAGAATGCCGCGGATTTGGCGGCGCCCCGGACCTGCGCCGCCGGCGCGGGCGGGCATCGTCTGCCTTTGCAGACCGGGCCCGTGCATTCCCGCCCCGCAAATGCCGGGGCCGGGCGGGAGAGGCTGACCCTCCGCTGGAAGAGCGGCCCGGCTCACGCGGAAACGTTGCCCAGAACGATCCCGGCCTGAGCAACAGAGGGCAGCGCTTGTTCCGGGCGGCGCGGTGCGGGTGGAAGCGGCGCGGGTGGAAGCGGCGCGCGACGGCAGGGTCACGGGCCCCTGCCAGAATAGACGCCCCAGTCCTTCTCACAAGCGCCGGGCCGAGCGGGAAAGGCCGATCTTCCGGTGGAAGAGCGGCCCCGCTCATGTGGGAACGCCGCCCCGGGGACCGGTTCCGCCGACACCGACAGAGGGCGGCGCCTGCCCCGGATGGCGCGAAGCGCCAGCCCCCCGCAGGGGCAGGCGCTGCCCGGTCGCTTTGGGCGACCGGGCGGTGTGGGCGGGAATGGCGTGTGGCGGCAGGGTCGGTGGCCCCTGCCGACCAAGGCGGCGCGGCCACTTTCCCCCACGCCGGGCTGAGCGGGAGCAGCCGATCTTCCGGTGGAAGAGCGGCCCCGCTCATGCGGGAACACTTCCCGGGGACCGGTTCCGCCGACACCGACAGAGGGCAGCGCCAGCCCCCCGGAGGGGCAGGCGCTGCCCGGTCGCTTTGGGCGACCGGGCGGTGTGGGCGAGACGTTCGCGTCACGGCAGGGTCACGAGCCCCTGCCGACTGAGGCGGCAACGTCCCTTGTCCGACCTCGGCCGGCGCGGGGGCTGGCCGGGAGGCCCCGGCGCGGGGGCCGGGGCGGCCACGCGACCGGGGACACTTCTGTCGGGGGCGGACATGCGCTAGCGTCGCCCGGGCAAGCCTTGAGGAGCCGGAATGCGACTGTCGATGCTTTCTGCTGCACTGGTCGCCGCGCTGGTCGGGTACGGATCGACGATCACGCTGGTTCTGGCGGCAGCGGCGGCGTTGGGCGCGACCCCGACCGAGACGGCAAGCTGGGTTTTCGCCGTGTCGGTCGCCAAGGCGGTGGGCAGTGCGGGCCTGAGTTCCTGGGCGCGGGTGCCGGTGGTGCTGGCCTGGTCGACGCCGGGGGCGGCGCTGATCGCGGCGTCGCACGGTCTGACAATGGGCGAGGCGGTCGGCGCCTTTGTTCTGGCGGGCGGGCTGATCCTGCTGACCGGGCTGGTCGGACCGCTGGGCCGGCTGATCGCCGCCATTCCGGGGCCACTGGCCGGGGCGATGCTGGCGGGCGTGCTTTTGCCCTTTTGCCTGAAGGTGGCGCCGGCCGCAGCGACGCTGCCGGGTCTTGTCCTGCCGGTGATCGCGATCTTTGCGCTGGTCCGGCTGTGGAATCCGGCCTTTGCGGTTCTGGCGGCGCTTGGCGGCGGGCTGGGGCTGGCGGTCTGGCAGGGCGCGCCTTTGCCGCCGCTGCCGGTGACGGCCCCGGCGCCGGTGCTGATCGCGCCGGTCTGGACGCTGGCGGGGCTGATCGGCCTTGGGCTGCCGCTTTATATCGTGACGATGGCATCGCAGAACCTGCCCGGCTTTGCCGTGCTGAAGGGGGCGGGCTATGCGCCGCCGGTGCGGGCGGCGCTGGGGGTGACGGGCGGACTGTCGGCGCTGGCGGCACTGTTCGGGGCCCATACGATCAACATGGCGGCGATCACCGCGGCGATCTGCCTTGACGAGGGGGTCCATCCCGACCGGGATCAGCGCTGGAAGGTCGGGCTGGCCTATGGCGCGGTCTGGCTGGGGCTGGCGCTGTTCGGCCCGGTGCTGGTGATGTTGCTGTCGGCGCTGCCGCCGCCTCTGGTGGCGACGATCGTCGGGCTGGCGCTGGTGGCGCCCCTGACCGGGGCGCTTGGCGCAGCCTTTGGCGCGGCCGAGACACGGTTTGCCGCGGCGGTGACATTGTGCGTGGCGGCGGCAGGGGTTTCGGCCTTTGGGATCGGCGGGGCCTTTTGGGGGCTGGTGGCGGGGATCGGCGCGCATCTGCTCGAGCGGGTGCGCGGGTGAGTGCCCCCGGGAGAAGGGGGGGGCTTTTTGCGGGCCATCGAGGCCCGCGCAAAGCCTGGCCTCCGGCGGGGATATATAGGGACAGAAAATCGGCGGGGCGGGTTTGCCCCAGGCGTCAGAAGGGGAGGTCGTCGGTCAGGTCGGCGGCCATGACGAACGAGGCGACGACATGTTTGACGCCGGCCTTGTCGAAGTTGATCTCGAGCTTGTCGCCTTCGGTCGCCTCGACGGTCCCATAGCCGAATTTCCTGTGAAACACCCTTTCGCCCTGGGTGAAGGCCGCGACGGCGTCAAGGTCGATGATCTGGTGGCGGGCCTCGCGGGGCTGCGAAAGGGGGCGGGTCTGGGCGCGGTCCTGCAGGCGCCGCCAGCCGGGCGAGTTGTAGACGTCGGCCCTTGTGGCGCGATCCTCGATCCCGCCGGGCGCGGGGGCGCGCATGCCGGCGGCGCCGAAGCCGCCGCCGTAAAGGCCGGGCG
>CAZORV010000238.1:0-3598 GCA_964582215.1 uncultured Frigidibacter sp.
CGCCGGGCTGAGCGGGACAAGCCGATCTTCCGGTGGAAGAGCGGCCCCGCTCATGTGGGAACGTGTCCGGGGACCGCCTCAACACGCACCGACAAAGGGCAGAGCCTGCCCCGGGCGGCGCGAAGCGCCAGCCCCGGGGAGGGGCAGGCGCTGCCCGGTCGCATTGGGCGACCGGGCGGTGTGGGCGGGATCGGTGCGGGACGGCAGGGTCAGGGGCCCCCGCCGACTGCAGCGGCATTGCCACGTCCCCCGCCGGATGAGGCGGCGCGGTCCCCCTGCCCCCGTCCGAGAATCCTGACCATTCGGTCAAGCTCCCCCCGCGTCACGTCCGCCTCAGGCGCCGGTCTGGCCGAGGCGAAAGCCCGAAGGGACGCGGTCCTGGCCGTCAAGCACCAGATCGGCCATGGTGCTGGCGACCATCGGCGCCATGCCGAAACCGATCTTGAAGCCGCCGTTGGCGATGAAATGTCCGGGCCGGTCCGGCCAGACGTCCAGAACCGGCGCCCGGCTGATGGCGCGGGGGCGCAGGCCCGCCCAACGGTCGATCACCGGCGCGTCCCAAAGGGCCGGAACGGCGGCGCGGGCGCGGGCGACCAGCGCCTCAAGCCCTTCGTCGGTCGCATCGGCCCGGTTCCAGTCGCGTTCCGAGGTCGAGCCGACGGCAAGGGTCCCGTCGCCATGCGGCACCAGATGCAGCCCGTCGATGAACAGCTGCGGCCGGTCCGCCGCCGCGAACGCGAGGAGGGCCGCCTGTCCCTTGACCCCGTTGCCGACTGGCCGGCCCAGCGCATGGCCAAGATCCGTCAGGCCCTGATGGCCGGTCGCCCAGATCACCGGCCCGGTCGCCGGATGGTCCAGCGGGCCGGTCGCCGCATGGTCCTGCGGACCGGTCGCCGTATGGTCCTGCGGACCGGCGCCTTCCACGACATCGCCGCCAAGGGCGCGGATCGCGGCGGCCAGCGCCATGCAGGCCCGCCGGGGGTGCAGGCGCGCGGTCAGGCTGTCAAAGACCCAAAGGCCGGTCGGGCTTTCGGCCCCCCAGGGACCGGCGCCCTCGACCACCGCCCAGTCCGCGCGGCCCTGCCAATGGGTCGCCGCCCCGACGGCCCGCTGCCGCGCCTGATCGACCGCCGCCTGATCGGCCAGCGGCTGAAGCCGGCCCGTCCGGGCGTAGAGAGGATCGCACCCGGACAGCGCCGCGACGCCCGCCCAGAAGCGTTCCGCCATCAGCAGGCTGTCCAGCTGAAACTGCTTTTTCGCATTCCACTGTTCGGGCACATGCGGCGCCAGCGCGCCGACCAGCCCGCCGGATGCCCCGGCACCGATCCGGTCCCGTTCCACCAGCCGCACCCGCGCACCGCGCCGCGCGCATTCATAGGCGATCGACAGGCCGAAGATGCCGCCGCCCCTGACTGTCACCTCCGCCATCCGATCCTCCGCCATCCGACCCCCGACCCCCGGGTGCGACCGGGCCCGTCATAGCCCGCCGCCCCGCCGGTTGCCATTCCCCGCGTCTGGCGCCATGGTCGCGGCGCAGGCCCCGGTGGCGCGGGTCAGGGCAGGGGCGATGGCGCAGGACCAGCAGGAACAGGTCGGGTGGAACGCGGACGGGGTGCCGGTGTCGGGGCTGTTCGACGACCCCTACTTCTCGCTTCAGGGCGGGCTGGCCGAGACGCGCCATGTGTTTCTGGCCGGGAACGGCCTGCCCGGGCGCTTTCGCGACGGCTTTCACATTGCCGAACTGGGGTTCGGCACCGGGCTGAACCTTCTGGCGACCGCGATCCTCTGGCAGGCGTCGGGCGTCGCGGGCAGGCTTCACTATACGTCGTTCGAGGCCTTTCCGATGCCCGCCGCCGATATGGCACGGGCGCTGGCGGCCTTTCCCGAACTGGCCGGGGTGGCCGGACAGCTGATCGCCCCATGGGCGCAGGGCGCGCGGCGGTTCGCGCTGGGCCCCGTCGTGGTCGAAGTGGTGCCGGGCGACGCGCGCCTCAGCCTGCCGGTCTGGGCTGGCCGGGCCGACGCCTGGTTTCTTGACGGGTTTTCGCCCGCCCGGAACCCCGAGTTGTGGGGCGAGGCCCTGTTGCGGGCGGTGGCGGCCCATACCGCGCCCGGCGGCAGTTTCGCCACCTACACCGCCGCAGGTTTCGTCCGGCGCGCGCTGGCCGCCGCCGGGTTCGAGGTCGCGCGACAGCCGGGCTTCGGGCGCAAGCGTCACATGTCGGTCGGTCGTCTGGGCGACGGCCCGGGTTTGAAGGCGGGCGGCGCATGACCGAACAGAACACCCGGCGCGGCATCCTTCTTATGACGCTGACCAGCCTGATATTCTCGCTTCAGGACGGAATCTCGCGGCATCTCGGCGCCAGCTACAGCGTCTATATGATCGTGATGATCCGGTTCTGGGCGTTTTCGGCCTTTGTCCTGATGCTGGCCGCGCGTCAGCCGGGGGGCATACGGGCGGCCTTTGTCAGCCGCTATCCGGTCCAGCAGCTCGCACGGGGGGTGTTGCTGGCGGCCGAGATCTGCGTGATGGTCGTGGCTTTCGTTCGCCTCGGGCTGGTCGAAAGCCATGCGGTTTTCACCTGCTATCCGCTGCTGGTGGCGGCGCTTTCCGGCCCGGTTCTGGGTGAACATGTCGGCTGGCGGCGCTGGCTCGCGATCGGCATCGGCTTTGCCGGTGTGCTGATCGTTCTGCAGCCGGGCTTCCGGGTGTTTTCGCCCGAGGCGCTGATTCCCTTGCTGTCGGCCTTCATGTTCGCGCTTTACGGTCTTCTGACCCGCTTTGTGGCGCGCGGCGACCGGGCGGCGGTCAGTTTCCTTTGGGCGGGGATCGTCGGCGCCGTGGTGATGACGCCGCCGGGTCTGGCCCACTGGACGCCGATGACGGGTCACGACTGGCTCTGGATGGCGCTTTTGTGCTGCACTTCGATGACGGCGCATTTCATGATGATCCGGGCGCTGGAACTGGCCGAGGCGTCGGTGGTCCAGCCCTTTGCCTATCTGCAACTGGTGTTCATCGCGATCCTCGGGGTCACGGTCTTTCACGAAAAGCTGCGGATGAATGTGGTGATCGGTGCGGTCGTCGTGGTCGGTGCGGGCCTCTTCACCCTCTGGCGGGAGCGGCAGCGTGCGGCCCGGCCGGGGCCTGCGGCCAGCGGCGACGAGGTCTGAAAGACGCCTTGCCGCCACAGGCCGGGGTCATCCGCCCCCTGCCGCAACTGAACGATCCCGCCCTGACCTGCCGACCCTGCCCTGCCTCGCCCGGCAGGGGCCATCGCCCCTGCCGCCACACGCCGCTTCCACCCACACTGCCCGGTCGCCCAAAGCCCCCGGGCAGCGCCTGCCCCTCCCGGGGGCTGGCGCTTCGCGCCATCCGGGGCAGGTGCTGCCCTCTGTCGGTGCGTGTTGAGGCGGTCCCCGGGGAAACGTTCCCACATGAGCGGGGCCGCTCTTCCACCGGAAGATCGGTCTGTCGCGCTCGGCCCGGCGTTGGTGGAGGGGGCGAGGCGCCCCAGTCGGCAGGGGCGCGTGACCCTGCCGTCACGCGCCGGTCCCACGCGCACCGCCCGGTCGCCCAAAGCGACCGGGCAGCGCCTGC
>CAZORV010000239.1:0-3587 GCA_964582215.1 uncultured Frigidibacter sp.
TTTTTTTTTTTTTTTTTTTTTGGGGGGGGGGGGGGGGGGCCCCCCCCCCCCCCCCCCGCGCCGCCCGAACCAGGGCCCGAACCAGGCCCCGGACAAGGGCCCGAACAAGGGGAAGACCGATGACTGATTTTACCCTCGCCACCGATGCCCAGGGCGTCGCCACCATCACCTGGGATGTGCCCGGCAAGTCGATGAACGTCCTCAACCTCGAGGCCGCCGCCGACCTCGAGGCGCTGATCGACCGCGCCATTGCCGACCCCGCCATCAAGGGCGTGATCCTGACCTCGGGCAAGAAGGACTTCGCCGGGGGGATGGACCTCAACATCATCGCGCGGATGAAGGACAGCGCCGGCGATGACCCGGCGCGCGGCCTCTTCGACGGGATCATGGCCTTCCACCGGCTGGAACGCAAGATCGAGCTGATGGGCCGCGACCTGAAGACCGGCGCCGGTGGCAAGCCGGTCGTCGCCGCCCTGCCCGGCACCGCCCTCGGCATCGGCCTTGAAATCCCGCTCTCCTGCCACCGGATCATCGCCGCCGACAACCCGCGCGCCCGCATCGGCCTGCCCGAGATCCTCGTCGGCATCTTCCCCGGCGCCGGCGGCACCACGCGGCTGGTCCGCAAGCTCGGGCCGATCATGGCCGCGCCCTTCCTGCTGGAAGGCAAGCTCTCCGACCCCGCTGCCGCCCGCGCCGCCGGACTCATCGACGAGGTCGTGGCCCCCGACCAGCTTCTGGCGCGCGCCCGCGAATGGGTGCTGACTGCGGGGCCCGCCGACATGGTCAAGCCCTGGGACGTCAAGGGCTACAAACTCCCCGGCGGCGCACCCTACCAACCGGCGGGCTTCATGAATTTCGTCGGCGCCTCGGCGATGGTCAACGGCAAGACGATGGGCGTCTATCCGGCGGCCAAGGCGCTTCTTTCGGCCGTCTATGAAGGCGCGCTTGTCCCCTTCGACACCGCGATCCGGATCGAGGCGCGCTGGTTCACCCATGTGCTGATGAACCCGTCCTCATCCGCGATGATCCGCAGCCTTTTCATCAACAAGGAGGCGCTGGAAAAAGGTGCGAACCGCCCGAAGGTCGCCGACCAGACCGTCAAGCGGCTCGGCGTCCTTGGCGCAGGGATGATGGGGGCGGGCATCGCCTATGTCGCGGCCAACGCCGGGATCGAGGTGGTGCTGATCGACGCCACCCAGGAGGCCGCCGACCGTGGCCGCGCCCATTCCGAAGCGCTTCTCGACAAGGGGATGAAGCGCGGCAAGGTCACGGCCGCGAAAAAGGCCGACGTTCTGGCCCGGATCACCGCCACCACCGACTATGCGGCGCTCAAGGGCGTTGATCTGGTGGTCGAGGCGGTGTTCGAGGATCCCAAGGTCAAGGCCGAGGTCACCGCCCGCGCCGAAGCCGTCCTCGGCGCCGAGGCGATCTTCGCCACCAACACCTCGACCCTGCCGATCTCGGATCTGGCCCGGGCATCGACCCGCCCCGGCCAGTTCATCGGCATCCATTTCTTCAGCCCGGTCGACAAGATGATGCTGGTCGAGATCATCCGGGGCCGCGAGACCGGCGATCTGGCGGTGGCCAAGGCGCTCGACTTCGTCCGGGCGATCCGCAAGACGCCGATCGTCGTCAATGATGCGCGGTTCTTCTACGCCAACCGCTGCATCATTCCCTATATCAACGAAGGCATCCGCATGGTCGCCGAAGGGGTGGAACCGGCGCTGATCGAGAATGCGGCAAAGCTGCTCGGCCTGCCGCTCGGGCCTTTGCAGCTGGTCGACGAGACTTCGATTGATCTTGGCGTCAGGATCGCCCGGGCGACCCGCGCGGCGATCGGCGACGCCTATCCCGACGGGGCGGTCGACAAGGTTCTGTTCGCCATGGCCGATCAGGGCCGCCTCGGCCGCAAGGCGAAGGCCGGGTTCTATGCCTATGACGACAAGGGCGAGCGCACCGGCCTTTGGGACGGTCTTGCCGCCGCCTGGCCGGTGGCGGGCACCCAGCCCGACCTCGCACAGGTGCAGCACCGGATGCTGTTCGCCCAGGTGCTCGAGGCGGTCCGGGCGCTGGAAGAAGGGGTTCTGACCGACATCCGCGAAGGCGATGTGGGGGCGATCCTCGGCTGGGGCTTCTGCCCCTGGTCGGGCGGGCCGTTCGGCTGGCTCGACATGATCGGGGCGGCGCGGGCGGTCGAGCTGTGCGACGGCCTGCAAAAGGCCCATGGCGCCCGCTTTGCCGCACCGGCGCTTTTGCGCGACATGGCAAGCAAGGGCGACAGTTTCTACGGCCGCTTCAGCCCGGCAACCAAAGCCGCCTGACGCGACCACGCCCGTCCCGAAGCCGCCCCGGCCCCCGCGCCGGGGCCTCCCCCTCTTTTCCCTCCCCGACGCGCGGGGGAACCTTGCCCGGAAAGCCCGCGATGCATCGCCCCTCCTCATTCGCCGCCAACCGGCGCGGCGCCCTGGCGATGCTGCTGGCCATGGCCGGCTTCGCGGTCGAGGATATGGCGATCAAGGCCGCCGCCCGCGACCTGCCGACCGGCGAGGTTCTGACCATCAGCGGCCTCCTCGGCCTTGGCCTGTTCGCCCTCTGGGCCCGCGCCGGCGGCCAGCCGCCGTTCCACCCCTCCGTCACCCGGCCGCTGATGCTTCTGCGCTCGGTCTCAGAGGTTGGCGGGCGGCTCTTCTTCGCGCTTGCCATCACCCTCACCCCGATCTCCAGCGCCTCGGCGATCCTGCAGGCGACGCCGCTGGTCGTGGCGCTCGGCGCGGTCCTCTTCTTCGGCGAGACGGTCTCTGCCCGGCGCTGGCTGGCCATTGCCGCGGGTTTCGCCGGCGTCCTGATGATCATCCGCCCCGGCCTCGCGGGCTTTGCCCCGGCCTCGGTCTTCGCCGTCCTCGGCACGCTCGGTTTTGCCGGCCGCGACCTCATCACCCGCGCCAGCCCGCTGACCATGACCACGGCCCAGCTTGGCACCCTCGGCTTTTCCATGCTGACACTGGCAGGCGCCGTGCTGCCGGCCGCCGGTGGCGGCGGCGGCTGGCCGCAGCCCCTCACCTGCCTGTATCTCGGGGCGTCCGCGGGCTTTGGCGCCCTCGCCTATGCCGCGCTGATGATCGCCATGCGCAGCGGCGAAATTTCGGTCGTCGCGCCCTTCCGCTATTCGCGCCTGCTGTTCGCGCTGGCGATCGGCACCATGGTCTTTGGCGAACGCCCCGACGGGCTGACGCTTCTCGGCAGCGCCATCATCGTCGCCAGCGGCCTCGCCCTGATCGGTCGGCCCGCGCGGTAGCCCGGCTGTATCCCACGCCGCCCGGCAAGCCGATCACCTGCCGCAACGCCATTCCCGCCGCCGGACGGACCGACAGGTCGGGCTGGGCCGGAACCGGCGATCTTGCAATGAAAGAGCGGCCCCGCTCAA
This sequence comes from uncultured Frigidibacter sp., assembly GCA_964582215.1. Classification (GTDB taxonomy): domain Bacteria; phylum Pseudomonadota; class Alphaproteobacteria; order Rhodobacterales; family Rhodobacteraceae; genus TMP-24. The sequence continues at coordinate 3,425 of CAZORV010000239.1, forward strand.
CCGAAAGCACCGCCGCGGCCCCCCCCGACACACACGACAGGGGCAGCACCTGCGCTGGGGGCATTCTGCCGCCGGGCGCGGTGGGCCGGAATGGTGCGCGACGGCAGGGTCACCTGCCCCTGCCGAATAAGGCGTCGCGGTCCCCTCCCCCGACGCCGGGTTG
>CAZORV010000240.1:0-3550 GCA_964582215.1 uncultured Frigidibacter sp.
TGCCCCTGCGGGGGGCTGGCGCTCCGCGCCGCCCGGGGCAGGCACTGCCCTCTGTTGGTGCGCGCTGAGGCGGTCCCGGGAAACCGTTCCCGCATGAGCGGGGCCGCTCTTCCACTGGAAGATCGGCCTTTTCCGCTCAACCCGGTGTTGGGGAATGTGACTGAACCGCCTCACTCGGCAGGGGCCTTTGACGCTGCCGTACCGCATCCGGCTCATCTCGGCCGATCAGCGCTCGGGCACATCCCATCGGGCGGGCGGCACATTGCGCCTTCGCAGCCGGATGGCAAGGCCAAGTGCCACGCCGACGGCGATGGCCACCGTCAGGTCGACGAACAAAGTCAGGACCATCGTCAGCATCAGCAACAGCCGGTCGGCCGCGCGCAACCGCAGATACTGCGGCCAGTGACGCGGCTCGCTCATGTTCCAGGCGGTCAGCAGCAGGACAGCCGCCAGGGCGGGCATCGCGAGATAGCCTGCCAGCGGCGCCGCGACCAGGGCGAAGGCCAGAAGCGCAAGCGCATGGACGATCCCAGCCACCGGCGTCCGGGCGCCGGCGCGGATATTGGTGGCGGTGCGGGCGATGGCGCCGGTGGCGGGCAGGCCGCCGAACAGCGGCGCGGCAAGGTTGGCCCAGCCCTGCGCCAGCAGCTCGGCATTCGGCCGGTGACGGCTGTCGTGCATCCGGTCGGCGACCATCGCCGAAAGAAGCGATTCCACACCCGCCAGAAAGGCGATGACCAGCGCCGAGGGGAAAAGGTCGCGCAGCCGCGCGGGCGACAGGTCCGGCAGATGCGGCGCGGGCAGGCCGGACGGCAATGCGCCGAACCGCGAGGACAGGGTCGCGACCGGCAGATGAAACATGGCGACGACCCCGGATGTCAGGCCGATCGCCAGGATCAGCCCCGGCCAGCCCGGCCGGAACCGCCGCAGCCCGACGATCAGGGCGATGGTCGACAGGCCGGTCAGGCCGGCACTGAGGCTGCCCTGACCGCGCGCCGCCCACAGCACCGGCAGCTTTTCCGGAAAACCAGCCGGAAGCCGGTCGACCCCGAGGCCGAAAAAATCGCCAAGCTGACTGGTCGCGATGATCGCGGCAATGCCGATGGTGAATCCGTTGATGACCGGCTCGGGCACGAACTGGATCAGGCTTCCGGCGCGCAGAAGGCCCGCCGCGATCAGGATCAGACCGGCCATGAACGTCGCCGTCAGCAGCCCGTCATAGCCGTGGCTGGCAATGACGCCGAACACCACGACGATGAAGGCGCCGGTCGGCCCGCCGATCTGGACGGCGCTGCCGCCAAGCGCCGAAATCAGCAGCCCGCCGATGATCGCGGTGGCAAGGCCCGCGCCCGGCGCCGCGCCCGAGGCAATGGCGATGGCAAGGCTCAGCGGCAGGGCGACCATGGCCACGGTCAGCCCGGCCAGACCATCGGCGCGAAACGTGGCCCAACCATAGTCGCGTACACTGTTCAGAAGTTCGGGGCGCATGTTCGTCCGCCGGGCGGTTCGGGGCTGGCCGAGTTCACCCGATCGGATCGCAAAAGGAAAGGCCCCTTGCGGGGGCCCTTCGGTCGGCCATGGATGTTTCGACTGCGCTCGCGCCCCGGCTCAGACAGCCACCCGGCTCAGATTCTCCAGGATGAAGCTCCAGCCGCCGCGGTGGGCTTCGACCATCTCGGGCGAGGCGAAGCGGACATGGGTGAGGGTGACAAGGGTTCCGTCACCCTCGGGCGTCAGGTCCAGCGTGACCGTGCTGCCCTCGACCGAATGGGACGATTCCCAGGTGAAGGCGATGCGGGAATGGGGGACAAGTTCGAGATAGACCCCGGTATGGGGGATGTCCTTGTCGTCCGTGCTCATCACCAGCTTGTAGTGACCGCCGACCCGCGGATCGGTCTCGGCCAGCGAGACGCGCACGTCCTGGCCCGCAAACAGGAAACGTCGCATCATGTCGGGGTTCAGCCAGGCCTCGTAAATGCGTCGGGCCGGGGCCGGGATCAGCTTTTGGACGGTCATGGTCAGGTCATTCATCGGATGTCTCCTCCGCTAGCAGCGTTGCAAGGGCCTCAAGCCGCAGGTCCCAGATCGAGCGCAGGCCGCTGAACCATTGGTCGATGCGGGCGAGGGGCGCCATCTCGACCTCGATCAGATGCTCGCGCCAGAGCGTGCGGCGGCTGACCAGACCGGCCCCCTCCAGAACCTTGATATGTTTCGACACGGCGTTGAGGCTTGTGTCGAACCGGGCGGCGATTTCGGTCACGCGGGTCGGGCCGTTCTGGGCAAGAAGCGTCAGAATTGCGCGCCGCGTCGGGTCAGAGGCCGCCTTGAATATCTCGGTCAGCTGGGCGTCGATTCGTTCAACCATATGGTGGAATTATCAGGGGCGGCCGTATCAGTCAACCGTTCGGATGAATGATGAGGCAAGGAAAAGGGGGCCACCGGCCCCCTGATGCGTCGCAATCGCCGGCGGTTACTTCGGCGAGATCATCATCACCATCTGCTTGCCCTCAAGCTTCGGCATCTGTTCGATCTTGCCGGTCTCGGTCACGTCGGCCGCCACGCGGTTCAGAAGCTCAAGCCCCAGGTCCTGGTGGGCCATCTCGCGGCCGCGAAAGCGCAAGGTGACCTTGACCTTGTCGCCCTCGGCCAGAAACTTCAGCACCGAGCGCATCTTGACGTCATAATCATGGGTATCGGTCCCGGGACGGAACTTGATTTCCTTGATCTCGATGATGTGCTGCTTCTTGCGGGCTTCGGCCTCGCGCTTCTGGTTCTCGTACTTGTACTTGCCGAAATCCATGATCTTGCAGACCGGCGGCTCGGCATTGGGCGAGATCTCGACCAGGTCGAGCCCGGCCTCCTCGGCCAGCTGCATGGCGCGCAGGGGCGTCACCACCCCGACATTCTCGCCCTCCGCCCCGATCAGGCGGATTTCCGGGGCACGGATACGTTCATTGACGCGAGGTCCCGTTTCACGTTGCGGCGGGGCGTTGTGCGGTCTGCGGGCTATGGTGGCGTTCCTTTTGTGGCTGCCTGTGAGGTCGGGCGCGAAAATAGACGTGACTGCGGCGCCTTTCAACCCGTAATCTGGCCGGGCCGGCCGATGTGTCACTGCCAAAATTCTTTGCATTGCGGCGTTTTTCTGTCATAGGGGCGCTGAACGCGCAATCGGTGAAACCAGCTTTGGCGCGTGCTAACGGGAAGGATTCCAGGATGAACAGAAACGTTATCATCGCGCTGATCGTCGCAATTCTGGCGGCGGGCGGCTATTGGTACTACAGCGGTCAGCAAGTGACGGCTGACGAGGCCGCCCCGGCCGCCGATGCCGCCGCCCCGGCCGCTGACGCTGCTGCTCCGGCCGCTGACGCCGCCGCCGCGGCGGCCGACGCCGCCGCCCCGGCCGCTGACGCCGCTGCCCCGGCTGCCGATGCCGCCGCCCCGGCTGCTGACGCCGCTGCCCCGGCTGCCGACGCCGCCGCCCCGGCCGCTGACGCCGCCGCCCCGGCTGCCGACGCTGCCGCCCCGGCTGCCGACGCTGCCGCCCCGGCTG
>CAZORV010000241.1:0-3521 GCA_964582215.1 uncultured Frigidibacter sp.
CAGGTGGTTCCCGGTTCGAGTCCGGGCGTCGGCTCTGTATCGTCGCAGGTCAGGGGGCAGTTTGGTTCCCCTTGGGGCTGTAGTTCCCGGCTCTGGTCACGGATTGGTCACATGTGCCCTGAGGAGGCCTCCGAGGAACGCCGCCGAGGAACGCCGACGAACGCCAGCCGCGAATGGTTCAGTTGGCCCAAGTGCCTTGGCCGGTCGTCCTCTCATGGTCCTGTGCTTGACGGTCACAGCCGAAGGGAACTGGGAGTGCGGAGGCGGGCCTGGGCGCTGGCCACCCAACCATGAAGGGTCCCTCGGAGTATCCAAGAGGAGCGCGAGATCCCCCATCGGATCACTTGTCCTGCACCGATGGGCCCGCCCGGCCGCGAATGGCCGCCACGTCGTCCGCAAGGCGCGCCGACACGGAAGGCCATGACCAAGAGGAGCCCTTCAAGCCCGCCTCATCCCAACTTGCGTCCAGGTAGCGCTGGAAAGCAGAGACTCGCTGTAGGCGGTCTGCGATGGTGTGAACGTCCCCGATGGCGTCGCGCACCTCCGGGTCCATGATCGGGACATCTACCAGAACTGCGTCGCAATACGTGAACATGCTTAGGAGTTGTCTCAGGGTGTAGGCGCCAACGGTCGTGATGCGTGCCCGATCCACGAACGCCACGTCGAAATCCGAAAGCGGAGCCTCAATCAATCGAAAGCGTCCAAGGTAGTTGAGCGCGAAGCTCACAGCCTCGAGCGAGTAGCCGAGCCCTTGGAGGTGCCTATAGGCCTCCGCGACTTCGACGTATCCGGCGGTGTCTCTTGCTTCCCCTCGGGAGAGTACGTAATCAAGAGCGAGCGGCAGCAGGAAATGATTCCGAGTGTCTGGTCTGTCTACAGAGAAGAGGTTTGCGACGGGCGAGGTGTGCGGGTCGTAGTATTCATTCTCGCCATAGATCAACGATCGAAGGAACTCGTGGATCGGGATATGATATCTGCCGGGCGTGCGCCTCTCGACGGCCACGATCTTCTCGGTGTCCACATGGCCACTCCCAATGAACTGAGTCACAAAGGACAAGGCCCGGCGCATGTTACCGCCGGCGAGATTATCGATAAGGGCAATCAAATCCCTGTTATTGGACAGATTGTGATCAAGGACCCGAAGGAAGAGCTCCAGGTTCTCACTCTCAAGGGTGAGTCCGGCGCCAGAAGTCCGAACATCGCCGCCCGTGTCCAAGACGCGAAGGGCAAAACCGACGCGCTTCTGAAGCATGACATCGGTTCGAGGTGGGGCAATAGAGAAGACTCGAGGGTGGTAGCCGGAAATCGCGCCAGACCGTTGCGATTCGTAGTAGGTCTCCGGTCGAAGGGTCACGAACACGGTTGCATCCCATGAGGAAGCCAGTTCGTTCGCCGCGAGGAAGACTCGGTTCTGATCGTCATGGTCGCGCTGATCCACGTTGTCGAGAAAAACGACGACCTGGCGTCTTCGCGTCCGAGTGATCCGTGCTATCGAGCGCCTCAGGTGACTACTTCGATTCTCTACTAGGCCCCTGAGGTACTCGATGCGACGGAGTGCGTATGCCTTCTCGTCTACTTCCCTCAGCCGGCCATCAACGCTCCTATCGAAGCGCTCCAGGTCCCGCCTGTAGATGTCTTCCACGAACGCGGCGTCATCAACATCTATCTCATAGTCCTCAAGTAGAATGTCGCGGATTCGTTCGATCGCGAACTCACTCGGGCTGCTGAATGTCGCCCCTGTACCGTAGTCAATGGTTAGCGCAATTGCGTCATCGAAGACCGGACGAGCATCGACGCGCACCAAATGCTGGATGAAGGTGCTCTTCCCCGCTCCCACCCCGCCAAGGAGGACAATCGGGCGATGCGAGGCGGCAGCTGACAACGCCTCGTCCGATAGCGCAGGGTTGGGCCCCCTCTTTGTCGCGGCCGGCTCTTCAATTGCCCCTAGATCTCGCAGCATGGCCGCACTTCGACTGGTGAGTAGTTCGCGGGAGATCTCAGCGTAAGATGAAAGCGCGCCACTACTCGCGTAGCACTCTTGCAGGAACAGGTCGCTGTACGCCTCCTCCTGCGGCATGTCTTCCAGCATTACCTCGCCCATGATTTGCAGGTTGGACTGCATTCGGTTCCGCCGCTTCGTACCGGGATACAGGGGCAGCGATGCCGCCAACGGAGCCGCCGGTGCTGCAGTGCCCAAGCTGAGCTCTGAGAAGAGGTACTTGGCGCGGAGGCCTGCCGGCGAAAGCGCATTGTAGAACGTTACAAAGTTCTCGCGAAGCGCGTTCAGAGAGGGGTAGATGAGGGCTTTTCCATGGAGTGGTGGAACTCCGTCGTTGCGACTACCGAGGAATACGACCCACTGGTGGCCATTTGTGACCACGCACGGGGCTACGCCGCGGTTTCCTGCGTATCGCATCACTTGCCCCATTGCCGCCCGTAGCGCCGCGTTGGCGCGATCAGCGAGCAGTGGTGCGATGTCGCACCGGCCGCTAGGCGCTTCAACGGGCAGCACGAAACTGACGCCTTCCCGTTTGGCCTCCACTATTGCGAGTGTCCCGACTTCCTGCAGTTCGTAGTCGGTGTAGCCCTCCGTTGAGTGCCTCTCAACTCGGATTGAGCGGCTTGGCCACTCCAAGATGTCTCGAAGGACCGCGTCTATCACGTCAAAGCGGGTTTGCGCCTCATTGCGGTTGAGATCGCGATCGGCGGCATCTGCCTCAAGTCCGATAAGGCCCTCGAGCTCGGCGAACCCAGAGTCGACAGCCACGACGGACCCCTTTCGGTCGCAATAGCAGCGTGGGCACGTCCCACGTCCCCTAGACCCTGAGCCTATAGACCTACATCGTGCGTCGGCCTCGTTGTTGTGGGGCTGACGCGCATAGTCGTAGGCGACCTGCGGGGTCCTGACCTTCCCGACCCATGTTGGGCCCTGGCTGAAAGGCGGATCCCCTCTCAAGCGGGCCACGACATGCTTCGCGCTAGCGGCCAGGCCTCCGGGACGTGACGGTCGACGCTGGACGGGTCAATACCCTGCAGAGCTCTATCGACCAGGCCGCTATGCACCTGGGCTGAGCCATGAGGTGGTTGGGACGGCGGTACATCACAACGCCTCTGCTGCCCGGCGAAGGTCCTCTGGCTGGAGGTGGCTGTACGTCCTGCGCATCGTCTGCTCGTCGTGACCATGGAACGCGGCGATGATCTGGTCCGGTATGCCCTTGGCTCGCAGCAGCGACACACTCGTGTGCCGGGCCTCATGCAGCGTGAGGACCCGTACCCCGGCCTTCTGACAGAGCCGCTTCCAGTGGTCGGAGTAGCGCTCCGGGCGCAAGGGATTGCCCAACTCGTTGATTGCCAGGTAACCCGAGCTGACGTGGGCCAGGCCAACGAGCTGGGCGTGGCGACTGCGCATCTCCTTCAGGCTGCTGACGTAGTGGGTTGGGAGCGCGAGCGTCCTGGCGCTGTTGATGCTCTTCGGGTCGCCCTCTGCGACTGTCTTGGAGTCGACGAGCACCCGCCCCCGG
>CAZORV010000242.1:0-3512 GCA_964582215.1 uncultured Frigidibacter sp.
ATCGGCGACATCGACTTCAGCTTCTTCAGCTCGGCCTCGGCCTTGTCGCGCGCCTCTTTCGAGAATTTGGTCTTGCGGATCTTTTCGGCCAGTTCGTTCAGCTCGTTCTGGCCATCCTCGCCATCGCCCAGTTCCTTCTGGATGGCCTTCATCTGCTCGTTCAGATAATATTCGCGCTGCGTCTTCTCCATCTGGGTCTTGACGCGGCTCTTGATCTTTTTCTCGACCTGCAGGACTGACATTTCGCCCTGCATCAGGCCGTAGACCTTTTCCAGACGCCCGGCCACGTCGAGCGTTTCAAGCAGTTCCTGCTTTTGCCCGACCTCGACCCCGAGATGGCCCGAGACAAGGTCCGCAAGGCGCGCAGGCTCGCGGGTCTCGGCGACGGCGGCCAGCGCCTCTTCGGGGACGTTCTTCTTGATCTTGGCGTATTTCTCGAACTCTTCGCCGACCGAACGGACCAGCGCCTCGACGGCGGCGGGCTCGCCGGGGGTCTCGTCCAGATGTTCGGCGTCAGCCTCGAAGAAATTCGGATTGTCGTTGAAACGGGTGATGCGGACCCGCGACTTGCCCTCGACCAGCACCTTCACCGTGCCGTCGGGCAGCTTCAGCAACTGCAGGACCGAGGCGAGAACCCCGGTGCGGTAGATGCCATCGGTCTTGGGGTCGTCGACGGTCGGGTCGATCTGCGACGACAACAGGATTTGCCGGTCGTCCTGCATGACCTCTTCAAGTGCCCGGACCGATTTTTCACGGCCAACGAAAAGCGGCACGATCATGTGCGGAAAGACCACGATATCGCGGAGCGGCAGCACCGGATAGCTTTGGACCAGAAGTTCAGTCATTCGCGTTTCCTCGTCTTGCAGGAAGGTCTCGGCCCCGTCAGCGGCGGCACTTGGCCTTCCCCGGTTCTGATGACCTATCTAGGGGGTCGGACGACCCGCTTCAACCGGACCTCACCGTGGTTTGCGGTGACAATAGTATGATGGGCACCGGGTGCAAGCCGGTTTGCGGCGGTGCGGCGGGGCAGGGGCCCCCGGCCTGCCGGCGGACGGCGCCGCCGGCAGGCGCTGATCACTGCGCGGCGAGGCTGTGGGCAGCGGCGCGCCCCCGGCCCATCGGCATCGACAGGACGGCATAGCGGCGGCCGTCCTCCTTGCTGTCGTAGGGTTCGCCGACGCGGGCGGCGGGCCAGCCCAGCTGACGCAGGGTCCGCACCATCAGGACGGGCGACAGCGAGACCAGCTCGCAGGCGCCATGGCGGACCGCCACATCGGTCACCCCTTCCAGCAGCATCGACAGAACCCGGGCGCGGTCGGCGTGATTGTCGACGCAATCCGCAATAACCAGCCGCGTGCATTCCCAGACCTCGGGCGCGGAAATCGCATTGGACAGGATCGTCTGCGGAATGTCGGGCAGCTTTCCGGCCACCGCGTCGCGCAGCATGTAGGTATGTTGACCCCAGATCGCGGTGGTCGGCATGGCGCGCGCGCCGCCGATCACCAATCCATCACGCAAAACCAACGAATACTGGGCAAGCGGATTGTCGTACTGGTCCATTTCGACCGCGTCGTCATGCGGGATGTCCCAGTGCAGCGTGTCCACGAAAAACGCTTTACGCAACCTCAGATAATCATAAAAGGCGGTGCCGAACCGGTGCATCCCTGACAGATCAAACGTGATGTTGTGCATCTTAGCCCCTCCTTAGCAGGCGAGGCAATTAGAGCACTTATGGAAACGATTGATAACCTTAGTAGGGAGCTGTCGTGATAATTATCTACCTATAGATGTATTGCGGCATTTTGGGCTCAGATCAGGCCGTAGCCCGTGGCGGCGGAAACCGCCTGGCTGCCGGTCTTGGCGCCAAGCTTGAGCTTGGCATTCTTCAGGCGCTGCTTGACGGCGCCCTCCGAGACGCCAAGGCGGTTGGCGATTTCCTTGACCAGCAGTCCGTCCTTGACCATCCGCAGGGCCTCAAGTTCGGCCTTGGTCAGGTTGGTCGGCGGGGCCATCGCGACATGCAGCCATTGCAGCCGTTCGCGCAGGGTCGCGATTTCATCGTCGGTGAACTGGCGGTCAGACCGGGCAAAGCTGCCGAATGACCGCTGCCCCTTTGGCCCGGGGTCATCAAGGCTGATGGCGACCCCGTAGCGCAGCCCGTGCTGGGCGGCCTCGGACAGTACGCGGTAGGGATCGGGCAATTCGATCTCGCTCCAGCGGACGGTGCCGAAGTTGCGGTAGACCCACTGCATTACCGGGTCAAAGACCATGTAGCTGTTGCGGGTGTAATGGTCGATCCAGGCGGCGGGCAGGGCGTTGTGTTCGGCCAGCGGAAAGGCAAAGCCGATCCGCAAGGCAACATAATATCCGGCAGGGGCGAGGGCCGCAAATTCGGTGCCCTGTGACCCGCCTTCAACACGTTCGGCGCGAATGAACTCTTTCGTCAAGACTTTTGCATTCCGCAACAGAATTGTGCCATGGTAGGTTATGCCACGCAAATCGGGCCATAGGAAGAAAACATTGGCGGGACAGGGGCGCCATTAAGTGACGCAGGCCAACGACATACTGAAGCGGCTTCATGGACGCAGCCCGGCGGGCTTTGCGATCGGTCTGCATATCCAGTTCACAACGCCGCGTTATTTCTTTCAGTCCTATCCCAAGGACTGGCTTGAGCATTATTCGGCGGCGGGGTTGCTGCTCAGCGATCCGACGGTTCACTGGGGGTTTTCAAACGCGGGTGTCGTGCGGTGGAGCGCGCTTGCCGCCAGCGACGGTCTTGGCGTTTTGCAACAGGCGGCGCGGTTCGGGCTGAACTTCGGCTGCACGGTCGCGGTTGACCGCAGCGCCTCGCGGACGATCGCCAGCTTTGCCCGGCCGGATCGCGAGATGACCGATATCGAACTGGCGGCGCTGCAGCGCGACCTGAAGGCGCTGCATGACGAGACGCTGGCGATGATGGTCCTGTCGCCCGATATCCACGAGACGCTGCGGCAGATGTCGATCTATCTGACCCATGGGTGAGGCGGGGCCGGTCGCTGTGTTTCAGCGCCGGGCCGGGCGAACCTGCTCTGGTCGGGAACGCCTCAACCCGCACCAACGGCGGGCGGCGCCGGCCCCGGCTGTCGGTTGCGGTGTTCCCGCCCCTTGCCGGACGCCAGGCTGAGCGGGAGCAGCCGATCTTCCGGTGGAAGAGCGGCCCCGCTCATGTGGGAACGGTTCCCCGGGACCGTCGCAGCGCGCACCGGCAGAGGGCGGTGCGTGCGAGCACGCACCCTACCGCTGAGCCCGCACAGGTTTTTCGCCGCCGCCGGGCTGAGCGGGAACAGCCGATCTTCCGGTGGAAGAGCGGCCCCGCTCACGTCGGAACGTTTCCCGGGGACCATCGCCGCCAACACCGACAGAGGGCGGCGCCTGGCCCGGGCGGCGCGATGCGCCAGCCCCCGGGAGGGGCAGGCGTTGCCCGGTCGCTTTGGGCGACCGGGCGGTGCGTGCGAGCACGCACCCTACCGCTG
>CAZORV010000243.1:0-3500 GCA_964582215.1 uncultured Frigidibacter sp.
GCTGCCCGCTCGCTTTGGGCGACCGGGCGGTGCGTGCGAGCACGCACCCTACCGCGGACCCAAACTGCGCGACGCCCCCGGACGTCGGGCTGAGCGGGAAAAGCCGATCTTCCAGTGGAAGAGCGGCCCCGCTCATGTAGGAACGTCGCCCCGGGGACCGCCTCAGCGCGCACAACGGAGGGCGGCGCCTGCCCCGGATGGCGCGTAGCGCCAGCCCCCCGGAGGGGCAGGCGCTGCCCGGTCGCTTTGGGCGACCGGGCGGTGCGGGTGGGACCGGTGCGCGGCGGCAGGGGCGATGGCCCCTGCCGAGTGAGGCGGCGCTGGCCCTTCCCCCAAGCCGGGCTGAGCGGAAAAGGCCTGTCTTCCAGTGGAAGAGCGGCCCCGCTCATGCGGGAACGTCGCCCCGAGGACGTCTCAGCGCGCCGAAAGAGGGCAGCCCCTGCCCGGTCGCTTTGGGCGACCGGGCGGTGTGGGTGGGACCGGCGCGGGACGGCAGGGTCACTTGCCCCTGCCGACTGGGGCGTGGCCGTCTGTCCCGCAACGCGGGGCTGAGCGGGAACGGCCGATCTTCCGGTGGAAGAGCGGCCCCGCTCATGCGGCAACCTCTCCCGGGGACCATCTCGGCCCTCACAACAGAGGGCAGCACCTGCCCCGGATGGCGCGAAGCGCCAGCCCCCGACAGGGGCAGGCGCTGCCCGCTCGCTTTGGGCGACCGGGCGGTCTGGGTGGGACCGGCGCGGGACGGCAGGGGCGATGGCCCCTGCCGGCTGAGGCGATGCCGTCGTTTCCCCAACACAAGGCTCAGCGACCGGGCGGTGCGGCCGGAGCCGGACTGTTGCGGCACGGTCACTTGCCCCTGCCGGCCAAGAGGGTGGCCGGCGGGACGTCCTCTTGCGCGCGGCCTTCAGCGCTCGTCCGGGCGCACCATCTGGAAATGCCGTTCGACCACCGAATAATCCTGATAGCCGCCCCGTGCCACCGGCTGAAACAGGGTCGCGTCAAAGCGGCCGTCCCTCAGGCAGTCGTCGCGCAGGTTCACGCCGGTGACCTCGCCAAGGATCAGGAAATTATCGCGCCCTTTCAAATGGATGATCTGACTGACCCGACATTCCAGAACCGCAGGCGCCGCCGCGACGCAGGGGCAGGGGATCGTCCGGCACTCGGCCTTTTCCAGCCCGGCCAGCGCAAATTCGTCCACCCCGGCCGGATAGCTGCCCGAGGTCAGGTTCATCGCCTCGCGCAGCGCGAATGACACGATATTGACGGCGAAAACCCCGCTGGCCTCGGCCGCCGTGACGCTGTGCTTGCGCCCGGTCGAGGCGAACATGACCTGCGGCGGCTGATAGGCGATGGCGTTGAAGAACGAATAGGGTGCCAGGTTGTCGCCCGCCGGGCCGCGCGTCGAAATCCAGCCGATCGGGCGGGGCTGGACGATGGCGGTCAAGGGATTGTGGGGCAATCCGTGACCCTCTTCGGGGCGGTAGAACATCGGCGGTCCTCATTCGGTTTGCCGCCGAGTTAGGCCCATGTTACGCGCCTTTGCCAGAGGAATCATCGCCGCGCAGTGAGGGCCGCTTGTACAGGCTGGAAGAGGAAACCGAGGCTGACTGGTGGGAGGTCGAGGCGCTTTACGACCTCTGCTTTGCGCCGGGGCGGACGGCCCTGTCGTCCTACCGGCTGCGCGACGGGGTGGCGCCGGTGGCCGCCCTTTGTCTGGTGCTGCGGGACGAGGCGAACATCCTGGCGGCGGTGATCCGTTACTGGCCGGTCGAGGTCGCGGGGCGGCCGGTTCTGTTGCTGGGCCCGGTCGCCGTTCACCCGACGCGCCAGGGCGAGGGGCTGGGCGGCCTTTTGATTCTGGAAAGCCTGTCCGAGGCCTGGCGGCTTGGCTGGGAACGGGTGCTTCTGGTCGGGGATCAGCCCTATTACGAACGGTTCGGGTTCCGCCGGATCGAAGGGGTCGAGATGCCGCCGCCCACCAACCCCGACCGGGTGCTGGCGCTGGAACTGGTGCCGGGCGGCTGGGATGGTGTGCGGGGACCGGTGATGAAGGCCGGTGCGTAAGGCAGGGTCTTGAATGCCGCCGCAAAGGGGCCAAGTTCAGGGCAGGGGCATGCGAGGCGGCGATGAAGCGACCGGCGGTCGAGGTTGAAGAGGTTCCCGAGGCGTTCGCGAACGAGGTGCGCGATCTGGCGCGGCGGGCGCGGCGGGTGAACGGGCCGATGATCCGGGCGCTGAACGGGCTTGGCGGCAAGGCCGAGGCCTGGATGGCGGGCCTGCCGGCGCCGACGAAGGCCGCGCTGGATGCGACGGCGCGCAAGATGCTGACCCAGCTGTATCTCGGGGCCGGCCAGGCGCGCGAGGCGCTTCCCGACGCCGGGCGCTGGGGGCACCGGCTGGCGGCGGCGGTCAGCGGGGCGGCGGGCGGATCTGCCGGCGCCGCCTCGGCGCTGATCGAGATTCCGGCGACGGTGATGCTGATGTTCGGCGCCATGCAACGGGCCGCCGCCGAAGCCGGGTTCGACCCTGCCTCCGAGGAGGTCCGGCTGATCTGTCTCGACATTTTCGGCTCGGGCGCGCCGGGGCCGGGGGATGACGGGGTCAATTCTACCTTTCTCGGCGCGCGCCTGTCGCTGAACAGCACGACCGTGCAGGCGGTTCTGGCGCGGATATTGCCGCGCTTTTCGGTGATGCTGGGCAAGAATCTGGCGGCAAAGGCGGTGCCGGTGATCGGCGCCGTGGCGGGGGCGGGGGTGAATTACGCCTTCACCGACTATTATCAGGAAATCGCCCGCGTCCGGTTCGGCGTCATGCGGCTGGCCGCCGATCACGGAACCGAGGCCGTCCACGCCGCCTTCCGCGCCGAACTGGCGCGGGCGCTGCCGCAGGAATAGGGGCGCGACGCGCCCGTTGTCCGGGGATTCGTCAGCCCCGCTCATGCGGAAAGGTTTCCCGGGGACCGCCGCAACCCTCGCCACAGAGGGCAGTGCCCGCCCCGGATGGCGCGAAGCGCCCGCCGGTGGCCGGGCGGCCCGGGTGGGACGGTTACGTGACGGCAGGGGCGATGGCCCCTGCCGAGCGATGCGCCGCTGACCCTTCCCCGACGCCGGGCTGAGCGGACAAGGCCGATCTTCCGGTGGAAGAGCGGCCCCGCTCATGTGGGAACGTTTCCCGGGGACCATCGCCGCCAACACCGACAGAGGGCGGCGCCTGCCCCGGGCGGCGCGAAGCGCCAGCCCCCCGCAGGGGCAGGCGCTGCCCGATCGCTTCGGGCGACCGGGCGGTGTGGGTGGGGTCGGCGCGCGACGGCAGGGTCCTTGCCCCTGCCGACTGAGATGGCGCTGACCCTTCTCCAACGTCGGGTTGAGCGGAAGAGGCTGATCTTCCAGTGGAAGAGCAGCCCCGCTCATGCGGGAACGTTTCCCCGGGACCGCTTCCGCACACAACAACAGAGGGCGGCGCCTGACCCGGCGGGCGAGAAGCGCCTGCCGGGGGCAGGG
>CAZORV010000244.1:0-3484 GCA_964582215.1 uncultured Frigidibacter sp.
CGACCGACAGGCAGCAGTCGATGGCGGCGGGGGTGGTGCCCCAGTCTTCGTGCAGCTTCAGCGCGCAGGCCCCGGCGCGGACCTGTTCGACCAGCCCCTCGGGGCGCGCGGCATTGCCCTTGCCGGAAAAGCCGAGGTTGACCGGCAGGCTGTCGGCGGCCATCAGCATCCGCGCCATATGCCAGGGGCCGGGGGTGCAGGTGGTGGCCAGCGTCCCGTGCGCAGGCCCGGTGCCGCCGCCGATCATCGTTGTGACGCCCGAATGCAGCGCATCCTCGACCTGCTGGGGGCAGATGAAATGGATATGGGTGTCCAGCCCGCCGGCGGTGACGATCCGCCCCTCGGCGGCGATCACCTCGGTGCCCGGCCCGATGATGATGGTGACGCCGGGCTGGGTGTCGGGGTTGCCCGCCTTGCCGATCCGCTGGATCAGCCCGTCCGAGAGGCCGATGTCGGCCTTGTAGATGCCGGAATGGTCAAGGATCAGGGCGTTGGTGATCACCGTGTCCACCGCACCGCCCGCGCGCGGCACCTGACTTTGACCCATGCCGTCGCGGATCACCTTGCCGCCGCCGAACTTGACCTCTTCGCCGTAGATGGTCAGGTCGCGCTCGACCTCGATGATCAGGTCGGTATCGCCCAGCCGCAGGCGGTCGCCGGTTGTCGGGCCATACATGGCGGCATAGTCGGCACGGTTCAGGAACTGGGGCATGGGATGTTCAGCCTTGACGGGGGCCGGGGCCGCGTTTGGCCAGGCGGGCGACGTTGGATCGGGTGCGGGCGCGGACAGGTTTCAGCGCGGCGCTGGCGACAGCCACCGGCGAGGCACCGCGCCCGGCCGCCCGCGCGGCCGCCAGGGCCGAGGCCTGCGCCGCCGCCGCCTTTTCGGCGACCATGCGGGTGCTCTCCCGGGGCGTCACATTCCAGAACCCGGCAATGCCCCACATCCGCATCAGGACAACCATGTTCGCCTCGGCCATCATGGTCGCGGCCTCGGCCGACAGCCGTGCAAGTTCAAGACCCGAGGTCAGGGGCGAGCGCCGCGTCATTCCAGCGCCCCCATCACCTTGCCGTTGAAGCCGTAAATCCGCCGCAGCCCGCCAAAGGGCACCAGCCGCACCTCGCGCGACTGGCCGGGCTCGAACCGCACGGCGGTTCCGGCCGGAATGTCCAGCCGCATACCGCGCGCCGCCGCCCGGTCAAAGGCGAGGGCGGCGTTGGTCTCGGCGAAATGGTAATGGCTGCCGACCTGGACCGGCCGGTCGCCGCCATTGGCGACCATCAGCGTCACGGCGGCGGCACCCGCGTTCAGGGCAATGGCGCCCTCGGCCGGGAAAAGCTCGCCCGGGATCATCGCCGCGCCGCGGACTTCAGGGCCAGCGCGACGATGACGGCGGCGGCAAGGGCCAGGGCAGGCGCGATCATCGCCAGATGGTCGGGCGCGGTCAGCAGATGCAGCGCGCCGATGCCGGAATGGTCGCCGGGATGGGCAAGGGCTGGGCCGGAAAAAAGCGTGGCGGGAAGCATGACGGCAACAGGGGTCAGTCGTTTCATCTTGGCCTCATCTGATCGGATGGTGAACGGTGACCAGCTTGGTCCCGTCGGGAAAGGTTGCCTCGACCTGCACGGAATGAATCATCTCGGGCACGCCTGCCATACATTGCCCGGCGTTTATGACATGCGCCCCCGCCGCCATCAGATCGACGACCGAACGGCCGTCGCGGGCGCCCTCGACCACAAAGTCGGTGATCAGGGCGATGGCCTCGGGGTGGTTCAGCGCGACGC
Organism: uncultured Frigidibacter sp.; assembly: GCA_964582215.1. Lineage (GTDB taxonomy): Bacteria > Pseudomonadota > Alphaproteobacteria > Rhodobacterales > Rhodobacteraceae > TMP-24. The sequence continues at coordinate 1,786 of CAZORV010000244.1, forward strand.
CGCGCGCCAGACGCCCGCGCGCCACCATCGCCGCCAGACTGACCATCAGCTTCTCACGCTCGCGCGGGGTCAGGTTCATCGGTCTACTCCCTGCATCTGCCAGACGCGCGACAGGGGCGCCTGGGCCAAAAGGTCGATCAGCCGCACCAGCTGCCGCCTGAGCGGCCAGCCCTCGGCGGCGAAAAGCCGGATCAGGCATTTGCCGTCAAAGGCGGTGGCAGCGCCCGCGCAGCCGGGTTCGTCCAGCCGGGCGCGGACCGGGCCAAGGGCGGCCTCGGCGTCGGGGCCGATCAGCGCCATCACAGCCATCGCCCGGGCGCCGCCGAGGACCGTGGGATCATCGCGGCGGGCCAGCATCGCCGGGCCGATCAGGGCACGGTCGGCCCAGACCGGGTGGCCGTCCCGCCGCACCATGCGGGCATCGGTCAGCCGCGCCCGCGCCGGATTCTCGCCCATCGCCTGCCGTCCCAGAACCACGGTTTCGCAGATCAGGCAGCTCGCGTCGCCCTCAAGGTCGATCTCGGTCCGGCGGTTCAGATCGGCGCCTTCGAACAGGATCGTCTCCTGCGGCAGCCAGTCCAGCCGCGCCCCTGCCCCGAGCCTCAGCCGCACCGAGACCTCGGCCGGGCCATCGCGATTGTCATAGGCCCGCTCGGCGGCCTGGGTCACCAGCGTCAGGCGGCCACCGGCACCCAGATCGACGCCGAGGTCCAGCCGGTCGGCGCCGGTCAGCCCGCCCGAGGTGTTGAGGAACACCAGTTCCGGCACATCGCCGCCGACACGCGGCAGGATCGCCCGGGCCGACCCCTGCTGACAGAGATGCCGCAGCCGCGTGCGCCCCTCGCGCACCGCAAACCCGGCCCGCACGGCGCCCCGGCTGCGCTGCAGCCCGGTCGCGAATGCCCGCTGATCCAGCATCTCACCTCCGCTTTGCGCCGACCTTTGCGATGTTCGGGCCGCCTGAACAGGGCCGGACGGGCGGGGCGGGCCGCGCTCTCCGTAACTGCCTAAATTTTTGGCTCTTTCGGGGGGGATTCGCCCGAAATTCAGGCTGCTCTCGGGTGGAAGCCCTGATCCGAACCGCCGCCCGGCCCCAGTCCGCGGGGGCAAGTGACCCTGCCGTAACGCGCCAACTCCACCCGCACCGCCCGGTCACCCGAAGCGACCGCGCAGCGCCTGCCCCTCCCCGGGGCTGGCGCTACGCGCCATCCGGGGCAGGTGCCGCCCTCTGTTGTGGGGGGCTGAGATGGTCCCGGGGGCGGCGTCTCCGATCGAGCGGGGCCGCTCTTCCACTGGAAGATCGGCTTTTCCCGCTCAGCCCGGCGGTGGGGAACGGGTCGAAGCGCCTCAGTCGGCAGGGGCAAGTGACCCTGCCGCGACGGTCCGGCCTCACCCTCACCGCCCGGTCGCCCAAAGCGACCGGGCAGCGCCTGCCCCTCCGGGGGGCTGGCGCTTCGCGCCATCCGGGGCAGGCGCTGCCCTCTGTTGGTGCGGGCCGAGGCGGTCCCCGGGAAACGCTCCCACGTGAGCGGGGCCGCTCTTCCACCGGAAGATCGGCCTTTCCCGCTCAGCCCGACGTCCAGGTAAGCGTGACGCCGCCTCGGCAGCGGTAGGGTGCGTGCTCGCACGCACCGACCCCTGGGACCCCAAGCGACCGGGCAGCGCCTGCCCCTGCGGGGGGCTGGCGCTTCGCGCCATC
>CAZORV010000245.1:0-3463 GCA_964582215.1 uncultured Frigidibacter sp.
TGACCCTTGCCGCTGGACCCCAGCAGGTTCGACCTCCAGACAAACAGGTTGCGCGGCCAGTTTTCCGGTGCATCCGGGTCTTCGCAGGACATCTGAAGCGCGCCGGATTTCAGCTGTTCTGCCACATAGGCCGGAATGGCCTTGCCCGCCGCCTTGGCCGCCTTCGACACCTCCAGCGGGTTGGTCTTCAGTTGCGGGGCCGATGGCAGCCAGCCCATGCGTTCCGCGCGGATGTTGTAGTCGATCAGGGAAATGTCCCAGTCACCCTTGGGCGCGGTTGGCGACAGGATTTCGCCAGCGCGTAGCGTCTCGTAACGCCACTGGTCGGTGTGGGCGTACCAGCACGAGGTCGAGTTCATTTGCCGTGGCGGGCGGTTCCAGTCCAGCGCAAAGGCCAGAGGTGCCCAGCCGGTCTGCGGGCGCAGTTTCTCTTGCCCCACGTAGTGCGACCAGCCGCCGCCCTCTTGTCCGATGCAGCCGCACATCACCAGCATGTTGATGATGCCGCGGTAGTTCATGTCCATGTGGTACCAGTGGTTCAGACCGGCCCCCAGGATGACCATCGACTTGCCATGGGTCTTTTCGGCATTGCCCGCGAATTCCCGCGCCACGGCGATGATCTTTTCGCGCGCGACGCCGGTGATCTTTTCGGCCCAGGCGGGGGTGTAGGGGCTGTCGTCGTTGAAGTCCTTGGACACCCATTTGCCGCCAAGGCCCCGGTCCAGACCGTAGTTGGCGCAGAACAGGTCGAACACCGTGGCGACCAGCGCCTGTGATCCATCCGCCAGTGTAACGCGGCGGGCGGGAATGTTGCGGGTCAGGACCTCGGGGTGGTCGCATTTCACAAAGTCACCGGTGGCAACGCCGCCGAAATAGGGGAAATCAACGCCCACGACTTCGTCGTGGTGACCGTCAAGGATCTGGCTCAGGCGCAGTTGGGCCTCGGCCCCCTTGGCGCGCTGTTCCAGGTTCCACTTGCCTTCCTCACCCCAGCGGAACCCGATAGACCCGTTGGGTGCCACGATCTGGCCGCTGGCTTCGTCATAGGCGACAGTTTTCCAGTCGGGGTTGTTGGTTTCGCCCAGCTTTCCGTCGAAATCCTCTGCGCGCAGCATGCGACCGGGGACGAGGTGACCGTCGCGGTCCTCAAGCCGGACGAGCATCGGCATGTCGGTGTATTTGCGGGCATAGTCTTCGAAGTACTCGGCCTGCCGGTCCAGATGGAATTCGCGCAGGATCACATGGCCCATGGCCATCGCCAGTGCGGCATCCGTCCCGGCCTGCGGATTCAGCCAGATGTCGCCAAACTTGGCCGCCTCAGAGTAATCCGGGCTGACCACGGCGGATTTGGTACCGCGATAGCGCACCTCGGTGTAGAAATGCGCGTCGGGCGTGCGGGTCTGCGGCACGTTCGAGCCCCAGAGCATGAGGAAGCCCGCATTGTACCAGTCGGCCGATTCCGGAACGTCGGTCTGTTCGCCCCAGGTCTGCGGCGATGCGGGCGGCAGGTCGCAATACCAATCGTAGAACGACATGCAGGTGCCGCCGAGAAGCGACAGATAGCGCGAACCGGCGGCATAGCTGACCATCGACATGGCAGGAATCGGTGAGAAGCCGAACACCCGGTCGGGGCCATAGGTCTTGGCGGTGTAGGCGTTGGCAGCGGCGATGATCTCGGTCGCCTCATCCCAGGTGGCGCGCACGAAACCGCCCTTGCCGCGCGTCTTGGTATAGCTTGCGCGCAGCACCGGATCGTTCTGGATCGCGGCCCAGGCGGCGACAGGTGTCGTCGTGGGGCGCATCTTGCGCCAGGCCCGCATCAGGGCGCCCCGGATCAGCGGATTCTTCACGCGGTTGGCGGAATAGAGATACCAGCTGTAGGACGCGCCCCGCGCACAGCCGCGCGGTTCGTGGTTGGGCAGGCCCGCCCGGGTGCGGGGATAGTCGGTCTGCTGCGTCTCCCACGTCACGATGCCGGACTTGACGTAGATTTTCCACGAACAGGACCCGGTGCAGTTCACCCCGTGGGTCGAGCGGACGATCTTGTCGTGCCGCCAGCGGTTTCTGTAGACGTCTTCCCAATCCCGGTTTTCGCGTGTGGTCTGGCCCCAGCCGTCCGAGAATTGCTCAAGCTCTTTGCTTTGGAAGAAGTTCAATCTGTCGAGAAGGTGGCTCATCGTGGCGTCCTTTCGTTATTCTGCGGGATGGGCGGCGGCGGGGGTCACACGGCCGCGCTCGATGTCATGGAGAAGCCCGCCGGGGCGCGTGTAGACGACCCAGGTGATGGCGAGGCAGAGCACATAGAAGATCAGGAACAGCCACAGCGCGCCGATGGGGCTGCCGGTCATGGCGATGGATGATCCGTAGGCTTTCGGGATGAAGAACCCGCCATAGGCCCCGATGGCGCTGGTGAAAGCGACGATTCCACCCGACTCCATGGCGATCTGGCGGGCACGGTCGACACCAGTCAGTTGTGGCATCAGGCGCGGCACTTCACGGCCCATGATGACCGGGATCATCTGGAAGGTGGAGGCGTTGCCCACGCCGGTGAAGAAGAACAGCGCCATAAAGCCCGCGAAGAACCCGGCGAAGGACCCGGCCTGCAGTGACAGGATCACGGCCAGAACACTGACGATCATCCCCACGAAGACCCAGAATGTGACGCGCCCGCCGCCGAACTTGTCAGACACCCAGCCCGTGCCTGCACGCGACAGCGCGCCAACCAGCGGACCAAGGAAGACGTATTGCAGGGCGTTGATATCGGGGAAGGCGATCCGGCTGAGTAGCGGAAAGCCAGCCGAATAGCCGATGAAGCTCCCGAAGGTGCCGATGTAAAGGACGCACATCAGCCAGTTGTGGGTGCGACCGAAGATTACCGACTGCTGGGCAAAGCTGGCCTTAGCATCGGCGATGTCGTTCATGCCCAGCCATGCGGCGATGGTCGAGATCAGGATGAACGGCACCCAGATGAAGCCTGCGTTCTGCATCCAGAGGCTTGCACCCGTTTCGGCCACCGTCTGCGACGCGCCACCCATGGTGCCGAACACGCCCACGGTGATGACCAGCGGCACGAGGAACTGCATGACACTGACGCCGAGGTTGCCCAGGCCCGCGTTCAGCGCCAAGGCATTGCCTTTCTCTGCCTTCGGGAAGAAGTAGCCAATGTTCGCCATGCTTGAGGCGAAGTTGGCACCGCCCAGACCGCAAAGGAGCGCCAGCACCAGAAAGATGAAGTAGGGGGTTTCCGGGTTCTGCACGGCATAGCCGATGCCGATGGCAGGCAGCATCAGCGACGCGGTGGAAAGCGTGGTCCAAAGTCTGCCGCCAAAGATCGGCACCATGAAGCCGTAGAAGATCCGCAGCGTCGCTCCCGACAAGGCGGGAAGGGCCGCCAGCCAGAACAGTTGCTCCGGAGTGAAGGCAAAGCCGATCAGCGGCAGCTTGGCCACGACCATCGACCAGA
>CAZORV010000246.1:0-3443 GCA_964582215.1 uncultured Frigidibacter sp.
TCGGGCCGGTCAGCGGACAGTCCGGTGGACTGTCCGCCGGGCCGTTGGCCTGCGCGGATGCGCGGGCCAAGGGGCCCTCCGCCCGCACCGGACGATGGGGGTGCGGGCAGTTCCCGCCCGGGTGGGGGCGATAGCCCCCGCCGCCCGGAGGGCGGGGGCTGCCCGCGCGCGGGGCGCGCGGGCGGTGTTGCGGCACCGCTGCGCGGCGCGCGGGGCGATGGCCCCGCGCTTTGGCGGCATCGGGGGACCGGGGCGGGCTGACCCGCGCTTTGAAAATACCGGGGGCGCGCATGCTGAGCCTTGACCATGTCGACGCCGGTTACGGCCCGGTGCAGGTCCTGCGGGGCATGACGTTCGATCTGCGGCCGGGCGAGGTTCTTTGTCTCATGGGGCGCAACGGCGCCGGCAAGACCACCTGCCTGCGGGCGATCATGGGGCTGGTCGCGGTGACGGCGGGGCGGATCACGCTGGACGGGGTCGAAACCTCGGCCCTTGCCGCCCATCGGGTGCCGGGGCAGGGGATCGGCTATGTGCCGCAGGGGCGGCGGCTCTTCGGCGATCTGACCGTGGCGGAAAACCTCGAGATCGGGCTGATGACCCGGCGCAAGGGCGCGCGGGTGCGCGACCATGTCCTTGACCTTTTCCCGCGGCTTCGCGAACGGCTGGGGCAGGTCTCGCGCACCCTTTCGGGCGGCGAGCAGCAGATGCTGGCCATCGCCCGCGCGCTTTGCCTTGAACCCAAGGTCCTTCTCCTTGACGAGCCGACCGAGGGGCTGCAGCCCTCGATGATCGCGCTGATCCGTGACACGGTCCGCGATCTGAAGGCGACCGGCGTCGCGACGATCCTGGTCGAGCAGCGGGTGGATACGGTGCTGGCCGTCGCCGACCGCGTGGCCTTTGTCACCGGCGGCCGGGTGGCGGAAACGGTCGGGGCGCCGGGTCTTGCGGTCGGCGCCGCGGTTTTCGGGAAATATGTGGGGGTCTGATGGCGGGTCTGGTTGCCGGCGTGGATGTGGGCGGAACCTTCACCGACCTTGTGGTCCTTGACAGCGGGACCGGGGCTGTGCGGCTGGCCAAGGTGCCGACAACGCTGGACAATCAGGCCTTCGGGGTGCTGGCCGCCTTCGATCAGGCGGGAACCGACCTTGCGGCCGTCGACCTGATCGTCCACGGCACCACGACCACGACCAACGCCGTTCTGGAACGCAAGCTGGCGCGCACCGGGCTGATCACCACCGCCGGCTTTCGCGACGTGCTCGAGCTTGGCCGCCGCACCCGACCGCAACCCTACGGCATGACCGGCCGCTTTGTCCCGGTCATCCCCCGCGACCTCAGGCTTGAGGTGCCCGAGCGGATGGACGCGCGGGGCCGGGTGCTGACGCCCCTGGACGAGGAGGCGGTGGCGGGCGCGGTGCGGCAGCTTCTGGCGGCGGGTTGCGAAAGTCTGGTGATCCAATTCCTGCACGCCTACGCCAACCCTGCGCACGAACAGCGCGCCGCCGCCATAGCCGCGACCCTCTGGCCCAACGCCTATATCACCATGGGCCACGCGCTTCTGTCCGAAAGCCGCGAGTATGAGCGGGGGGTGACGGCGGCGGTCAATGCCTCGGTCCAGCCGCTTCTGGAACGCTATGTCGCGCGGCTGGGGGGCGAGCTGGCGGCGCGCGGCTATGGGCGCGATCTTCTGGTGATGAACGGCAATGGCGGCATGGTCGCGGCCGGCGCCGTGGCGCGCGAGGCGGTCAAGACGGTGATGTCGGGTCCGGCCTCGGGGGTGATGGCGGCGGTCTATACCGGGGGCCGCGCCGGGATGGCGGACCTGATCACCTATGACATGGGCGGCACCTCGACCGATGTGGCGATGATCCGGGGCGGGCGGGCGCCGGTCTCGAACGAGATCGAGGTGGAATATGCCATGCCCATCCATGTGCCGATGGTCGATGTGCGGACCGTGGGGGCAGGGGGCGGGTCGATCGCGCGGGTGGATGCGGGCGGAATGCTGCGCGTCGGTCCGGAGAGTGCCGGGTCGCAGCCCGGGCCGATCTGCTATGGCCGGGGCGGTCTGCGGCCGACGATTTCGGACGCGAACCTGCTGCTGGGTCGTCTCAGCCCCGACCGTTTCGGCCATGCCCGGGATCAGGTCAGGGCGGCCTTTGCCGACCAGATCGGCGCGCCCCTTGGCCTTTCGGCCGAACATGCGGCCGAGGCGGTGCTGACGCTGGGCAATATCCATATGGCCGGGGCGATCCGCATGGTGTCGATCTCGGTCGGCGCGGATCCGCGCGACTTTGCGCTGTTCGCCTTCGGGGGGGCGGGGCCGCTTCATGCCTGCGCCCTGGCGCGGGAACTGGCGATCCCCCGGGTGCTGATCCCGGCGCGGCCGGGGATCACCAATGCGCTTGGCTGCGTCGTGGCCGACCTGCGGCATGATTTCGTGCGGACGGTGAACCAGCCGCTGGATCAGGCCGACATGGCCGCCGTCCATGCGATCTGGGCCGCGCAAGAGGCCGAGGGGCGGCGGCTGATCGGTGCAGGGCGGGTCGCGCTGAGCGGCATCCGGGCCGAGTTTTCGGCAGACATGCAGTTCATCGGCCAGACCCATCTGTTGCGGGTGACGCTGCCCGACGGCCGCCCCGACCGCGCCAGCCTGCAACAGGCGTTCGAGCGGGCCTATTTCGACCGGTTCCGGGTTGAACTGGCGACGATCCGTCCGGCGCTGGTCAACCTCAACTGCTCGGTCGTCGGCCAGCGGCCCGGGATCGACCTGTCGCAACTGATCGACCCCGCCGGGCGGCGGGCGACGGCCGGGGCCGCGCTGACCGGGCGGCGGCAGGTCTGGTTCGGCGGCTGGCACGAGGTCCCGGTCTACTGGCGCGACCATCTGCCGGGCGACGCCCGCCTGACCGGACCCGCGATCATCGAACAGATGGACACGACCATCGTGATCGAGCCCGACGATCTGGTCGAAACCGACGCCGAGGGCAATCTGATCGTCCGGATCGGGGGCGCGGCGGCATGAGGCGGGCAGGCACAGAGGGTCGCAAGGCGACGTCGTCCCGGCGGCACGCTGCCTTTGGCGCCACGTCGGGCCGGTCAGCGGACAGTCCGGTGGACTGTCCGCCGGGCCGTTGGCCTGCGCGCAGGCGCGGGCCAAGGGACTCTCCGCCCACGCCGGACGATTGGGGCGCGGGCGGCGCCTGCCCTGGCGGGTGCAAAGCGCCCGCCGCCCGGAGGGCGGGCGCCGACCGTGCTTTGGCAGCACGGTCGGGCCTGGCGGCCCTGCTGCGCGGCGCGCGGGGCGATGGCCCCGCGCTTTGGGGGCGATGGGTGGCAGGAGCAGGCTGGCGGCTGTCTCGGCGTGTTCGATGCCGTTCGCTGTTCTTTTGGGACGCTGCCTTTGGCGCCACGTCGGGCCGGTCAGCGGACAGTCCGGTGGACTGTCC
>CAZORV010000247.1:0-3402 GCA_964582215.1 uncultured Frigidibacter sp.
GCCGAGGGCCGCCGCCTCGGCCGCCAGGGCCCGGGTGACAGCGGCCGACACAGTCGTGTGATCGACAAAGACCGCGCCGGGCGCCATGCCGGCAAAGGCCCCGGCCTCGCCCTGACAGACCTGACGGAGATCGTCGTCATTGCCGACGCAGGCCATCACCAGATCGGCCCCCTCGGCCGCCGCGCGCGCCGATGCGGCCGCCCGGCCGCCATGCCGCGCCACCCAGTCCGCCGCCTTGCCCGCCGTCCGGTTCCAGACCGTGACCTCGTGCCCCGCCGCCGCCAGATGCCCGGCCATCGGCGCACCCATCACCCCGAGCCCCAGAAATGCGACCCGCGTTCCCACCTGTGCCATCCTGCCGCTGCCCCTGTTCCAGATTGCGGTTTTTGCCTAAAGCCCGTAGTTACCCGCGCGGCCCCCCGGGTCAACCCTGCTGTCAACCCCGCTGTCACCCCCGCCGTTCGCGGCCCCTGCAACTGGACTGTCGGTTCCTCCATGGCGCTTGTTTTCCGCTGGCTTGTACGTCTGGTCGCAGCCTCGCTTCTGGCGATCCTGCTTGGCCTGTCGGGCCTTTACTATTTCGCCTCGCGCTCGCTGCCCGACTATAATGACCACCGCGCTTTGGCCGGCCTTTCGGCGCCGGTCGAGATCGTGCGCGACACGGCCGACGTACCCCACATCTTCGGCAAGACCGACGAGGATGTCTATTTCGCCCTTGGCTATGCCCATGCGCAGGACCGGCTCTGGCAGATGGTCGTGGCGCGCTGGACCGTGCAGGGCCGCCTGTCCGAGGTGTTCGGCGCCCGCACGGTGAAAAGTGACGAGCTGATGCGGCGGCTTGACCTGTACGGGCTGGCGGTGCGGTCGCTTCCGGCGCAGGACGACCGGACCCGCGCGGCGCTGACGGCCTATGCCAAGGGGGTGAACGCCTGGATCGGTGTGGTGAACGCCGAGGCCAGGGGGCGCGGCGCGCCCGAGTTCTTCATGTTCCCGGCCGAGGTTGCCGTCTGGCAACCGGCCGATTCCATCGCGCTGATGAAGCTTCTGGCCTTTCAGGAGACGTCGCAGCTGCAGAACGAGGTTCTGCGCGCCCGCCTGTCGATCCTGTCACCCGACTGGGCGCAGGATCTGATGCCGGATGTGCCGGGACCGGGGGTCGCGGCCCTGCCGCCCTACGCGGAACTGGCGCCCGGGCTGACCGGCGACCCGCGCGCGCGCTATGCGGGCGAGGATGCGGCGCGCGATCCCCTGTCGGCGGTCCGGCCACGCGACATGGCGGCGGCGTCGAACGCTTGGGCCGCCGGGCCGGTCCGCTCGGCGGCCGGGGGCGCGCTTCTGGCCAATGATCCGCACATGCCGTTCGCGGCGCCGGCACCCCTGTATCTCGCGCGGCTGCAACTGGCCTCGGGCGGGGTGATCGGCGCGACCATGCCCGGGATTCCGGCGATTCTGGCCGGGCGGAATGACCGGTTCGGCTGGGGCATTGCGGCATCCTACGCCGACGATCAGGACCTGTTTCTGGAAGAGCTTGATCCCGCCGACCCGGCCCGTTACCGCACGCCCGAAGGCTGGGCCGGGTTTCAGACGCTGAAATCCATCATTGCGATCAAGGATGCGCCGCCGCTGACGGTGACGCTGCGCTGGTCGGTCAACGGACCCGTCCTGCCGGGTGGCCATTACGACCTGCAGTCCGTGGCGCCTGCGGGCCATGTCATGGCGCTGGGCTGGACCGGCCTTGACCCCGCCGACACGACGATGAGCGCCGCCATCGGCCTGATGCAGGCCCATACGATCGACGAGGCGCGGGCAGCCGGGGCCTTGCAGATCGCCCCGGCGATCACCGTGACAATGGCCGAGCGGGAACGGGTCGGGATGGCGCTTTTCGGTGCCCTGCCCGCCCGTGACCCGGCCCGCCAGTCGCAAGGCCGCCTGCCCGCACCCGGCTGGCTGCCGGAAAACCGCTGGAAAGGTCGGTTGCCCGCCGACCAGAACCCCATGTTCCTCGACCCCGCCGGCGGCATCGTCGGGGCCACCAACAACAAGATCACCGATGTGGCCTTTCCGGCCCATGTCAGCTTTGACTGGGGCGACAGCCAGCGCGTCCAGCGCTGGACCCGGCTGATGGAGGAACGCGAGGTTCACAGCCGCGAAAGCTTCATCGCCGCCCAGCTTGACACCAGCGCCACCGACGCGCGCACCATCCTGCCGCTGATCGGCAAGGATCTGTGGTTCACCGGCGAGGCCGCCCCCGAAGCCACGCCGGAACGCCAGCGCCAGCGGGCGCTGGAGCTGCTGGCGGCCTGGGACGGCGACATGAATGAACATCTGCCCGAACCGCTGATCTATGCCGCCTGGGCGCGGGCCCTGCAGGCGCGGCTGATCCGCGACGAGCTTGGGCCGCTGTCCGACGCCTTTACCCGGGTCGAGCCGCTGTTCATCGAACGGGTCTACCGCGACATCGGCGGTGCGGCGCGCTGGTGCGATGTCATGCAGTCGGCACCCGCCGAAAGCTGCGCCGACATTGCCCGGATGGCACTTGACGACGCGCTGCTGGACCTGTCGGCGCGCTACGGGCCGAAGATCGACAGCTGGCGCTGGGGCGACGCGCACGAGGCGAGGCAGGATCACGCGACCCTTGGCAGGGCGCCCTTTCTCGGCTGGGTGATGAACATCCGCCAGTCGACCTCGGGCGGCGACCACACGCTGATGCGCGGCATGACCGGCGGCGACCCGTCCGCGCCCTGGCTGAACGTGAACGGCCCGGTCTACCGCGGCGTCTACGACTTTGCCGACCCCGACAGTTCGGTCTTTGTCATCTCGACCGGCCAGTCCGGTCACCCGCTCAGCCGCCATTACGACGATCTGAGCGAATTGTGGCGGCGCGGCGAATATATCCCGATGTCGCTCGACCCCGGACTGGCGCGCGCGGCCGCCACCGGCGTGACCGAGCTGGAACCGGCGGCGGGCGGGGAATAGGGCGCAGAAGGTCCGCGCGCCGGCCAGGCCCCAGGGGCAGACGCTGCCCGGGGGGCTTTGCCCCCAGCGCCGGGCGGGCGGGATCGGTGCGTGACGGCAGGGGCGACGGCCCCTGCCGAGTGGGACCATGCTGCCCCCCCAGCCCGACGCCGGGCTGAGCGGAAAGAGGCCGATCTTCCAGTCGAAGAGCGGCCCCGCTCATCAGGGAACGCTGCCCCGGGACCGCCTCCACCCCTCACAGCAGAGGGCAGCGCCTGCCGGGTCAGGCGCTGCCCGGTGGCTTTGGGCCACCGGGCAGCGTGGGCGGGACCGATGCGTTACGGCAGGGTCACGGGCCCCTGCCGCGTGAGGCGTTGCCGTCGCTTTACCCGACGCCGGGCTGAGCGGGACAGGCTGATCTTCCAGTGGAAGAGCAGCCCCGCTCAT
>CAZORV010000248.1:0-3381 GCA_964582215.1 uncultured Frigidibacter sp.
GCTGCGCGCAGCACGTGAGCGCGTGGCCAAACTCGTCGAGAAACGCCGCGAAGTTCCCCCGCGCGTGGAGATCCGCGACCTCAGCGAGCGTGCCGTCGTGAAGCTCGCCACCGAGCGCAAGCACCTGACCGACATCGTCAAGATGGTCGCCTATCAGGCCGAGAGCGATCTGCTGGCGCTCTTGCGGCCTCACTACAAACGTGTCGAACAGGAAGGTAGAACGCTGCTGCACGAGATCTTCGCCGCCACCGGCGAGATCACTGCTACCCACAACGAGTTGCAGATCACCCTGGCACCGCTCAGCTCGCCGCATCGAACGTACGCGGCGCAGGCGCTGTGTGAGCTTCTCAACCAGACCGCGACGGTGTTCCCGGGCTCTGCCCTGCACCTGCGCTTCGCTGTCCGTCCGCCGCCGTGCATCGGCCTGGCCTTCCCCGGCTCGCCGGTCCACCGCCGCGCCGCGCCGGCCGCCGCCCCAGTCCCTTGAACCACGCAAACCGGACAGGTTCGCGATACGCTATGTCAGGAGGTCTGAATTATTGACTCACGACTGACGCATCGGCGACCGCCGCGCGCTTGCGCCAGCCGACGACGCGTCCTGGATTGCCTGCAACTATGGCGAATGCGGGTACGGACTTCATGAGTATGGTGCCTGCGGACAGGATTGCACCTCGCCCAATATTCACTCCGGGCATCACGAAACAATTGGCGCCGAGCCAGACGTCGTCCTCGATGACCACGGGTTCCTTGTCCCAGCCCTGCTTCAGCCAGGGCGTGTCGGGGTCCTCGAAGCGGTGGTTGACAGACCAGATCTTCACGTCCGGTCCGAGTCCGACGTAGTCGCCAATGGTTACGCCGCCGCCACCGGTGATGAAGACACCCTGCGCGAACCGGCAGTGTGATCCAATCGACACCATTTCCGGATTGGTGATCCGGAACCATTCATGCACGACAGTGTCGCGCCCGAGCCGGCCGAGAAAGTACGGTAGCGTCTTCGAGCGCACCCAAGCGCCGAAGGTCCTCGGCAGCATACAAAGAAACCAGAGCGAGAGTTCCCTGCACTCGCTTCGCGAACTCCAATATGCGCGTCGAAGCCTCATCCATGTTCCCGTCGATGGATCCGTCATGGCCGTATGATAAAGAACTGAAGGTTCCGCGGCAGCCCATGGATCACACTTTGCAGCGCAAAGCTGGGCCGCTGCGCCGCGCGCAGCTTTTTCTAATTCAGATACGAGCCCGAGCAGCGATAACCGGCGCGGTTGAATCAGGCGGCAGTTCGGGAACGTCGATGGATGGACTGGAAGAGCCGAGTTCGCGTATTGCGGCATTCCGAGGAGGTCACGCGTAACGTCAACGCCACTCGAACCGGCCGCCACTATGGGCCCAGATTTCGCTAGTCTTGCGCGCCGCTTCGACTGCGTAACCATGGTCGCCACCAAACGCGCGGCGCAAGCGCACATAACGCAAATAGTTACGACTCAGCATTTTAGGAAATGGCCGCATTGCGAGAATCTCTCGCAATGGCTCGTCCCAGTCTTTACGGCTCGACAGCGCGTACTTGTCATGTGCCTCCCATTGGGTCGGCAACGATTGAATGGGCGGTACCGGGCAGGGCTTGTGACCGGGATAGATTTGCCATGGCACGGAGCGTGCCGCGGGATGGAATTGCTCCATCCACTGGTAGTAAAGATCATGCAGTAGAGTCCAATCGAGTGGGATGGCGAGCATGAGCTCGAGGAATTGTGAATCGAAGTACGGTACGTGGAACTGGAGGCCGTGAAGTGCCGCATTGTCCCAATGAACGTGCAGGTGACGCCGTTGATCGTTCATCATTTCGAACAGATGAAAGCTGCGCGCAGGATCTTCGCACGGAAAGTCCCGAAGCTGCTCAAGCACACCTTCCACCAGCGCTTCCCGCATTCGGGCGAGGTCTTCGCGCCGGTAGAGCCGCTCGATGAGCTGCCAACCCATCCGCTTTATGAAGAACTCCACGCCTTCGCGAGTTCGACCCGAGCGAAAGTAGCTGACTAGCTCTTCGTCCCAAAACACCGCCCCGAAGCCCGTACTGCCTCCAATGCCCGCGAATACCCAGTGCGGCCGATCGATTGGACCCCCACAATTGATCTCTCCCGCACGCCATACCTCGCTAAGCTGTAAGTAGAGATTGGGCGTACAACCGTGGGTGAGCGGCAGGGTGGAATACCAACAACCCAAGGCCTTCGCCACTTCTGCGCTATAGGCTTGGTCCTGCGTGCCCTTCGGAGAAAAATTGCAGGCCACTACTTCACTACCCTGCTCGCGCAATGCCGTCGCGATCATTCGCGAGTCGAGACCTCCGCTAAGCAGGCTGAAGACGCGCTTATCTGTACTTCTTCGTCGGCGTATCGCGGTGCGGAAGTGCGCTGCGAGCTCTGCCACACAGTCTGCGCGATTACCGTGCCACGCGGGCAGCGTGTTCCAGCGCCAGTAGTAGTCCGCGCGCGCGCGCGTGGCATCAACGCGAAGACGCTCACCAGGCCGCAACACGCGGATATCGAGGTACGGCGTACGGTCGCCAAGTGGAAAGCCGAAGAATGTCATCTCCATGACAGCACGGTGATCCATGACTTTGCGTACCGTCGAAAGCGCTTCCATTACGCGCAAGGAACTTGAAAACCAAACGCGGTCTGGAGTGAGGTGCACGAACAATGCGCGAATACCGAGCTTGTCTGTGAGTAAGTTCAGTGAGTCACTTGCTATGTCATGAAACGCAAAGCCGAACTCACCGCTTACTTCGGCGAGCGCCGGCTTGTCCCTTCCGGACTCGTCACGAAGAATCTGGGAATCTAGAGACTTCCCCTGTATCTCGCGATACAGGCTTCCCCACATTAGAGAAAGCGATCCATCTGCGCACATCTTCGGTTCTTCGACCGAACCGTCGAGTCCTATCCATGCGAGTTGCAAACGTGAGGTGCCGACAAGACCGGCACTGTCCGTAGGACCTATCCGCAAGGCTTTGCAAAGTTCAGAAAGTTCCACGTGCCGCAACGGTGCACGTTGCGACCTCGCGTATACTCCGACCACGAACGCCATAACTCCCTGCCTCAACTCCCGAAGTTGACATGGGTAGTGTACTCGGATCCACTCAGATGGGATCCTTGCGAGAGAGGCGGGATTTCTGATAGAGAGCAGTCGATCGCCTCGACAGGAACCACCTGATTCCCCGAATTGGCCCCTCGCGATTTGGTGCATTGGCGGCATTGGCGGAGCGTCCCGTGGACGCGTCTCGGTACGCATCGCCTGCGGGGCCGTGCGACTGCCGCGTTCCTGCTACCAGGCACCGGCCATTACTAAGCAGTACGTTGATCAGTACACATCAGGCGGCGTAACGCGTCTCTGGCA
>CAZORV010000249.1:0-2404 GCA_964582215.1 uncultured Frigidibacter sp.
TGATCGCCATGGGCTGCATCATGGTGCGTCAGTGCCAGTCGAACACCTGCCCGGTCGGCGTCTGCACCCAGAACGAGGCGCTGCGCCAGAAATTCACCGGCAGCGCCGACAAGGTGGTCAACCTCATCACCTTCTACGCGCAAGAGGTGCGCGAGATTCTGGCCCAGATCGGCGCACGGTCGCTGGACGAGGTGATCGGCCGCGCCGACCTTCTGACGCAGGTCAGCCGCGGGCATGAGGATCTGGACGATCTTGACCTGAACCCGCTGCTGATCTCGGTCGATGGGTCGAACCGGATCGTCTACGACCGGTCCAAGCCGCGCAATGTCGTGCCCGACACGCTTGACGCCGAGATCGTCCGCGATGGCGCCCGCTTCTTTGAAGAGGGTGAAAAGATGCAGCTGTCCTATGCGGTCAGGAACACCCACCGCACCATCGGCACCCGCGCCTCCAGCCATATCGTCAAGAACTTCGGCATGCGCAACAGCCTGCAGCCCGACCATCTGACGGTCAAGCTGACCGGGTCCTGCGGCCAGTCGCTGGGTGCCTTCGCGGCGCCGGGCCTGAAGATCGAGGTGGCGGGCGACGCCAATGACTATGTCGGCAAGGGTCTGTCGGGCGGCATCATCACCGTCCGCCCGGCCATGGGCTCGCCGCTGGACGCCGGCGAAAACACCATCATCGGCAATACAGTGCTCTATGGCGCGACCGACGGCTATCTTTTCGCCTCGGGCCGCGCGGGCGAACGGTTCGCCGTCCGCAACTCGGGCGCAAAGGTGGTGATCGAGGGCTGCGGCTCGAACGGTTGTGAATATATGACCGGTGGTGTGGCGGTGATCCTCGGCCGGATCGGCGCGAACTTCGGCGCGGGCATGACCGGCGGCATGGCCTATGTCTGGGACCGCAAGGGCGAGGCGCGGGCGCTGATGAACGGCGACACGATCGTGACGAACGCCGTCAGCCATCCCCATTGGGAGGGCCAGCTGAAGGGTCTGATCGAACGGCATCTGGCCGAAACCGGCAGTCTGCGCGCGGCGCAGATCCTGGCCGACTGGGATGCGGAAAAGGCCCATTTCGTCCAGGTCTGCCCGAAAGAGATGCTGGCCCATCTGCCGCACCCGCTGACGGTAGCCGCGCAGGCGGTTCCGGCGGAATAAGTTCGCTGACGCGGCCCCCGAAGGCTTGACCCTTGCGGGGCCGCGCGTATCTAGTCGCGCCATGAGTGGGGCAGGCGGCAAATCCAGAAAGAAGACGGCGGCGAAACGGCCGCCGCCCCCGGCAGAGGATGACCTGCCGACCTGGGGCGAGCTGGCACGCATGACCCTGCGGCTGGCCATGCGCGGGGCGGGCTATGCGGCCGCGGCCTTTCTGGTGCTGGTCCTGCTTTACACCTTCATCAACCCGCGCCTGACGCCCTACATCATGGCCGAGCGGTTCCGGCAGGGCGGGATCGAACGCCACTGGGTGCCGATCGAGGATATGGCGCCCGAGGTGGCCCGCAGCGTTGTGGCCGCCGAGGATGCGAATTTCTGCGACCACTGGGGTTTTGACGTCAAGGCCATCCGCAAGGCCGTGGAAGAGGGCGAGGGGCGCGGCGCGTCGACCCTGTCGCAGCAGGTGACCAAGAACGTGTTTCTGTGGCAGGGCCGGTCCTGGGCCCGCAAGGCGCTGGAAGGGCTGATGACGCCGGTGATCGAGCTGGTCTGGACCAAGCGGCGGATCCTTGAGGTCTATCTGAACGTCGCCGAGACGGGACCGGGGATGTTCGGGGTCGAGGCGGCGGCGCAGCATTATTTCGGTGTGGGGGCGGGCGAACTCAGCCCGTCGCAGGCGGCGCGGATTGCGGCGATCCTGCCCGATCCCAAGGGGCGGAATCCCGCCAAAAGGACCGGCTACATGCAGCATCGCGCCGCCCAGATCATGTCCGGGGCCGAAACGATCGAGGCCGACGGCCGCGCCGCCTGTTTCGAGGATTGATCCGCCCGGACCCCGGCGCTATCAGGGATGAAGCACCCCGAAACAGCGTTGTTCCATGGCCCGGCTCTATCACGTTCCCCTGTCGCCCTTCTGCCGCAAGGTCCGGCTGACCCTGGCGGAAAAGAAGATCGAGGTGGAACTGGTCGAGGAACGCTATTGGGAACAGGGCCAGGACTTCCTGCGCCGCAACCCGGCGGGCAAGGTGCCGGTCCTGAAGATCGACAACCGCACCCTGTCGGAAAGCCAGGCGATCTGCGAGTTTCTGGACGAGACGGTGGCCGAGCCGCGCCTGATGCCGCGCGACGCCGACGGCCGGTACGAGGTGCGGCGGCTTTGCGCCTGGTTCGACGACAAGTTCCATGACGAGGTCACCTCGAAGCTTCTGTACGAGCGGGTGAACAAGAAGGTCATGGGGCTTGGGTACCCG
>CAZORV010000249.1:2414-3358 GCA_964582215.1 uncultured Frigidibacter sp.
AAGAATGTGAAGTCCGGGGCCAGCCGGATCAAATATCACCTCGACTATCTCAGCTGGCTTCTGGATCAGCGGCGCTGGCTGGCCGGCGACCAGATGACGCTGGCCGATCTGGCGGCGGCGGCGCATCTGTCGTCGCTTGACTATATTTCCGACGTCGACTGGAACCGGTCGCAGAATGTCCGGGACTGGTACGCCAAGATCAAGTCGCGGCCTTCGTTCCGGTCGATCCTTGCCGACCAGATACCGGGCTTCCTGCCCCCGCCGCACTATGCCGATCTGGATTTCTAGGGCGGGTCTGAGCCTGACCGCGGGGCCGTCGCGCGGACGTCGCCGGATTGCCGGGCGCGCTGCGCGCATGAGGGGCTGCCCGGTCGCATTCGGCAGGGGCCGGTGACCCTGCCGTTGTGCGCCATCTCCACCCGAACCGCCCGGTCGCCCAAAGCGACCGGGCAGCGCCTGCCCCTCCGGGGGGCTGGCGCTTCGCGCCATCCGGGGCAGGCACCGCCCTCTGTGGTGCGCGCGGAGCCGGTCCCCACGGCGACGTTCCCACATGAGCGGGGCCGCTCTTCCACCGGAAGATCGGCATTTTCCGCTCAGCCCGGCGTCCGGGAAGAGCGGCGCGGCCGCGATCGGCAGCGGTAGGGTGCGTGCTCGCACGCACCGCCGCCGGAGCCCAACGCCCCCGGCCAGCGCCTGCCCCTGCGGGGGGCCGGCACTGCCCTCTGTCGGTGCATGCGGAGCCAGTCCCCGGGAAACGCCTCCACCTGAGCGGGGCCGCTCTTCCACCGGAAGAGCGGCCTGTCCCGCTCAGCCCCGCGTTTGCGAGACGGAATGGCCGCGCCTCACCCGGCAGGGGCCATCGCCCCTGCCGCCGCTCGCCGTTCCCACCCGCACCGCCCGGTCGCCCAAAGCGACCGGGCAGCGCCTGCCCCTGCGGGGGGCTG
>CAZORV010000250.1:0-3328 GCA_964582215.1 uncultured Frigidibacter sp.
ACGAAAAGTTCCCCATCCTGTCGCTGGCCCGCGACCTGGGTTCGCTCGGCGCCTGGGTGCGGCTGCACTATGTCTACCCCTACCCCCATGTCCGCGACCTGATCCCGCTGATGGCCGAAGGGCTGATCCTGCCCTATCTCGACATCCCGTTTCAGCATGCCAACCCCGAGGTGCTGCGCCGCATGGCCCGCCCCGCCGCCGCCGCCCGCACCCTTGACGAGATCGCCGCCTGGCGCCGCACCTGCCCCGACATCACCCTCCGCTCGACCTTCATCGTCGGCTACCCCGGCGAGACCGAGTCCGAGTTCCAGACCCTTCTCGACTGGCTGGACGAGGCGCAGCTCGACCGGGTCGGCTGCTTTCAATATGAAAACGTCGAAGGCGCCCGCTCGAACGACCTGCCCGGCCAGGTGGCGGCCGAGGTCAAGCAGGACCGCTGGGACCGGTTCATGCAAAAGGCGCAAGGCATTTCCGAGGCCAGGCTGGCCGCCAAAGTCGGCCAGCGGGCCGAGGTCATCGTCGACACGGTCGACGAGGCGGGCGCCACCTGCCGGACCAGGGCCGACGCGCCCGAAATCGACGGAAATCTCTTCATCGACGAAGGTTTCGCCGACCTGCGGCCCGGCGACATGCTGACGGTGACGGTCGAAGAGGCCAGCGACTATGACCTTTGGGGGCGGATCGGCTGAACCCGCGCCGCAAACCTACCCCAGCAGCACCACCAGCCAGGCGACGCCGCCCGCGAATGCGGTCAGCGCCACCGCTGCCGAGCCGCAATCCTTGGCCTTCTTGGCAAACGGATGGCGTTCGGGCGTTATATGGTCGACGATTTCTTCGATTGCGGTGTTGAACAGTTCGGCCGCCAGGATCAGCAGGCCCAGCGCCAGGATCAGCGCCCGTTCGACCGGCGCCAGCGGCAGGGCCAGCGCCAGCGTCGCCGACAGGATATTGACCACCGTCCATTGCCTCAGCGACATTTCCGTGGCCCAGGCCGCCAGCCAGCCCTCGGCCGACCAGACGCAGGTGTTGACGAAACGCCGTAGCTGGCCGCGGATGAAGATCAGCATTCCCGCCCCCTTGCAAAAGCTGTTCGCGCGAACCTTTCCCGCTTTCGCCGCCAGCGTCCAGCCCCGGACAAAGGACAAAGAACGGTTTTGCGGCGGTTTCGGGGCGGTCCCTGTCGGAAAATGAAGCGACAGCGACCGGAAACTGCCCATTTCGTAAGCGACTTGTAACAAAGTTGCTGGCAGACTGGGCGATGACGCAGCCGGACCAGCCAGACCCCTGTACGAATTGACGAGGTGATGATGCGCTATATTCCTCTGGCTCTCGCTTTGCTCGGCATTCCGTTCGGTGGCGCGCTTGCGCTGCTGATGCCCTTCTGGGGGCTGCTGATCGCCTCTGGTGCGCTGGTTTTCGCACTGGTCGGGCTTTACGACCTGACGCAGAACAAGCGCGCGGTCCTGAAGAACTACCCGATCTCGGCGCGGCTGCGGTTCCTGTTCGAACATTTCCGCCCGGAAATCCGCCAGTATTTCCTGGAAAGCGATCACGAAGAGACGCCGTTTTCGCGCGAACAGCGGGCGCTGGTCTACCGGCGGTCCAAGGGGATCGACGGGCTGCGGCCGTTCGGGACCCTGCGCAACGTCAATCAGGTCGGCCATGAATGGATCAACCATTCGGTGGCCCCCACCCATATCGCCAGCGCCGACTTCCGCATCCGCGTCGGCGGCCCGAACTGCCGGCAGCCCTATGAAAGTTCGGTCATGAACATTTCGGGCATGTCCTACGGCGCGCTTTCGCCCAATGCGATCGAGGCGCTGAACAAGGGGGCGAAGATCGGCGGCTTTGCCCATACGACCGGCGAAGGCTCGATCTCGCGCTTTCACCGGATGCACGGGGGCGACCTGATCTGGCAGATTGCCAGCGGCTATTTCGGTTGCCGCACGCCCGAGGGTCGCTTCGACCCCGACAAGTTCGCCGCCAATGCCGCCGATCCGCAGGTCAAGATGATCGAGCTGAAGCTGTCGCAGGGCGCCAAGCCCGGCCATGGCGGCATCCTTCTGGGCGCCAAGGTCACCGAGGCGATCGCCGAGGCGCGCGGGGTCAAGGTCGGTGTCGACTGCATCAGCCCAAGCTCGCACAGCGCCTTTTCGACGCCGCTGGAACTGTGCGCCTTCATCGACCGGCTGCGCCAGCTGTCGGGCGGCAAGCCGGTCGGGATCAAGCTTTGCGTCGGCCATCCATGGGAATGGTTCGCCATCGCCAAGGCCATCAAGGAAAGCGGCACCGGCCCGGATTTCATCACCGTCGACGGGGCCGAGGGCGGGACCGGCGCCGCGCCGGTCGAGTTTGCCGACCACAAGGGCGCCCCCCTGCGCGAGGGGCTGATGCTGGTCCACAACACGCTTGTCGGCCTTGGCATCCGCGACCAGATCCGGCTGATCGCCTCGGGCAAGCTGATCAGCGCCTTTGACATGTGCCGGGTGCTGGCCCTGGGTGCCGACGGCTGCAATGTCGCGCGCGGCTTCATGTTCGCCATCGGCTGCATCCAGGCCCAGACCTGCCATACCGGCAAATGCCCGACCGGCGTCGCGACCCAGGACCCCGGCCGCTATCGGGCGCTGGTCGTGGCCGACAAGGACCAGCGGGTCGCGAACTTCCACAAGAACACGCTGCATGCGCTGAAAGAGGCGGTCGAATCCTCGGGCCTTCGGCATCCAAGCGATTTCACGCCCCATCATCTGATGATGCGGGTCAACAGCCGCGAGGTGCGGTCGGCGGCCAGCCAGTACCTGTGGCTGGACCCCGGCGTTCTGGGCGCCAACGGCACCGACCACCCGGCCTTCGCCAAGTTCTGGAACGGTGCGCGCACCGATACATTCGCGTTCCAGATGGCCTGAGGGGCGACGTTCCGCCCGATCTGACAAGGCGGCGCCGGGCGGGAAAAGGCCGAGTTCCATGGGACGAGCGGCCCGGCGCTTGCGCGGACGTCAACCCGTGACCGCCGCAGCCCGCACCGGGCGCTTTGGGGCCCGGGGCGGTGCGTGCGAGCACGCACCCTACCGTTGCTGACCGAGACCGCGTCGCACTTGCGGGGGCGCCGGGCTGAGCGGAAAAGGCCGATCGTCCAGTGGAAGAGCGGCCCCGCTCATGCGGGAACCTTTCCCCGGGACCGCCTCAGCGCGCGCCGACAGAGGGCGGCGCCCGCCCCGGATGGCGCAAGGCGCCAGCCCCCCCGCAGGGGCAGGCGCTGCCCGGTGGCTTGGGGCTCCGGGGGCGGTGCGTGCGAGCACGCACCCTACCGCTGCTGACCGAGACCGCGTCG
>CAZORV010000251.1:0-3306 GCA_964582215.1 uncultured Frigidibacter sp.
GGGTGGCCGGTTTTCAAACGTTCTTCACTGGCCGGTTTTGGACGTTCGGTGACACAGTACCTCGAGAATCGCGGGACTCGACCACTGGGCGAGACCCTCGAAGCTCTGATAACCCTCGGGCTGAGGTGTCAGGCAGACGTGCTGCAAAAGGCTGCCACCGCAAGTTCGTCTGCGCAGGCGCTGTCGGCGGCGGACGAGGCCTACCACCTCTGTCGACCGAACTCGATTGAGGCCCTTGAGAAGCACCTCAAGGAGCATCAATCCGAGTACGTTGATCTGATATAGCCGAGCGGGGAGCCACAGTTTGCTTGTGGTGCTGCGAATCTCGCGGCCTTACACTCCGGCTATGGCAGAGCAGAAGTGGCTCAACCGCCGAAGCCAGAACAAGCACATGCCGTGGCGACGGTTCGCCGACCTTCTGAAGCGCCACCCTTTGCCTATGCCGGGCATGCCGTAGCCGGTGCGGACCCTCGTAGCGAATCCGTCTGCCGAAGAGCCGGATGCGGTAGTCCCGCACGTCCGGCTCCGTGGGGGGCGGGGCGGGCAACCGCCCCGCCTACCCGACTAGACGGCCAGGTGGTCGCGTCGCGCGTGCCCGCCCTCGTCGCCGCGCCAAAGTGGGCCGGCCGGGCGGCTGGGCTGCTGGACGGCCTGGCTCGCTGTGGTTACGCGCGCCGTCACGGCGCGCGCAACTCGGCGAACGACTGCGGCGTGCTCGCGCCGGCGCGCGACGTCGCCTGACCGGCCTGACCTTCGCCGCGCTGGCGGACGCCGCGCACTGCTCGCGCAGCTTTGCCGAATGGCCGCGAGCGCGGCCGTGTCGGCCCCGGCGCTACACGCCCTTGGCTTCAAACGGACCTCGCCTGCCTTATGCCGACGGTACGATGAACGCGCTGCAAACCAACTCAGAACCGAGGTGATCCTGTGGTAGCTTCTGACCGGATGGAGCTGACCTCTCTGGAGCTGTGCGCCGGCGCGGGCGGGCAGGCGCTGGGCGTCGAGCAGGCAGGTTTCTCGCATCTTGCTTTAGTGGAGCTGGATCGGCATGCGTGCGAGACGCTCCGGCTGAACCGGCCTTCTTGGACCGTGATTCAAGAAGATCTCAGGCAGTTTGACGCGAAGCCCTATCGGGGAGTAGACCTCCTCGCTGCCGGGGTGCCATGCCCTCCTTTTTCCGTGGCCGGAAAGCAGCTCGGGCATCGGGACGAGCGCGACCTTTTTCCGCGCGTCGTCGAGATTGCTAGGGCGTGTGAACCCAAGGCCATCATGGTCGAGAACGTGAGGGGCCTTCTCGATCCTGCCTTCGAGGACTATCGCGAGGCGCTTGCCGAGGCGTTCGAGAGCCAAGGTTACGAAGTCTACGGCTGGCGGCTGCTACACGCGTCCGACTTCGGAGTCCCCCAGCTGCGTCCTCGAGCTGTCTTTGTGGCGCTGCGTTCGGGCCTGGGGGTCGCGTTTGAGTGGCCCTGCGCCTTCAGGACGCCGCCGCCAAGCGTCGGCGAAGCGCTGCTGCCTCTCATGTCATCGCGTGGCTGGCGAGGAGCAAACCAGTGGGCCCGCCAAGCGGACAAGATTGCCCCGACCCTGGTCGGAGGATCGAAGAAGCACGGCGGGCCCGACCTCGGTCCGACGCGAGCACGGCGAGCATGGGCTGCCCTTGGCGTCGATGGGCTCGCTCTCGCTGACCAGCCTCCGGGGCGGGATCATCAAGGTATGCCGCGGCTCACGGTGGCGATGGCTGCAGTGATCCAAGGGTTTCCGGCCAACTGGAGCTTCTTCGGGAAGAAGACTCCCGCCTACCGCCAGGTAGGCAATGCTTTTCCGCCTCCTGTGGCTGGCGCGGTCGCGGCTTCCATTCGCGACTCACTACTCGCGGAAGAGAAACGCGCTGCTGGAGCGCCGCGGCGCGTCCGCACGCCGAAACAGCTGTCTCTGGGGGTGGCTTGAAGCGGCCCAAGGAGAAGGAGAAAGGCGAACCTGGAGCGCGGGCGAAGCTGCGCGACTTTTTCGAACGCAATCTCGGGCGGGTGGTGGAATCCTACGAACTCCGCGAGGCTGCTGGTGGCATTACAGAATGGGCGCGCAGGGTACGTGAGCTGCGGGACGAGGAAGGCCTGCAGATCCTCACGCACCGTGACCGGGACAACCTGAAGCCAGGGGAGTACCTCCTTGAGACCACGAAGCGTAGGCCGGCCTTCGCGCGCACGATCTCTCAGCAAACGCGCGCTCTCGTTCTGGCCCGCAACGGATTCACGTGCCAATGGTGCGGACGAGCCGCAGGCGACCCTCATCCGCTTGATGCGACGCGGAAGGTTACCCTCCACATCGGCCACATCCGTGAGATCTCACAGGGCGGCACCGATGAGATGAGCAACCTTCGCACGCTTTGCTCGGCTTGCAATGAGGGCGCTTCGATCGTCGCCCAGGCGCCCGAGAGCCTTGCGAAGGCGCTCGGCATCGTAAGACGCGCAACCAGGGACGACCAGATGGCGATCCTGAAGTGGCTCGCGAGCAAGTATCCCAAGGAGGCGAAGGGCCTCATGCCGAAAGACTAATGCCGTACCAGGGGCAACGCCGCACTGGGTATGTGGTCAGCTGCCTGCGCTGCGGCAACACGTGGACAGCCAAGAGTCCGACGCCGAAGGAATGCCCGCGCTGCGGTAGTACCCACTGGAACGGGCCGAGGGAATCCCGCAAGCCCTAGCCGTGGCGGACGTATTCACCAAGCGGAAGCGGTCCGAGGTGATGGCCCGCATCCGAGCCAAGGGTACGAAGCCTGAGGTCGCGGTCGCCCGCGCGCTGCGCGACCTTGGCATCCGTTTCAGCAGGCACGCCAAGAGCCTCCCGGGGCGCCCGGACTTCGTTCTCTCCGCGATGCGCACGGTAATCAATGTCAAGGGCTGCTTCTGGCACGGTCATTTCTGCCTCAAGGGGCGCATACCCGAAGGGAACCGGGCTTACTGGCGTGCAAAGATCGCGGGGAATCGCGGGCGCGACCGGCGGAACGAGGCCTGGCTGCGGCGATCGGGATGGCGCGTCTTCACTGTGTGGGAGTGCCGGGTCCGAAGGTCGACTCGGGAATCTCTCGCAGGAACGCTCAGGAAGCGGCTCAGTATCCGCGCGGTGTGGGGGCGGCGTGCGGCGCGCTGAGGATGCTGGCTGAGCTGCGCGCCGCATGACGGCCCCTGTCCCGGCGCAATGGGAGTTGGAAACGGCCTGTCCCGAGCTAGGCGTGCTGAAGGGCCACAGGTGGCTTCCTGCGGTGAGCCGGTCGCTGAGGGGCGAGCGGCCGAGGCCTCGTGGGTC
>CAZORV010000252.1:0-3282 GCA_964582215.1 uncultured Frigidibacter sp.
AGGACTTCATGAAGATGATCATGCCGTCCCACGCCAAGAACGTGAAGCTTTACAATGAACCGCTGCCCTTGTTCGCCCGCTTTCAGGTGGAAAGCTATCTGGGCGGCATGTTCAACCCGGTCGTGCAGCTGAAGTCCGGCGGCTATATCGTCATCGGCGTGACCGAGGCGCTGGTGGCCATCGACGTGAACTCGGGCCGGGCGACCAAGGAAGGCTCGATCGAGGAAACCGCGCTGCGCACCAACCTCGAGGCTGCCGAGGAGGTGGCCCGCCAGCTGCGCCTGCGCGACCTTGCCGGCCTGATCGTCATCGACTTCATCGACATGGAAGAGCGCAAGAACAACGCCTCGGTCGAGAAGCGCCTGAAGGACAAGCTGAAGACCGACCGCGCCCGCATCCAGGTCGGCCGCATCTCGGGTTTCGGCCTGCTGGAGATGAGCCGCCAGCGCCTGCGCCCGGGCATGCTGGAATCGACGACCCAGCCTTGCGCGCACTGCCATGGCACCGGGATCATCCGGTCGGATGACAGCCTGGCCCTGTCGATCCTGCGTCAGATCGAGGAAGAGGGGACGCGGAAACGGTCGCGCGAGGTCTTGCTGAAGGCGCCGGTCGCGGTCGTGAACTTCCTGATGAACCAGAAGCGCGAGCATATCGCCCAGATCGAGGCGCGCTATGCGCTGTCGGTGCGGATCGAGGCCGACCCGAGCCTGATCAGCCCGGATTTCAACCTTGAAAAGTTCAAGACCGCGACCCGGGTTGTGCCCGAGATCCAGTCACCCGTCGTGTCGGTCAACACGACGATGATGGATGATATCGACGAGGATGACCTGGTCGAGGCCGAAGAGGCGGACGAGGACGAAGAGGCCGAGGTCCGGCCCGCCGGTGACGGCCGCCGCGAGGCTGCCGAGGGCGAAGGCGACCCCAACCGCAAGAAAAAGCGCCGCCGCCGGCGCCGCCGCAAGGGCGGCCCGCGCGAGGGCGAAGGCGGCCAGGCCGGCTCGGCCGAGGGCGCCGATGACGGCCCGGACGACGGAGACGAGGCTGACGGTGACGACGGTGATGGCGGCGGGGCGGATCAGCCCGCCGAGGCCATCGCCGAGGCCGGCGAGCGGCCTAAGAAACGCACCCGCACCCGGGGCGGCCGTGGCCGCAAACCTGCGGGCGCCGTGGAAAGCCTGACGGCAGCGGGTGAGCCTGCTGCCCCGGCCGGGGTGGCGGCAGAGGCAGAGGCGGCTGACGCTCCGGTCGCCGGGGCCGAAGCCGAAGCCGAAGTCAAGCCGAAGGCCCGCCGCAGCCGCGCCAAAAAGGCCGATCCGGCGGCCGAGGCTGCGGCAGCGCCCGAGGCCGATGCGCCCGGCGGTGACGCGCCCGGCGGCGACGTGACCGAGCCTGTCGCCGTGGCGCCGAAGCCCAGGGCAAGCCGCAGCCGGGCGAAGAAACCCGTCGCCGAAACTGCCGATCCGATGGTCGGATCGGTGGCTGCGGCGCCGGCCCCGCAACCCGACCCCGGGCCGGTGGTCCAGTCGGCGACGGCCGCCTTGCAGCCCGACCCGGCCCTGACGGAGCCGGGGCTGAATGAACAGGCCCGGAATGAGCCGGCCCTGGCTGGAGCTTCCGAGCCGGACGCTGACGACGACCGCCCGAAAAAACGCGGCTGGTGGTCGCTTGGCCGCTGATCCCCCGCGGCCCCGGACCTGATCCGGGGCCTCCTGGTCCAGCCGCGGGGCCGGTGTTTGCGGCCCTGCCCGACGCACCGGCCTGCCGGTCGGGGTCCGATCGGTTGCGCGCCCCGGGGGGCGGACGCGGCGGCCTGTGGCGATCGGGGGGCGATGTTCCGAGGCGGGCCGCGCCCGCATTTCCGATGGAAGGCCATCCTGTCCGGCCCGGTCCGGCCCCGGTCCGACGCTGGGGCGAACAGCGCCTCTGCCCGACAGGCGCCGTCCCTTGTTCTGACAATCCGCGCCGTCATCGGCTCAGGCGGTGCGGCAAGCGCAAGCGCAAGCGCGGCCTTGGTGACGCCCTGCCGTTACCGGCAGAGCGTCCGGACCCGGCGATCAGTCGGCGCGGGTCAGGCCTGCAGCATGCAGGACGCCGGCCACAGCGCCGCCGGCCAGCGGCGCGATGATGTAAAGCCACATCTGCGCCAGCGCATCACCCCCGACGAACAGCGCCGGCGCCAGCGACCGGGCCGGGTTGACCGACGAGCCCGATACATTGATCCCGGCCAGATGGATCAGCACCAGGGTCAGGCCGATGACCAGGCCCGCAAGCGGGCCTGCGCCGCCATGGGCCGAGGTCGCCCCGAGGATCACCGTGACGAAGAGAAAGGTCGCGACAGCCTCGAAGATGAAGGCCGCCGTGACACCCGTCGCCCCGACCGTCGTCTGGCCCAGCCCGCCCGCAGCCGTGCCGCCCATCATCATGATGACGATGATCGCCAGCACCGCGCCCGCAACCTGTGCAGCGACATAGCCCAGAAAATCTGCCGGCGACATGCGCCCGGCGGTCACCATGCCGATCGACACGGCCGGGTTGAGATGCGCGCCGGATATGGCGCCGATGCCGTAGGCCGCAGCCACGACGCCCAGGCCGAAGGCAGCGGAAATCCCGACTTTCCCGATGTCGGCGCCCATGAAAACGATGGCCGAGCTGCCGAGATAGACAAGGATGAATGTGCCGATCACCTCGGCGATAAGTTTCTTGGTCATGGTCCCCTCCGAATATGCCCCTTTTTTCCGGGGCTTGCCTCGCCGGGATGATCTGCCCCCGACAACGGGTCGCAATTGCCATCCTGGCCTGCGCATATTATCTGGGTTGGGCGAGCCTGAAAGGGGAAAAGCACATGCGCGACCTCAAAGTCCCGGGTGAACGTCACCCCGAAAAGGCCCACCGGCCGGATCAGAGCCAGCCGAAAAAGCCGGACTGGATCCGGGTCAGGGCCCCGACCTCGCAAGGCTACAAGGACACGCGCGACATTCTGAGGTCGAACAGGCTGGTGACGGTCTGCGAAGAGGCCGGTTGCCCGAACGTCGGCGAATGCTGGTCGCAGGGCCATGCGACGATGATGATCATGGGCGACATCTGCACGCGCGGCTGTTCCTTTTGCAACATCGCCACCGGCAAGCCCCGCGCGCTTGACCAGTTCGAGCCGGGGCGGGTCGCCCATGCGGTGCAGACGCTGGGGCTGAACCATGTCGTCATCACCTCGGTCGACCGCGATGATGTCGAGGATGGCGGGGCCGAGCATTTCGCCCAGACAATCCGCGCCGTCCGCCACCGCTC
>CAZORV010000253.1:0-3279 GCA_964582215.1 uncultured Frigidibacter sp.
GATGCTGCTCGGCGCCGCGAAATACCTGGCCGAGACCCGCAACTTCGCCGGAACCGCCGTGGTCATCTTCCAGCCCGCCGAAGAGGGTGGCGGCGGCGGGCGCGAAATGTGCGCCGAAGGGCTGATGGACCGGTTCGGCATCGACGAGGTCTACGGCATGCACAATATGCCGGGCATCCCGCTCGGCCAGTTCGCCATCCGCCCCGGCGCGATGATGGCGGCCGCCGACCAGTTCGACATCACCGTGACCGGCAAGGGCGGCCATGCGGCCAAACCCCATGACTGTATCGACACGACGCTGGTCGCGGCCCATATCATCCTCGCGCTGCAGACCATCGCCGCGCGCAATGTCGATCCGCTGAAACAGGTCGTCGTCTCGGTCTGCGCCGTCGAAACCGATTCCAGCGCCCACAACGTCATCCCCCAGGTGGTCAGATTGCGCGGCACCGTCCGCACCATGGACCCCGCCGTCCAGGACCTCGTCCAGCGCCGCGTCACCGAGATCACCGAAGGCACGGCCCTGGCACTGGGCGCAAAGGCCGAGGTCGACTACCGGCGCGGCTATCCGGTGACGATGAACGCCCCCGAAAACACCGAATTTGCCGCCGCCGTCGCCGAAGCCGTCTCGGGCAAGGTCGACCGTGACACCCCGCCCCTGATGGGGGCCGAGGATTTCTCCTACATGCTGAACGAACGGCCCGGCGCCTATATCTTCGTCGGCAACGGCGACACCGCCATGGTCCACCACCCGGCCTATGACTTCGACGACGAGGCGATCCCCTTCGGCGCCAGCTGGTACGCCGGCATGATCGAGGCGCGCCTGCCGGTCCGCTGACAGCCGTCCGTCAAAGGCTGTCACCGGCCGTTTTCCGGGCCATTTTCTGTCCTGAAATATCCCCTGCGGAGCAGGCCCGAACGAACCATGGGGGCCTGCCCCCATGGTTCGTGAGAGAAAAAGCCCGGCCGCAAAGCGGCCTCCGCCGGATCACCTGTGGGGGGGGGCGTCAGCCGCCGGTATGGCTCATGTGCCGCGACATCTGGCCCGCGACGCGGGCGCGGGAATAGTCGAAATCATGGCCCTTCGGCTTTCGCGCGATCGCCGCACGGATCGCGGCCTCGACGCCGGCATCGTCGGCGCTGGCACGCAGCGGCGCGCGCAGGTCCGCCCGGTCTTCCTGCCCGAGGCACATGTAGAGATCGCCCGTGCAGGTGACCCGGACCCGGTTGCAGCTTTCGCAGAAATTATGGGTCAGGGGCGTGATGAAGCCGATCTTCTGGCCGGTCTCGCCGACCCGCACATAGCGCGCCGGCCCGCCGGTGCCTTCGGCAAGCTCGGTCAGGGTGAAGCGCCCGGCAAGGCGCGCCCGCAGATCCTTCAGCGGCCAGAACTGGTCCAGCCGCATCTCCTCGCCCATCTCGCCCATTGGCATGACCTCGATGAAGGTCAGGTCATGGCCTTCGGTCGCGCACCAGTCGGTCAGGCTGAACAGCTCGTCCTCGTTGAAACCCTTCAGCGCCACCGCGTTGATCTTGACCGCAATCCCCGCCGCCGTCGCGGCGCGGATCCCCTCCAGCACCTGCGACAGGCGGCCCCAGCGGGTGATCCCGGCAAACTTTTCCGGCACCAGACTGTCAAGCGAGACATTGACCCGCCGGACCCCGGCCGCCGCAAGCTCATCGGCGAAGCGCGCGAGTTGCGAGCCGTTGGTGGTCAGCGTGAGTTCGCGAAGCGCCCCCGAAGCCAGGTGGCGCGACATGGCGCGGAAAAACGTCATGATGTCGCGGCGGACCAGCGGCTCGCCGCCGGTGATGCGCAGCTTTCCGACGCCGAGCCGGATGAAGGCGGAACAAAGCCGGTCAAGTTCCTCAAGGCTCAGCAGATCCTTTTTCGGCAGGAACTGCATATGTTCGGTCATGCAGTAGCTGCAGCGGAAATCGCAGCGATCGGTGACCGAGACGCGAAGATAGCTGATCGGGCGCAGGTAGGGGTCGGTGAGGGTGGCTCGGGACATGGCGCGAGACTAGTCCCGGCGCTTCGCGGCCACAAGGGCGCCTCACCGAAGCGTGTTTGTCAAAGCGGAGCCGCGCCTGCGGGCGCGGCAAGTCCTTGTCTCGCCGGGCGCCTTCGCGCCCGTCTCGGGGCCTCCGGCGGGGATATTTGGCGACAGAAAATGTCCGGGGCGCGGGCGTCAGAGGCGCCGGGCGGCTTCGTTGCGGGCAAAGGGTTTCAGGCGGGGGCCGTGGATGGCGAGCCAGTCGCGGGCGCGGGGCGCGTCATGTTTCGACAGGTCGCGGAGCCACCAGGCGATGGCCTTCTGGATGAACCATTCGGGATCGTCGGCCATGGTGGCCGCCCAGCCGAGGACGCGGTCGCGGACGGCGAGGTCGGCGGGTTTGGGGAAGTTCTGCCTGGTCCATGGCAGGGTGATCACCAGGGCCGCGCGGCGGACCCAGAGGTTGTCGTGCCGGGTCCAGTCTTCGACTTCGCCGATGCGGGCCGGGTTGGCGGTCAGCCGGCGCCGGCCCGCGTCGCAGGCATGGTCGGCGATCGCCCAGGCGTCAAAGTCGGGGGCCCAGCCGGCGATCAGCCGCCAGACCGGTTCGTCATCGGCGATCCGCGCCTGGGTCAGAAGCTTGGCGGCGGCGATCCGCGCCTCGTGGATGTTGCTTTGCCAAAGACCGTCGGCAAGGGCAACGCGGGCGGCGGTCGTCAGCCCCTCGCGCCAGCCACGGGCGAGGTCGGTGATCACCGGCACGGCTATGCCGAGGTAGGGGCGCGGCACCTTGTGATAGGCAGCGGCCCCGGCGGCGCGGGTCTTGTCGGCCAGCGCGCCGAGCTGGTCGAGCGCCTGCCCGGGCGTCATTCGACGGTGACCGACTTCGCCAGATTGCGGGGCTGGTCGACATCGGTGCCCTTGGCGCAGGCGGTGTGGTAGGCCAGAAGCTGGGCCGGGACCGCGTATAGGATCGGGGCCAGCAGCGGCGGGACGGTCGGCAGGGTCAGGACCTTCCAGGTGCCGTCGCCCGCCTCGGTCGCGCCGCGCGCGTCGGTGATCAGAAGGACCTTGCCATGGCGGGCCATCACCTCCTGCATGTTCGACACGGTCTTGTCGAACAGCCCGTCGCGGGGGGCCATGACCACCACCGGCACCATCCGGTCGATCAGCGCGATGGGACCGTGCTTCAGTTCGCCAGACGCATAGCCTTCGGCGTGGATATAGCTGATTTCCTTGAGTTTCAGCGCGCCTTCCAGGGCCAGCGGGAACATGGCGCCGCGCC
>CAZORV010000254.1:0-3254 GCA_964582215.1 uncultured Frigidibacter sp.
GCAGTCGCTGGAATGCTTGTTCGTCGAAGCCGGCTTCGAACTCGAGGAACTGGCGCCTCCCTCCATGGAACGCCGACGCATGGACCTGTCCGGCGCGCCCTCGAACGCGGAGTCCTGCCGATGGCGCATACTGGCGCGTCGTCCCGACGGTTCGGCACGATAGCCGATTCATCACGAAACCAAGGCTCTCCAGCCCCGATCTCCGCATGACCGAACTGCATATCCCCGAATCCTTCCGCAACCGTCCTTACGCCAAACGCCATTTCGGCCTCATCGCCCGTTGGGCGGTGGCGAATCATCCCTTCTACCAGAAGCACGCGCCCGATCCGGGGCAGCCGTTCCCGATCCTGACGCGGGCCGTCATCCAGGCCGACAATCAATTGCTGCTCAACGGCTCTCCGGTGACCGGCCGCACCTCGGGTTCGACGTCCACGCCGGTCGAGATTTCCTGGGCGCCGCCGCGCGAGCGCATCGACAAGCAGGACTCCGCGCGCCTGGTCGCGATGATGGGCGGCCCGCTGCCCAACATGAAGATCGTTTCGACGGTTGCCCACAAGAAGGACGCCACGACCATCGATGTCGCCACGCCGATCCCGGAGCAGATCGAATTCATCCTGAAGCGGCAGGCGGAGGCGGGCGCCTGTTCGCTGGTGACCTATCCGACGAATGTCGAAATGCTGTGCAAGTACGTCATCGAGCACGGCCTCGACATGGGCTTCATGCGGCGAGTGACTTGCTTGTCCGAGGTTTACGAGCCGTACCACGACCAGCTCATCGCACAGGCATTCCCGAATGCCGTGGCGCACTGCACCTATAGTTCGGTGGAAACCGGGCTGATCGCGACCCGCTGCCCGTTCAACCGGGAGAACTACCATATCGCCGCGCACAAGCTGGGCGTCGAGTTCCTCGATCCGGACGGCCGTCCCTGCCGCGACGGTGAGCCCGGGCAGGTCGTGATTACCGACTACTTCAACCGGCGCTCGACCCTGATCCGTTATGCCCTGGGCGACCTGGCCGCCCCGACGACCTGCGGCTGCGGCCGGATCGATCTGCCGGCCATGACCAATATCATTGGCAAGGTGCGCGGCGTCCTGAAGGATCCGACGGGTCGACCGGTGATCTTCACCCACCTGTCGCCGATGTTCCGGGACTCGCCTGAGATCGGGCAGTTCCAGGTGGTCCAGGAGGCGCTGGACCGCTTCATCGTGCGCTACGTGCCGCGGCGCGGGGCCGACGTGCAGCCTTTCCTCGACCGGGTGCGGGAACGGTTTGCCGGGGAGTTCGGCGCCGGAACCACGATCGCTTTCGAAAGCCACGCCGAAATCCCGCGCTCGGCGGGCGGCAAGTATCACGCGGCGATCTGCCTCGTCTGATGAGGGGCTGCCCGGTCAACCATCGCGAGGGATGGCCGTTTCAGGGGAGGGCGGGCCCGGTGCGTGACTTCTGTCCTATGCCCAGGGTTTTGCCCGTTGTGCCCGTTATCTGTGACCCCCTGCCCATGCTGGGCGTGACCGCACTCACAAAATTTAGTTCCCGAACAGGATTGCGGTATTCAGAGGGGAGTGTTAAAAATATGGTTGGGGTAATTACTCAGGAATGGGTAGTCGCTCGTCTGCGGCGAACCAAGTGCAACATAAACTGTTGACTAGAAAGGGGTTTTTAATGAACGGAAACACCACGAAGGGCGGTCTGACCAAGACTCGCAAGGCCAAGACCATCAAGGTCGCACCCGCTACCCGCGCCATCCGACTCGCCTTGGCGACCTCGGCCACCATGCTGGCTCTCGCCGGAAGTGGCGTTACCTTCGCCGGCACTTGCTTGCCGACCGGCGCAATTGAAACTACCTGCGCTGGCATCTTCACGGACACCGTGAATGCGGGCGACGAATTCCCGGGCGTCATCGATCTGACGCTCGTTTTGGATGACAGCGTTTCCATCACGACCGCGCCGGGCGACATCGGCGTCTACGCCTCCTGGGGTGGTGACGTTACGGTGACGAACTACGGCAGCGTGAGCGTCGAAGACGCCAGCGCCATCGTCGCGATCGCTTACGACAACGACGGCACGGTAAACAATTACGGCATCGTCGACTCCACTGCCGTCACCGGCGACGTCACGGCTGTCGTTGTTTACGGCGCCTATGGCGCGACGGTCAACAACAGCGGCACCATCATTGCCGGCGCCGATCCGGGCACCTCGTACGACGCCACGGGCATTCAGGTCTACGGCAAGTACGCCACTGTCAACAATACCGCTGATGGCAGCATCTTCGTCGGCGCCTACAACGGCAATGCGATCGGCGCTACGGCCTATGGCAAGTACGCTGACGTCACCAACGATGGCGACATCACGGTTGGTTCGTTTGGCGGCAATGCAGGCGGCGTCATCGCTTACGGCGTGTATTCGAGCGTTACCAACAACGGATCGATCGAAGTCGCCGCGCAAGGCGGTAATGCCTACGGCGTGATTGCGCTCGGTATTTACAGTGTGGATGTCGAGAACACCGGGACCATCGACGTCGAAGCTTCCGGCTTCTCCATCGGCGTCTACGCGGTTTCCGACTACGACGCCAGCATCGAAAACTCCGGCGACATCTCCTCGACCTCGATCGACAAATACGCCGTCGGCGTGGTTGCGGCCGGCGACACGGCGTCGGTTGAAAACTCGGGCAGCATCACGGCCTTGGGTTACGACGCGGCCACCGGCGTCATCGCGTACGGCTACACCAGCGCGAACGTTTCCAACACCGGCAGCATCGATGTCGTCGCTTACGGCATCGGTGGCACCGCGACCGGTATCACGGCCACCAGCAGCGGCAGCGTCTACGTCTACAGCAACGGCACCATCAACGTCACGTCGTACGGCGACGGTTCCGGTCCGACGACGGCCCTGCCGTACTCGGAAGGCGGCAACGCTACCGGCGTGAACGCCGTGTCCGAATATTACTCGGAAGGCGGCAGCCAGCCGCCGTCCATCCTGTACGGACCGAGCGACGTCAACGTCGTGCTCGGTGCGGCCAACGTCCTCAACGTCACTGCGGGCGGCAACGCCCAGGGCGTCTACGCCGCCGCGCTCGGCGCCGGCAGCGTCTACGTCACCAACGACGGCACCATCAATGTGGAAGCCGGCAACAATGCCTACGGCATCACGGCCTATTCCGATACGGGCGACGTCTACGTCTACAACGGCGGCAGCATGGACGTCTATGCCTATGCCGGCGATGCGAGCGGCATCACGGCGATCGGTTACGACAC
>CAZORV010000255.1:0-3238 GCA_964582215.1 uncultured Frigidibacter sp.
GCAGGCGCTGCCCGGTCGCTTTGGGCGACCGGGCGGTGTGGGTGGAGATGGCGCGCAACGGCAGGGTCGCTTGCCCCTGCCGACCGAGACCGGGCGGTCCCCTTCCCGGACGCCGGGCTGAGCGGGAGAGGCCGATCTTCCGGTGGAAGAGCGGCCCCGCTCCTGTGGGAACCTTTCCCGGGGACCGCCTCAACCAGCGCAAAGTGGGGCAGAGCCCGCCCCGAGGTCTTGTGTCCCCGGGGGGGCGGTGCGTGCGAGCACGCACCCTACGCTGCCGAGACTGCGCCACGCTTCCCCGACGCCCCGCTCATGTGGGGACGTTTCCCGGGGACCGCGTCAGTTCGCACCAACCGGGGGCGGCGCCGGCCCCCGGCAGGGGCAGGCGCCGCCCCGGGGGTTTTGGGCGACCGGGCGGTTGGGTGGCACCTTTACAGGACGGCCGGGTGACGGGTCCCTGGCGGCTGACGCCCCGCCGACCTCCCTTAGATCGCCGGGCTGGCCGGAAGACGTCGATCTGTCCGTGGAAAAGCGGCGCCGTTCCGGCGGGAATGCCGCGCCCTGGCACAGGGCGGCCGTGCTGTCCGGGCGGGACCGGAGGGCGCCGCGCGCCCCCGCTGGTCATGCGGCCTCAGACCTTGTGGCTCAGCACCGGTCGGCCGTTCTCGATCGTGCCGCGCACGAAGAACCCCGGTTCGGCGATGTCGGGAAACTGGTCGGCCCAGTCGCGGTAGCGGTCGTTCGTCACCACTGCGGCGCAAAGTGACCGGGCCTCGCGCAAGAGAAGCGGATCGGCGGGCGTGCCTTTGGGGGCCACACGAACGTCCGACACCGGCAGCCGCAGCTGACGCGCCAGCACCGCAGGCCCCGCATAGCGGGCCCAAACCAGATAACCGACATTCGCGTCGAACCAGACCAGCGGAGCGAGGTCATGGTCGCGCAGCTGCCGGACCACATTTGCAACCGTTGTCATCGACGGCGTTCCGCCCCAGTGCAGGACGTTCGAGCCGTCGACGACGATCCGTCGCCGCGCCGGCCGTCGCCGGGCGCGCAGCCAAAGGACAAGGCCCGCAACCCCGATGCCGACCGCAGCGGCGGCCAGAAGCCCGCCTTGCGGTTCGGGGAAGGCCTGCGAGGCCAAGCCCACCCCGGCCGCGATCAGGAAAAGGCTGCGGATGAACGACAAGGGTGTGCTCAGGCCCGGCCGGCCGCGGCCGACAGGGTCAGGGGATCGACCCCGATCGACCGCAGGGCGCCCGCCCATTTGCGGTCATCAGCGGCGTGAAACACCAGATCGGCGTCGGCCTCGCCGGTCAGCCAGCCATTGGCGAGGATCTCGCTTTCCAGCTGCCCCGGCCCCCAACCCGCATAGCCGAGCGCCAGCATCGACCGTTCGGGCCCCGCGCCCTCGGCCAGCGCCTGCAGGATATCCAGCGTCGTGGTCATGCCGAACCGTTCGTCGACGCGCATGGTCGAACCCTGACCCTCATAGTCACCCGAATGCAGCACGAAGCCGCGCGCATGTTCGACCGGGCCGCCGAAATGGATGCGGATGTCGCGGGAATGGTCCGAAGGCTCGATCCCGAGCTGGCCGAGCAGCGCGTCGAACTTCAGGTCGGGGGCGGGCTTGTTGACGATCAGCCCCATGGCGCCGTCGGCCGAATGGGCGCACATGAAGACGACGGCATGTTCAAAGCGCGGATCGCCGATGCCCGGCATGGCGATCAGAAGTTTTCCGGCGAGATTCATGCGGGGCCTCCTTGGGGCAGGATCGCCCCGCCGGCGCGCCAATGCAAGCCGGGCCTGCCGAAAGGGTGAGGTTTTGTGACGGGGAAGTGATTTCAAACCGGCGGGCAGGCGCTTATGAAGGGCGGATGAAATGTTTCGTTCTGATCGCCGCGCTGCTGGGCCTGCCGCTGTTGCCCCAGGGACTGTCGGCCCAGGGTCTGCCGGACAATCTGGTCCGGGCCGAGATTCTGCCGGGCTGGCAGACCGGGGCTGGGACGCGGATGGCCGCGCTGCGTCTGGTGCTGGCGCCGGGCTGGAAGACCTATTGGCGCAGCCCCGGCGAGGCGGGCATCCCGCCGTCCTTCGACTGGTCATCCTCATCGAACCTCGGATCTGTCGCGCTGCACTGGCCGCGGCCGCAGGTCTTTGACCTGTCGGGTTTCCGCACGCTGGCCTATCCGGACGAGCTGGTGCTGCCGATCGAGGTGACGGGCAGCGATCCCGGGCAACCGGTCCATCTGGCGGTGACGGTCGATCTGGGCGTCTGCGAAGAGATCTGCGTGCCGGCGACGATACAGGTTTCGGCGGATCTGGCCGGGGCGGGCGCGCGTGATCCCGCGATCAGCGCGGCCCTGGCCAGCGCCCCCCGGGACGGCGCCGCCTTGGGCCTGCCCGCCGCGCAGTGCCGGGCCGAGCCGATCCGTGACGGAATGCGCCTGACCGCGACCCTGCCGGTCCGCGCCTCGGGCCCGGCGGATTTTGCCGCGGTCGAACTCGCGGACCGCTCGGTCTGGGTGTCGCTGGGCGAGACCCGCGCCGCCGGAGAGACAACGGTGCAGGTCGCCGATCTGGTGCCGGGCAGCGCCCGCCCCTTCGCCCTGAACCGCGCCGACGTCCGCCTGACGCTGTTCAGCGGCGATGACGTGATCGAGTTCAACGGCTGCCGGGGATGACCCCGCCGGGCAATGCGATGCCGTCCGCAAGGATGCGGGGCCGAGCGGGCCCCGCCCGTGCGGGAACCGCGCCCCGGGGAGGCCCCGACCGGCAAGATTGCGGGCGGCGCCAGCCCCCGGCAGGGGCCGTGCCGGAGCGCCGCTTCCGCGCGCCTCAAAGCCGGGCTGAGCGGAAAAGGCCGATCTTCCGGTGGAAGAGCGGCCCCGCTCACTCGGAGAGGTTTCCCGGGGACCGCCTCGGCTTGCCACGACAGAGGGCAGCACCTGCCCCGGATGGCGCGAAGCGCCAGCCCGCCGGAGGGGCAGGCGCTGCCCGGTCGCTTTGGGCGATCCGGCGGTGCGTGCGAGCACGCACCCTACGCTGAGCCCGCGCAGTTCTTTCTCTGACGGCGGGCTGAGTGGGAAAGGCCGGTCTTCCGGTGGAAGAGCGGCCCCGCTCATGTGGGAACATTGCCCGGGGGACCGCCTCGGCCTGCCACGACAGAGGGCAGCACCTGCCCCGGGCGGCGCGAAGCGCCAGCCCGCCGGAGGGGCAGGCGCTGCCCGGTCGCTGCGGGCGA
>CAZORV010000256.1:0-3225 GCA_964582215.1 uncultured Frigidibacter sp.
CGCCGCTATGCGATGGGCCCGGTCTGGCGCAATGAAAAGCCGGGGCCGGGGCGGTTCCGGCAGTTCTATCAGTGCGACGCCGATACGGTCGGCAGCGCCTCGGTCGCCGCGGATGCCGAGATTTGCGCCATGCTGGCCGACGCGTTGGAAGAGGTCGGCATTCAGCGTGGCGACTATGTGGTCAAGGTCAACAACCGCAAGGTCCTGAACGGGGTGATGGAGGTCGCGGGTCTTGCCGGTGACGACAGGGCGACGGAACGCGGGATCGTGCTGCGCGCCATCGACAAGATCGACCGGCTGGGGCCGGAGGGTGTGCGTGCGCTGCTGGGGGAAGGGCGCAAGGACGAGAGCGGCGATTTCACCAAAGGCGCGGGGCTGTCGGCGGAGCAGGCCGAGCTGGTGCTGGGCTTCACCGGCGCCCGGCGCGACAGCGGTGCGGCGACGGTCCTGAGGCTGCGCGAGCTGGTCGGTGGTTCCGCGACGGGTGGTGAGGGTGTTGACGAGCTTGATGAGATCGCCGCCCTGCTTGCGGCGCAGGGCTATGGCGCGGACCGTATCGTCCTTGATCCGGGCGTCGTCCGGGGCCTTGGCTATTACACCGGCCCGGTCTTCGAGGCGGAGCTGACCTTTGAAATCCTCGACGAAAAGGGCCGCAGGCGGCAGTTCGGGTCGGTGGCCGGCGGCGGGCGCTATGACGATCTGGTCAGGCGCTTTACCGGCCAGACGGTGCCCGCGACCGGCGTGTCGATCGGCGTCGACCGCTTGCTGGCCGCGCTTGCCGCCAGGGGGCGGACCGGGGCCGGGGCGGCGGGCCCCGTGATCGTGACGGTGATGGACCGCGACCGGATGGCCGACTATCAGGCCATGGCGGGCGAGTTGCGGCGGGCGGGCATCCGGGCCGAGGTCTATCTCGGCAACCCCAGGAACTTCGGCAACCAGTTGAAATATGCCGACAAGCGCCAGTCGCCGGTCGCTGTCATTCAGGGCGGCGACGAGGCGGCGCGCGGGACCCTGGTGCTGAAGGACCTGATCCTGGGCGCGAAGATCGCTGCCGAAGCGACTGTCGAGGAATGGAAATCCCGGCCCGCCCAGATCGAGGTGCCGCGCGGTGACCTTGTCGCGGCGGTACAGCGCATCCTGGGGCAGGGCTGATGGCGGACGAGGCGACCGTCCGGGCGCGGGCCCGCGCCACGGCTGACCGGCTTTACGCGGCCTTTCTGGCCACCGGCGCCCTGCCGGTCGAGACCGACATATTGCAGCCGGCCGAGGTGCTTTTGGACCTTTACGGCGAAGATATCCGCGCCCGGGCCTATGTGACGACCGACCCGATCCGCGGCGAGATGATGCTGCGTCCCGACTTTACCGTGCCGGTGGTGCAGATGCACATGAGCCATGGTGCCGAGCCTGCCCGCTATGCCTACCGTGGCGAGGTCTTTCGCAAGCAGGAACATCTGACCGACCGGAAGTCGGAATATCTGCAGGTGGGATATGAGCTTTTCGCCCGCGAAAATCCGTCGGACGCCGACGCCGAGGTCTTCGCGCTGATTGCCGGGCTTCTGGCGCCCCTGTCGCTGCGGGCGGTCACCGGCGACATCGGCATTCTGATGGCGGCGGTGCGGGGGCTGCGGACCACGGCCGCACGCAAGGCGGCGCTGCTTCGCCATGTCTGGCGGCCGCGCCGCTTTACCGCCCTTCTTGACCGGTTCGGCGGGCGTGCGCCGGTGCCCCCGGGCCGTGCCGCGCTGCTGGCTGCGCTGGCGCAGGGGAAGACGCCTGTCGCCGGGCCGTTGGTCGGCATGCGAAGCCCGGCCGAGATCGACGGCCGGCTGGCGGCGCTTGCCGAGGATGCCGCAGCGCCGCCGGTCGCGGCCGAGGAGGTGGCGCTGCTGGAAGATCTGCTGAACCTGACGGGCAGGTCGCCCGCCGCCCTCGCACATCTGCGCGATCTTGCCCGGGCGATGCCGGCGATTGCCGGGGCCGTCGACCGGATGGAGGCGCGGCTGGAGGCGCTGACGCGGCGCGGGATCGGGGTCGAGGCGCTGGAATTCGAGGCGAGCCACGGGCGCACGACGCTGGAATATTACGACGGCTTCGTCTTTTCCTTCCATGCCGCCGATCCGGCCCTGCCGCCGG
Organism: uncultured Frigidibacter sp.; assembly: GCA_964582215.1. Taxonomy (GTDB): domain Bacteria; phylum Pseudomonadota; class Alphaproteobacteria; order Rhodobacterales; family Rhodobacteraceae; genus TMP-24. The sequence continues at coordinate 2,134 of CAZORV010000256.1, forward strand.
TCGCCTCGGGCGGGCGGTATGACGCGCTGACCCGGGTGCTGGGGCAGGGGCGCGAGATTCCGGCGGTGGGGGCGGTGATACGGCCCGGCCTGGTCGCCGAACTGGAGGGCGCGCGATGCTGAAGCTGGGCGTGCCGTCCAAGGGGCGGCTGATGGAACAGACGTTCGACTGGTTCGGCGCCCGCGGCGTGACCCTGCGGCGCAGCGGGTCGGACCGCGAATATGCGGGCGAGGTGGCCGGGATCGCGGGCGTCGGGCTGGTGCTTTTGTCGGCGGGCGAGGTGCCGCGCGAGCTGGCCGCCGGGCGCATTCATCTGGGTGTGACCGGGTCGGACCTTGTCCGTGACAAGCTGGCCGACTGGGACCGTCAGGTGGCGGAACTGGCGCTTTTGGGTTTTGGCCATGCCGATCTGGTGATTGCGGTGCCGGGGGCCTGGGTCGACGTCTCCGATCTTGACGATCTCGATGCGGCGGCGGCGGCCTTTCGGCGGACCCATGGCCAGCGGCTGCGGATTGCCACGAAATATCACCGGCTGGTGCGGGACTTTCTGCAGGCCAACGGCGTTGCGGACTATCAGCTGGTCGACAGTCAGGGGGCGACCGAGGGCACGGTCAAGAACCAGACCGCCGAGGCGATCGCCGATATCACTTCGTCGGGCGAAACCCTGCGGGCCAACCATCTGAAAATGCTGGACGACGGGCTGATCCACCAAAGTCAGGCGACCCTGTTCGCCGCCCGTGCCGCCGACTGGGGCGACGGCCCGCGCACGGCGTTCGCCGCGCTGATGGCGCAGCTGGGCCTGTCGTCGGACATGCCGGCGTTTCGCGCGGCCTCGGTCGGAAGGGGCCGGTGACCCCGCCGTAACGCGCCGGTTGCACGCTCACGGCGCCAGCCGGGGCCGGTGCCGCCCTTTGTCGTGTGTGCTGCGACGGTCCCCCGGGGAAAGCTTTCCACGCGAGCGGGGCCGCTCTTCCACCGGAAGATCGGCTGGTCCCGCTCAGCCCTGCGTTTGGGGGAAGGGACAGCGCCGCCCCAGTCGGCAGGGGCCATCGCCCCTGCCGTAACGCGCCGTCGCCACCCACACCGCCCGGT
>CAZORV010000257.1:0-3212 GCA_964582215.1 uncultured Frigidibacter sp.
GAGCGGGGCCGCTCTTCCACCGGAAGATCGGCCTGTTCCGCTCAGCCCGGCGTCCCCGGATGCATGGCGCGGTCTCGGCAGCCGTAGGGTGCGTGCTCGCACGCACCGCCCCCCAAGAGCCCAAAACCATCTTGCCCCTGCAGGCGCTGCCCGCTGTTGGTGCCGGCGTCACCACGGACCGGGCCGAGACCGGTGGTCCGGTCGGCGACAAACAGACGGGCTCAACCGAAGCCGGCCGCACCACGACCCCGCCCCCTCCGTCTGCCCCGATAAACCGCGCCGGTTTGCCCGGGGTCTGCAACCCAAGCTCGACCGCGCCGAGCCCCCGGGCTTCGGCAGATACCATTGGCAGAACAGCGCCGGCTCGCCCCGGCAGCGCCCGACAAGTGCCGGCGGCGCCTTCAGCAGGCGCTCGACCACGATGTCGCGGTCAGGGCCGGGTCTCTTGGGTCATCGCCTCGTGCCGTGGCCGGTCACTTCATCAACTCTTGCGCATAGGCTTCCATCTGGCTCGTCATCGTGCCCCAGCCGTCGAAAAAGCCCATGTCGCGGTGGGATGCGGCAGCCTCGCGGCTGCGATGCCGGACAAGGGCGGTGTAGGTCGTGCGGCCCGCGCCGAGATCCTGAAAGGTAATGATCGCGGTCATGAACGGGTCGGGGGCGGGTTTCCATCCGGCCGTATAAGTATCGGTGAACACAAGCTTTTCATTGGGCACAACCTCAAGATAGACGCCCTTGTTCTCCATCGTGGTGCCCTCGACGTCGAAGGTCGTGTTGAAGACCCCGCCGGGGCGGACGTCCAGCTCGCAGGCCGTGACCCGGTGCGGCTTTGGCACGAACCAGTGAACCAGATGCCGGGGCTCGGTCCAGATTTTCCAAAGCGTCTCGCGCGGGGCGTTTAGCTCGCGGGTCAGGACCAGGTCGAGGTCGGGGTCAATGTCCATCCTTGGGTTCCTTCATCAGCGTCATCACATACTCGTCCAGCCGGTCGAGACGCGCCTCCCACAGGGCGCGCTGTTCGTCGAGCCAGCCGCGCACCGGGGCAAAGGCGCCGGGCTGCAGCGTGACCGTGCGGATCCGCCCGGTCTTGGTCGTGGCGACAAGGCCCGCGCTTTCCAGCCGCTGGACATGGCCAAGGAACGACGGCAGGGCCATGTCAAAGGGCGCCGACAGTTCGCTGACCGTCGCGGCCCCCCGCGCCAGCCGCGCCAGCACCGCCCGCCGGGTCGGATCACCAAGCGCCTGAAAGAGGATATCGAGCTGGCCGGGCGAAAGGTCCATCGTGCGCCAATAGTTATGTTATTGCCTAAGTATCATGACGAGATGCCGGCAGGCAAGGAAAATGTCGGGGCAGGGGCCAGAGCCCGATCGGCGGGCCTTTGCCCCCTTGGTCCCGGTGCCCCTTTCCGCCGCCGCCCCCGTCGCCTAGATTGCCCGCCAAACCGCCGGAGACGTCCATGCCCCGCCCTTGCCGATCCGCCCTGACGGCCGCCCTGATCGCGACACTGGCCCTGTCGGCCTGCATCGCCCCGGCCGCCGTACCGCCGCCCGATGCCCTGCCGCCCGATACCATGCCGCTTGCCGCGCCCGAGGCCGCCCTGTCGCCCGCCGAGGCCGCGCGAAACTTCGGTCAGGTGGTGCGGCGGATGGAACCGGTGACCGAGGCCGCCTGCCGGGCGACGCCGGGGGCGCGGGCCTGCGGCTTTCAGATCATCGTCGACACGACCCCGGGCGCCCCGGCCAACGCCTATCAGACCCGTGACAATGCCGGGCAGCCGGTCATCGCCTTCACCCTCGCGCTGATCGCCGAGGCGCGCAATGCCGACGAGCTGGCCTTTGTCATGGGCCATGAAAGCGCGCATCACATCCTCGACCATATCCCCCGCGAAAGGCAGCAGGCGGCGCTGGGCGGCGCCTTCACCGGCGTGCTGGCGGCGGCACTTGGCGGCGACCCGGGCGCGATCCGCACCGCGCAGGAAATGGGCGCCAGCGTCGCGGCCCGCAGCTATTCCAAGGATTTCGAACTGGAGGCCGATCAGCTGGGCGCCGTGCTCGCCTATCGCGCCGGGTTCGATCCGGTGCGCGGGGCGGGCTTTTTCAACCGGCTGCCCGACCCGGGCGACAGTTTCCTTGGCACCCATCCGCCGAACGCCCAACGGATCGAGCTGGTGCGCCAGACCGTGGCCCGGCTTCAGGCCGCCGGTTGATCCGGATCAAGGCCGCGCGCGCCGTTCCGTCAGAGGCTGCGGCATCGGGGCAGCGAAGGGGACGGTCGGGTGATACAGGGTGAAGCGGCGGCGGGCGGCGGCTCGGCCGGTCTTGAGCGGTTCTTCAGCCAGACCCAGGCGATGGCCTGCCGTCACGGCGTCGACCTTCTGGCGGCGGCGCGGCAGGGTCTTCTGAACCGCGCCGAAGTCAGCCGGATGGTCGAGGCCTGTCTGTTGTGCAACGGCCCGGCACCGGACTGCGCCCCGCCGGGCGCCGCGTCCGGCCGGGCCGACAAGACGCCGCAAGGCTGCGCGAATGCCGGCATCATCGACGGGCTTCGCGGGCTGGTCTGATCCGTGCCCGGTCCGGCCTGCCCCCGGCATATGTCGGCGCAAGCTGCGGCGGTCACGAAGCAACGTTCCTGCTGAGCCCTGCCTCGGGCAGGGGCCGCGCCGTTTCAGTCGGCAGGGGCCATCGCCCCAGCCGCCCCGCACCCTTCCCATCCCCACCCCCCGGTCGCCCAAAGCGTCCGGGCAGTGCGTGTTGAGGCGGTCCTCGGGGAGCGGTTTCCACATGAGCGGGGCCGCTCTTCCACTGGAAGATCGGCCTTTTCCGCTCAGCCCGGCGTCCGGGAAGGATGCCGCGCCGCCTCAGTCGGCAGGGGCAAGTGACCCTGCCGCCACGCGCCGGTTCCACGCGCACCGCCCGGTCGCCCAAAGCGAGCGGGCAGCGCCTGCCCCTGCGGGGGGCTGGCGCTCCGCGCCGCCCGGGGCAGGCACTGCCCTCTGTCTTGCAAGCTGGGATGGTCCCGGGGCGGCGTTCCCACACGAGCGGGGCCGCTCTTCCACCGGAAGATCAGCCTTTTCCGCTCAGCCCGGCGCCCCCGCAAGTGCGACGCGGTCTCGGTCAGCAGCGGTAGGGTGCGTGCTCGCACGCACCGCCCCCGGGACCCAAAGCGACCGGGCAGCGCCTGCCCCTCCCGGGGGCTGGCGCTTCGCGCCATC
>CAZORV010000258.1:0-3209 GCA_964582215.1 uncultured Frigidibacter sp.
GGCTCGATTGCCGGCGGCGAACTCGCCCAGTCCGCCCACGGCGATCATGACGTCGAGCAGGGTCATGTTTGCGCGATACGGCAGTGACTGCGGCCTCGCGGCCTGCCCGACGACTCGGATCTGGTCGGCATAGGTACCAACGAAGCTCGTAACCATGACGCTGACCGTAGGATTGCGCACAAACTCCGAAAGGGCAGTCTGCAGGTCTTTGGCGAGTTCGGGAGCCGTCTTGCCAGCGGCCGGAACTCCTGCGATGAGGGGTGTGGAAATCATGCCATCAGGTCGCACCGGCACCGTCACTGTCAACTCTGGCTGATTCCACACGAACACCTGCAGCGTATCGCCCGGACCGATCCGGTACTCGGTCGTCTCCGGCTGCTGCGCGACCGGTGCGGTACTCACGTCCGGCTCGGACGCACAGGCAGTCAGGAGAATCGGTACAATCGCGACCAGCGCAAGCGTCGACGCGGTGCGGGTGCTCACCGTCATTGAGTGTTGCCTCATGTGCATGCGTCTATTTTGACAATTCGTCGAGGAGTTTCTGTGCGTCGATTCTCGCCGGCGTCGGAATCTGCTCCAGGTCCAGCCTTCGCAGGATCGCCAGTGCCTCGGCTTCATTCCCGGTCTTCGCAAGTGCGGCCGCGTAGTGGTACTGCACCTCGGTCATTCCCGGCAATGCAGTGGCGGCGCTGCGCAACACCGGCAACGCCTGCTCCAGCGTGCCGCTAGTAACGAGAATCCACCCATAAGTATCCTGGAGCGCAGGCGCATTCGGCGCCTGCCGATAGGCTCTTTCCGCAATCTCAAGTGCCCTGGGATCACTCTTCTGCTGGTAGAGAACAGCAAGGTTGTTGAGCAGCACCGGGTCGTCCGGCTTGACGACGAGACCCTGCTCGTAGAGCTCGATCGCCCCACCGACATCGCCCCGTCGCTGCCTGGCTTCGGCCAGTGCCACTCGCGCCGCCGTCGAAGCAGGATGGTCCTCGACGGCCTTCTGGAGCCACTTCTCGGCACCCGCGCCGTCGCCACCGGCACCCGCGGCTGCGGCGGCACCCATCGTGGCGTCGAGGTTCTTCGGGTCGGCAGCGAGTATCTGCGTGAAATGCCCCTCCGCATCCGCGGTCTTGCCCTCGGCGAGATCGAGACGTGCCAGGTTGAACAGGGTCTGCGGATCGTCCGGCTTGGCTTCGAGCGCCTCATTCAACTGCGCACGACCGGCGTCGGCCTGCCCGGCTGCGGTAAGCACGCCCGCGACGAGATTGCGCGCGGCGGGGTCGTTTCCAGAGCGCTCGATCAGCGCATTGCCTTCGGCGACGGCCTCGTTCTTGTCGCCCTTGCGGAGCAAAGCGAGCATCAGCAGGTACTCGCGCTGATGACTCGGTGCGGCACCTGGAGGTATATCCTTCAGCAATCCGATGGCACGGTCGAATTCCCCCGCCACCACGTAGCCGCCCGCAATTTCGAGTCGCAGTTCCACAGTCTGCTGCGACTCGGGACCGGCCAGCGCGCGAGTGAAGTACGACATGGCTTTCTCGCGTTCGCCGCTCGCCAGGCTCAAGCGCCCGGCCAGGGCGAGTAACGTCGGGTCGGGCGTCTTCTCAAGCGCGGGTCCGAGTGCCGTCAATGCCTGCTGTGGCGACTGGACCTGCGCACGTGTCTCCGCAAGGAGCCGCTGAGCGCGAACGTTGGTCGGGTCGTTTGCGACCACGTTCGCGAAGTTCATCTCGGCCTGGCCGAGATTGCCTTGCTGCAGGTTCACCATGCCGAGAAACATTCGGGCTCCGAGGTGTCCGGGCTGCTTGCTCACCACGTCCTCGAGCAGCAGTCGGGCCTGCTCGAATTCCCTGCCGGCCGCCAGCGCCTGCGCGCGGACCAGCTTGGCGTACCAACTGCTGGGAGCGCTCTTCAGCAGAGCGTCGCTCGTGGCCAGGGCCTCCTTGACCTTGCCTTGCCTCAGTTGTGCGTCGACGAGTCCGGCCCGGGACTGCATTCTCTCGTCGCTGCGATTGGCCCTGGTGGCGTGCTCGAGTGCCGCCGTGTATGCGGCCTCGGCCGCAGTGAAGTCGCCCCCGCGGAGGTTGATCTCACCCGCCGCCAGCCAGTATCGGACGTCGCCGCGGACCGACTCCGGGGCCTCGTCCAACACTGCCCGGGCGTCGCTGAGTCCCGACCCGGCGTGCGACGCAAGTGCCAGACCGAGGACGGCCTCGACGCTGTCCGGATTTGCCGAGCGAGCCGACGCAAACTGCGCCTTGGCATCTTCCGGCCGATTGAGCCCGAGTAGCGCCTGGCCCTGGATGATGTGGAGATCGACCTTCGCATCCGCGGGCCCAGCCTCGGGCCTGCATTGCTCCAGTGCCGCATCGAACTCGCTCTTGCCGACGAGCACCTTGCACTCCGGGACGAGTGTCAGTTCACGCGGCGCGCCCAGGTCCTTGGCCTTGCGGATCTCGATCTCGCCGGCCTGCAGGTCGCCTGCCTCCACGAGCGCCTTGCCGAGCAGCGCACGGCCGCGGGCGTTCTCGGGGTCGGCTTCGACATAGTTCTTGAGATCGATGATGGCCGCGTTGACGTCGCCCTTCTGGAGTGCCTGCTCTGCCCGCGTGTAGAGCGCCTCACCCTTGGGAGCACAGGCGGTCAGCCCGGCGATCAGCAGTACCGCCGCCATCAGTGGATGGCGATTGACCACGCACGAATCCTGGGCGATTTCCCTCGACATGACTCTCACCCCTCAGCAGCGCGATCCGAAGCTGCGATGTCATTCTTCTCCAGCAGGTCATACAGCGTCGGTCGCGTGATCCCGAGCAGCTCCGCAGTCCGGGAGAGATTCCACCCGGCCACGGCGAGCGCCTGCCGGATCGTTTCCCGCTCCACACGTTGACGCGCGACGCGCAGGTTGAGCAGGTTGGCACCTGGATCACCGTCCCCGGGAAGCCCCAGGTCCGACCCGGTGACGTACTTGCCCTCGGTCATGATCACTGCTCCGTTCACGCGATTCTCGAGTTCCCGGATGTTCCCGGGCCACAGGTAGGCCTCGATGGCTTTCAATGCGCCGGGCGTGAAGCCCTTGACGGGTCGGCTGTGTTCACGCGCGCGGCGCTCCAGGATCGCCTGGGCGATGACCACGGCATCGCCGCCGCGCTCGCGCAGCGGCGGGATGCGCACGGTCACTTCGCTGATGCGGTAGAACAGGTCCTCGCGAAACTCGC
>CAZORV010000259.1:0-3200 GCA_964582215.1 uncultured Frigidibacter sp.
TCTTCACCATCGGCATGAACCGCGCGGTCGAGGTTCTGGCGCAAAAGGCGGCCGGGCGGCGCGGCGGGGCAGCGGCGGCGGCGCCGCTGAAGGAGCTGGGCGACCACCCGGACGGCGGCGCGATGCAGGTCATGGCCGGGCGCTATGGCCCCTATGTCAAGTGGGGCAAGGTCTTCGCCACACTGCCCAAGGGGACCGAGCCCGAAAGCGTGACCTTTGAACAGGCCGTCGAATGGGCCAATGAAAAGGCGGCCAAGGGCAGCAAGGGCAAGGCAAAGGCCGCCCCCAGGACCAAACCGAAAGCCGCAGCCAAACCGGCCGCGAAGAGCAAGCCCAAGGCGGCGACAAAGCCCGCGACCAAGCCCCGGGCCGGCACCAAGGCGACCAAGGCCGCAAGCGCCTGAAAAGGGGTCTTCCGGCACCAGTTTGGTTCGCGGGCAGAGGCCGCGAGTTTGCCGAACGTGCCAGCCTGACCCGCCGGCGCCGGGCCGAGCCGGATCAGCCGCTCGTCAAGTGGAAGAGCGGCCCCGGCCATGCGGGAACGGTGTTCCGTGGCCGCCTCGGCCCCTTTAACAGAGGGCGGCGAGGGGGGGGTGCGTGCGAGCACGCACCCTACCGCTTCGACCGCACAGTTTTTTTCCCGACGCCGGGCTGAGCGGAACAGGCCGATCTTCCGGTGGAAGAGCGGCCCCGCTCATGCAGGAACCTCTCCCCGGGACCGTCTCAACATATGGTGACAGAGGGAAGTGCCTGCCCCGGGTGGCGCGAAGCGCCAGCCCCCCGGGAGGGGCAGGCGCTGCCCGGTCGCTTGGGGCGACCGGGCGATGAGGGCGGGACCGGACCGTGGCGGGAGGGTCACTTGCCCCTGCCGACTGAGGCGGCGTCGCCCCTTTCCTGGCGCTTTGGGCTCCGGGGGGGCGGTGCGTGCGAGCACGCACCCTACCGCTGCCGATCGAGGTCGCGCCGTGCTTCCCGGAAGCCGGGCTGAGCGGAAAAGGCCGGTCTTCCATTGGAAGAGCGGCCCCGCTCACGTGGGAACGTTTGCCCGGGACCGGCTCCGCGCGCACCACAGAGGGCAGTGCCTGCCCCGGATGGCGCGAAGCGCCAGCCCCCCGGAGGGGCAGGCGCTGCCCGGTCGCTTTGGGCGACCGGGCGGTTCGGGTGGAGATGGCGCACAACGGCAGGGTCACCGGCCCCTGCCGACTGGGGCGCGGCCATTCCGTCTCGCAAACGCCGGGCTGAGCGGAGAAGGCCGATCTTCCGGTGGAAGAGCGGCCCCGCTCACGTGGGAACCCCGCCCCGGGACCGCTTCAACCCGCACCAACAGAGGGCAGCACCTGCCCCGGATGGCGCGCAGCGCCAGCCCCCGGGAGGGGCAGGCGCTGCCCGGTCGCTTTGGGCGCCCGGGCGGGATGCGTGGGACGGGTGCGTGACGGCAGGGTCACTTGCCCCTGCCGACTGAAACGATGCAGTCCCGTCCAGAGGCCGGACTGGACGGAGAGCCGATCTTCTGGTGGAAACGCGGCGTTGCTCACGGCGGTCCGTTGTCCGTGGATCGCCCGGGCGTGCCCGAACAAAGGGCAGGGCCTACCGCTCCGGCGCCGTCAACAGCTTGCGGACCAGCTCGAAACTGTTCCTCACCGCCATCTTGCGGACCATGTTCGCCCGGTGAACCTCGACCGTGCGGTGTGAACAGCCCAGTGCCTGGGCGATCTCCTTGCTGGTGAACCCGTTGACCAGATAGCGCGCAATCCGCTTTTCCGCCGCCGTCAATGGCCCCAGCGCCGCCGCCTTGCGGTCGGTCGGCCGATAGGTCCAGATCGCCAGCCGCAACGGCTCGGCCCGGTCCAGCGCCACGCCGGAGCCTTCGACCCAGATCGCCTGGCCGTCCTTGCGGCGCATGAACCTTTCGTCCTGATAGACGGTCTGCCCCTGCAACGCCTTGCGGGCCCGCTCGCCGATCACCTCGTAGTCGCTTTGCCCCGGATAGAGCAGCCGCACCGACTGCCCCTCCAGTTCGCCCGGCGTCCATCCGAACACATCCTCGACCCTGAGGCTGGCCCGCAGGATGATCCGGTCGGCCAGCACCAGCGTCGCGTCCGGCGCATGGATGAACCCCAGACGTTCATAGTCGCGCGCCGCCCCCGATCCCTTGTTCGCCATTCCGCCCCCGGATACGTATCCCCATACGTATTCTTACGGATAGCCGCGCCGCCGGCAATCCGTCAGTTTCGCGCCCGACGGACCGGCCCCCCCGGGGGGCCGCCGCTGATCACCATCCGTCGCAAAGGAGGATGCCGGTGAAGAAAGTCTACCAGGATGCGAGGGCCGCGCTTGACGGGCTCTTGTTCGACGGGATGTTCATCGCGGCGGGCGGCTTCGGCCTCTGCGGCATCCCCGAACTCTTGATCGCGGCGATCAAGGACGCGGGCACCAAGGACCTGACCGTGGCCTCGAACAATGCCGGCATCGACGATTTCGGCCTTGGCCAGCTGCTGCAGACCCGTCAGGTCAGAAAGATGCTGTCGTCCTACGTCGGCGAAAACGCCGAATTCATGCGCCAGTACCTGTCGGGTGAACTGGAACTCGAATTCAACCCGCAAGGCACGCTGGCCGAACGGATGCGCGCCGGCGGGGCGGGTATCCCGGGTTTCTACACCAGGACCGGCGTCGGCACGGTGATCGCCGAAGGCAAAGAGGTCAAGAATTTCGACGGTCATGACTATATCCTCGAACGCGGGATCGTGGCCGACCTGTCGATCGTCAAGGCCTGGAAGGCCGACCCCTCGGGCAACCTCGTGTTCCGCAAGACCGCCCGCAACTTCAACGCCCCCGCCGCCACCTGTGGCAAGGTCTGCGTCGCCGAGGTCGAAGAGATCGTGCCGATGGGCAGCCTCGACCCCGACAAGATCCACCTGCCGGGCATCTATGTCCACCGGCTGATCGCCGGGCCACACGAAAAACGCATCGAACAACGCACGACGCGCAAGCGCGAGGAGGCCTGAGTCATGTGGGACCGCAATCAGATGGCCGCCCGCGCCGCGCAGGAACTGCAGGACGGCTGGTATGTGAACCTCGGGATCGGCATCCCGACCCTGGTGTCGAACCATATCCCCGACGGCGTCGAGGTGACGCTGCAGTCGGAAAATGGCATGCTCGGCATGGGTCCCTTCCCCTACGAGGGCGAGGAGGACCCCGAC
>CAZORV010000260.1:0-3191 GCA_964582215.1 uncultured Frigidibacter sp.
CGTCCTGTCCGCAGTCATCACCTGGCTGAAGACCCTCATTGGAGACACGCCCTAATGCCGGCTGCGGCCCGGCTCGGTCTCCATGCCCTCACCGAACCCCCGTGATTACTTGATGGAACAACTAACCGGTGTAGGGTGTTACTTGAAGCGACAGTCACTCTTCCGAGTCTCACCCCAGGAGCTCCTCATGACGAACCTCCCCATCATCGGCACCGGCAACAAAGGCCGGCCATGAGCGTCCATGCCACCTTCGCGGCCCCCGTGGTCGCGACCTATGGCAGCACCGACCCGGCAGCGCCGCTCGTCGTCCTGCTGCACGGGCGCGGCTCCCACGAGCGCGAGATCCTCGGGCTGGCCGCCCACCTGCCGACCGGGCCGGTGTACGCCGCGGTCCGGGCGCCGATCGGGCAGGGCGAGGGCTACGCCTGGTTCGCCAACCGTGGCATCGGTCGTCCGGTTGCCGACTCGCTGCGTGCCACGATGGACTGGTTCCGCGGTTGGCTCGACGTGGTCGCCCCGGCAGGCCGACCGGTGCTGCTGGTCGGGTTCAGCGGGGGCGCCGCGTTCGCCGGCGGGCTGGTGCTCGACGACCCCTCTCGGTACGTCGGGGCGGCCGTGCTCTACGGAACGCTGCCATTCGAGGCGGGTCTCGACACCGACACCGGGCGGCTGGCCAACCTGCCCGTGTTCGTGGCCCAGGGCGATGGCGACCACGTGATCCCTCGCGAGCTGCTGGACCGGACCTGGGACTACCTGCTCTGCGAGTCCGGTGCCCCCACGGTCGCGCAGCGGCAACCCGGTGGCCACCAGCTCACCGCCCAGACCGTCCACGCACTCGGCGGCTGGATCGCTGACAGGCTCGCGTTCGTCGACCACCACGGCCTCGGTCCCGCCGGGCCGCGCCCACCGGTGACCTGGGCGGCCCTGCCCTCCGGGCAGCTGCCACCCCGACCCGGTCCGCCGCCCGAGGTCAGCTGGACCATCCCGCAGCAGCAGCAGTCCGACAACGCCCCCGAGGCCCTGCAGGAGCGACTCTTCGAGGAGATCCGCACGCTCTCCGGTGTGGACGTCGGACCGTCGCGGATCTCGGTGCCTGGAGCGCGCGGCTTCACGCTGCGCGAGGGGTCCCAGGACCAGCAGGCCTACCTGGTGCCCCAGGTCGGCGAGTTCGCGCACCTGCATCCCCTGTACGACGGGTCCCTGCACCTGGTCCTGCCCGCAGAGGCGGCCGCCGACGTCTCGACCAAGGGCTGGGGCCGGCCCCACATGTGGGCCGGAACCCGGCTGTCCCCCGGGTTCATGATGGTCTACGGACCACGGGACGACGACGAGTTCGCCATCGTGCTCGGTATCGTGCGCGCCAGTCACGCCTACGCCAGCGGAGTGCCCGCCGCACCCTGACGCCACCACTCGCGAAAGGACACTCCGTGACCACTGTCCACGACAACCCCGAGCTGAACCGCTACGAGGTCCACGACGGCGACCAGCTCGCCGGGTTCTCGCAGTACCGGCTGACCCCAGGCACGATCGCGTTCACCCACACCGAGGTCGACCCCGCCTTCACAGGTCGCGGGCTTGCGCGGGTCCTGGTCACCGAGGCACTCGAGGACTCCCGGCGCCGGGGACTGGCCGTGTTGCCGTTCTGTCCCTACGTCCGCAACGTGATCGCCTCGGACCCGGCCCGCTACCTCGACCTCGTTCCTCCCCGCGACAGGCAACGGTTCACGCTACCCCCAACCGCCGAGCGCGTGGACCCCGATACGTCGGGGTGACGTCGAACAACACGACGTCCCGGACCAGCCGCATCCCCCCGGTTCCCGACGACGCAGGCAGCAGGTCGCATGGGAGTACCGTCAGGGCATGCAGGATGCCCCCGGTTGGGTCCACGTCGACAAGCAGCTCCCCATGATCCTCAGCCGACACCCCGTCACTCACCGGGAGAACTTCGGCGCACCACCGAAGAGGAGCACTCATGCCTCGTAAGCACTACACGGGTCCACTCGTCGACGTCACCGACGACCGCGAGCTGTGCATCCACTCCGCCGAGTGCGTGCGCGGCATGGCAGCCGTCTTCGACACCAGTCGTCGACCGTGGATGAACCCGACCGTCGCCGACACCCCCGACCTCGCCGAGGAACTGCGTGCCGTTGTCGCGCGATGCCCCTCCGGTGCGTTGCAGATAGAGCAGGGCCCGGCCGACCAATAGCTTCAGGCCAGCCGATTCGCAGGATCGGTCGATCCGGAGCCCGAGACAGCGTCACCTATGCGGTCGCCCGTGGGCTGCCCGGAGCAGCGCTGCCTAGCCCCACCGGTCCGAGCCATCGGGGACAACCACAAAGAGAACCACCATGTCCATCACCATCACCGAAGCGACCGATCTGCACCCGGCCTGGGGCGCACGGTTCAACGCAGGGGCCTGGTGGGCTGTCCTGCCTGCGGACACCCGTGTTCGCGGTGGATGGGAATGGCCGTGCGCGGGCCCGATTGGAATCAACCACGAGGCTTCTTGGTTGATCCGTCAAGCAATCCCGGTTACGTGTGAGGAGAGGACCATGGCTACAGTCGTCGTCGTTGGGGGCACTGGATACACCGGCGGCAACATCGTGCGTGAGGCCGCCGCCCGCGGGCATTCAGTCGTGTCGATCAGCCGCTCCGAGCCCTCGCAGCGGGTGCCGGGTGTGCGGTATGAACTGGGCGAGGTTGCGGACGTCGCTCCCCGGGTGATCCCGGGTGCGGACGTGGTGGTGGCCGCGATCTCGCCGCGGGGGGACATGGCCGGTCGCCTTGTCGAGGTGTACCGACAGCTGGCGGGGCTCTCGGCCGAGGCCGGGGCGCGGTATCTGCAGGTAGGTGGTTTCAGCTCGCTGCGCCCAGCTCCGGGAGCGCCGCGCGTTGTCGAGGGTGAGATCCCTGAGCAGTTCCGCGAGGAAGCGCTCGAGGGCGAGGCGACCCGGGTCATGCTGGTCGAGGACTCGCCCACTGACCTTGACTGGTTGTTCATCAGCCCGGCCGGGACCTATGGCTCCTACGCCCCCGGTGAGCACAAGGGGCAGTACCGCGTCGGGGACGAGGTCGCGCTGTTCGACGCCGACGGCACTTCGAGCATCTCCGGTACCGACTTCGCTACCGCCGTCGTGGACGAGATCGAGGTATCGCGCCACCACCGAACTCACATCGGCATCGCTTACTAG
>CAZORV010000261.1:0-3140 GCA_964582215.1 uncultured Frigidibacter sp.
GGCCTCGGCCGCTCGCCCCTCAGCGACCGGCTCACCGCAGGAAGCCGCGACAGCCGTATCCGAAACCTGTGGCCTTTCAGCGCGCCTAGCTCGGGACTGGCCGTTTCCAACTCCCATTGCGCCGGGACAGAGGAGACGATAACGCGGCTTACATACGAGGAGCGATTAAGGACAGCTGCGTGCGCGAATGCGCACGCCACCTCAATCGCGACGAGCTTGAGGTCGCGCCCGGCGCGGCGCTTGCCTACCGAAGGGTGCGCGCGGCTGGCGCGGCCGCGCGCACCTGGAAGCTCGTCCCCTGCAAGCGCCGCGCTGGATCAGCGCGACCTTGTGTAGGCCGCGTTATCGGGCGAGCGCAGCGAGCGCCACTCCTCCGCGCCCTTAACCAGCCATAAGCCAGCGCCGGCCCCACTAGCCATCGCCGCCGGCCTTCAAGAAAGATGGCCGCGGGCGCGCGCCTTGCTCGCCTTCCTGGCCATGGCAAGGCGCGTGACCGTGCGGCCCCCCGCTGAAGCGCAAGCGCGCGCGGCCGTGGGCAGGCGGGCGCGGCGTGCTCCCGTCGAGTTGGTCGTGCACACACTCGAGTGCGAGAAGCTGCAGCCCGCGATCAGCCGTCGCGCCGGAGCCGGACCTCACTCGTCTCGCCACGTGGGCCAGCGCCCAATGATCGCCACAATGGCATCGGTCCCACTGTCTGGGAAGCCGTCGGCGCCTACCTTGATTCGCTCTACGACATCGACCTTAGGTGCGCCCTTCGGCCACACGGTGACGCCGATCTCCCAGCCGCCTCCAATGTAGTCGTAAGCCCCGATTCCCAACGCGTCTCGGTGAAACGCATTCAGGCTTCGCGCGCCCACTGCCGAGGGAAGCGGGCTGAATGGGAGAGGACTCGGCTCTGGCACCACATCTGGTTGACGCATTGCGTCCTCGAGGACTTGCCGAATTGCTTCACGACTGGGCTGCAGCTGCTTCACGGGTTCTTGCTCGAGGAAGTATCCGTTCACTGAGGTCCGCACAATGCGTGGAACGTACATCGCCCCACGATAGAACCAGACTGACTGATAGCGGCCGTGTTGATGAGGAGGGTCCTTTGCTTTCTTTCTCAGCGGCCACATCGCTAGCGCACCCACACGACGATGATCTCCACCGGGTTCGGAAGTGCAGCAGCTTGGAATCGCAGAGTCGATACCATCTGCAGGTGCTGTACCGTCCCGCCCTGGCTCGGAAGCGCCAGAATCAACTGCCGATGCTGGATCATCGTGGGCAGAATCGGCGGCACGTTTCCCATAGGGGTTGGGTTCCCGGCCCAGGTTGAAAGTTGCGTGGTCCACGCTCGAATTTGCGAACCGAATGCTGCAACGCTCCTGATGTAGGTGGGAGAGTTGAAATCGATGCTCTTGATGCTACCGACAACGCCTTGACCCCAGCGATCGATACCTGGGTAGGGATACGGAACCGTCCGCCCAATGGCGTTTTCGATCGCCTGTCCGCGAGCCATCCATGGGAGCGTCCACACCCAACCCCCGCCACCAGGGACAACCAAGGGAGACGCCTGGGTCGTGAACGGAACTGTACCCGCCGTGCCAAGGCCCAGCGCGGCCGCGGGCAGTGCGGCCCCTGCATATAGGGCGCCGCCAAAGGCTCCTAGCGTCACTCCAAGCGCGACATACGACACTCGTTCAGTGACTGAGGAAGCAGGGACGCTCATCCCGACCAGGGCGCCAATGATCGCTCCGACTGTGATCGTCTGAACCGTGGTCATCAGACCCGAGGGGTCTATCTTCCCGAGCGGGTCTGCAGTGGCATACAAGTACTTGTGGAGGGTTGGCGGATCGAACGGACGACCCTCCCAAGGGTCCATACCGGTGAACCGCCCCACGCTCGGATGCATCCACCTTGCTCTGTGGTATTGCCAGCCGGAGTTGGGGTCGAGTGGTTCGCCGGTGAAGGCGTAGGGCTGGGGATCCGTACCCGTGTGGGCGAGGAGTTCGCCGAAGGCGGAGTAGGTGTAGCCGTCGGTGATGATGCCAGTCTCGTCCGTCAGCCTTCGGATGGAGCCGATGCCGTCGGCGTGATAGTAGCGCGTCCGCCAGTCGGCCTCTGAAGCAGGAGCCGCGGCTAGCGGGCGCATGACCGACAGCAGGTCGTCGCCTCGGACGTAGAGGGCCTGGAGCGTTCCGATTCCGTTGGCTTCCGCCACGACGTGGCTCAGGCTCACCGACGTATCGACGAGGAAGTTCGTCGTTTGCGCGGCTGCGGCGGGCGGCGTGGTCTTCGTCTGAACACGATTGCCGTCGACGTCGTAGGCATGCTCGACGACCGTGCCGTCGGTCTTCTCGACGCGGACGAGCCGGTTCTCGTGGTTCCAGGTGTAGGTGGCTTCGAGGTCCTTCGTCGTGAGGTTGCCGTTGCTGTCCCAGCCGGACGCCGTGGCTGGGTTCGCACCGAGCTGTTCGCTGAGGAGCCGATCGCGCGTGTCGTAGCCGTAGCTGATCGTGCCGGGCTGGAGGTTCGGACCCGGTGAGCCGGCAGGGCCAATCACGGTCGTCTGTGTCTGCCTGTTGCCGACGGGGTCGTAGCCGAAGGTCTTGGCGTAGACGAGGCCGAGATTCTCGGTGACCGTCTCGCCCGTCAGCCTGTAGAGCGAGTCGTAGCTGTAGTCGAGTGTCCGCTGCTGCGGCAGGCCCTGGTGCTCGACGATCTTCGTGCGGTTGCCCCCAGCGGCCAGCGTGAAGGCGTAGCTCTGGATGTGGCGGGTCGAAGCCGGGTGTATCGTGGCCAGGTTCGTCAGGCGGTTCAGGTTGTCGTAGGTGTAGGCCGTCGCGACGCCGTTGGGATGCCCGAGGGACTCGCGGTTGCCGTTTCGGTCGTAGCCATGGTCGTAGGCGCGCCCTGCGGGGTCTGTCACGAGATCGAGCCTGCCCGCATCGTCGTAAGTGTAGCCCGTGGTGTGGGACTGGCCGTTGACGGTGGCCGTCAGGGTGAGACGGTTGCCGTTGCCGTCGTAGGTGTAGCCCAGGCTTGCCGTCCCCGCGCCGCCTCCGCCGAAGCCGGGCTGAGTCAGGCTGAGCAGGCGATCACGCAGGTCGTAGCCGTAGCTCGTCGTGCCGCGGGCATCCGTGGCGGTTTCGCGACGGCCG
>CAZORV010000262.1:0-3116 GCA_964582215.1 uncultured Frigidibacter sp.
CCCGGCACTGGCATGAGGACGACGGCTCGACCTCGCCGGGACGCTCCAAGGAGCAGGCCGAGGACTACCGATACTTTCCCGAGCCCGACCTGGTGCCGGTGGCGCCGGCGCCCGAGTGGGTGGAGGAGTTGCGGCTGACCCTGCCCGAGCCGCCGGCACAGCGACGGCGCCGGCTGGTCGCGGCGTGGGGTTTCACCGAGTTGGAGATGCGGGACGTGCTGGGCACGGGTTCGCTGGACCTGATCGCCGAGACCGTGGACGCCGGCGCCGCGCCGTCGGCCGCCCGCAAATGGTGGTCGGGGGAGTTGGCCCGGCGCGCCAACGCCGCCGGGGTCGAGCTCGAGGACGTCGGCATCACCCCTGGCCAGGTGGCTGAACTGCAGGCCCTGATCGGGGCCGGCACGATCAACGACAAGCTGGCCCGCCAGGCGATCGACGGTGTCCTGGCCGGCGAGGGCTCGCCGTCCGAGGTGGTCGAAGCGCGCGGCCTGGCCGTGGTGTCCGACGACGGTGCCCTCACCGCGGCGGTGGACGCCGCGATCGCGGCCAATCCCGACGTGGCGCAGCGCATCCGCGACGGCAAGGTGCAGGCCGCCGGCGCGCTGATCGGTGCGGTGATGAAGGCGATGCGCGGTCAGGCCGACGCCGGACGCGTCCGCGAGCTGATCCTGGAACGCCTCAGCTGACCTCCGGGGACGGTTCTTTCGGTCGCCGGGGACGGTTCTCTTGGTCGCCGGGGACGGTTCTCTTGGTCACCGGGGACGGTTCTTTCGGTCGCCGGGGACGGTTCTCTTGGTCACTGGGGACGGTTCTTTCGGTCGCCGGGGACGGTTCTCTTGGTCGCCGGGGACGGTTCTCTTGGTCACCGGGGACGGTTCTCTTGGTCACCGGAGAGGGAGAACTCAATCCAGTGCTCGGCCAAGCTCGCCTCGGACCAGGCGCCAGACCGTTTCGTCCGTTGCCGCCAGGAGGCCGGTTCCGTTCGTGCCCGGTGAGTACGGTGTGCCGTCCCAGCGCCGGATGTAACCGCCGGCTTCCTCCATATAGAGCGTTCCCGGCGCGTGATCCCAGGGCAGCAGGCGATGGAATCGGACGAACTCCTGCGATCCGGCCACGATCAGCGGATACTCGACGCCGGCGCAGTATTGTCCAGGCCCGATCCTCCGGAACCGGGTTGCCGCCTCCGCGGTTGACGTCCGCTGCCGCGGAGTCAGGAACTTGCCGAGGACCGTGCCACGAAGTTCGCTGACTGTGTTCGGGGCGGGCGGGATGTGTTGCCGGACGCCGTTGCGGAACGCGCCAGCACCTCGCTCCGCCACGTATCCGACCCGGTCGAGCGGGGACCACATCCAGGAGGCGACGGTGTGTCCGGCTTCGACCAACGCAACCATGACCGCGAACTCCGGACGGCCGTTCACGAAGTTCTGCGTCCCGTCCAGCGGATCGATCAGCCAGCAGGCGCCGTCCGTCTTCAGGGCATTGAGCAGACCGAGGTCGGCCGCCGCGGCTTCCTCGCCGATCACCGTCGCGTCCGGACGCAGGCCACGCAGGACGTCCGCCACCCGCACCTCGGCCTCGCGATCGGCGATCGTCACCAGTTCGCCGGGCGACTTCTCTTCCACCTCGCCGTCGTGAAGTGCCTGAAAACGAGGCAGGATCACCTCGTCGGCGATCGCAGCAAGCGCCGGAATGATGTCGTCGGTCGGAATCGCGGGCACAGATCTCCCTTGGCCACCCAATGTCCCGGACACCATAGCGTTCGCTCACCGCGACTTTCGCGGCACGCATAGGTGGGCACCTTCACGACTCGGCCGGTCCTCGACCCAGGAACGGTTCTGGCCGACCCGAACTCGCGTTTGGGAACGGCTCGCGGCGTAGAACCGTCCCCCAACGTTCGAAATTCGAACTCTCGAGAACCGTCCCCCGTGAGCGCAACGAGCAACGGGGGGCCGATCAGGCGTCCGACGAGAGTGGGACGGCGGGGAAGTCGACCGGGACGTCCAACGCGATGCTGATGTGGTTCCGGTGCGGCCATCGGCACGTCGTCGACCGGCTGTTCGAGATCACCCTGATCAAGCTGTTGCGCTGGCTGCTCGACAACTCCGATCGGCTCGGGTTGCCGCCCGGTCTGCTGAGCGGCATGGCCGACCCGAGGATCGCCCGAGCGCTGGCCGCGGTCACGCCGATCCCGGCATGGCTGGACGCTGACCGAGTTGAGCCGGACGGCGCAGATGTCACGCAGCGCGTTCGCCGCCCTGTTCAGCGACGTGGTGGGCAGCACGCCGCACGACTACCTGACCAGCTGGCGGATCATGGTCGCCCAACGGCTGCTCCGCCGCGATAAGCCCATCAGCCAGGTGGCCGCGGAACTGGGGTACACCAGCAGTTCGTTCTCCCGCGTGTTCACCCAGCGGGTCGGCCGGTCACCCCGTGCCTGGCTGGCCGACTACGCCTGATCGGCGTCGAGCCGGCGCCTACCAGCTGGGCTCGATCATGGGCCGGTGGTGCCAGTTGCGATATCCGCCGCGACCGCGCACCCAGTAGCTGGCGTGCGCCCAGGCAGCGTCCTCGTCGATCGAGAATGGGGACGAGCGGGCCGCTCGCCATGCCCGCATCTCGATCAAGCGGTCCGTCAGGCGGTCGGAGGCGAGACGTTCGGAGAGCTGATCGAACAGCGCGGATTCCTCGGCGCCACCGCTGACCAGCAACGCGTAGGCGACGGTGACCACCTGGTCGTCGCTGAGGCCGTCCAGCCCGGAGCGGACGATCTCATTGCGGATGATCGGCGGCGACAACAGCATCTCGTGGCGCCAGTCGTAGGTGTCGTCGGCCAGCGCCGTGCGCAAGGCGTCCAGCACCAATTCCGGGTAGCACTCGCGCTGTGCCGCCGGCAGCAGTCGGCGCAGTCGTGGCAGCAGCACGTTCTCTGCCCGGCCGATCCGGGACGCGAGCGACGGCAACTCCAGCCCGTCGCGCACCCCTTGAACCATCAGCTCGTAGTCGGACATCACCCACGGCTGACCGTGACGGTTCGGCTTCTTGGTGGGCTCGTGATGAGTGGGCAGGGCGATCAAGGACTCCATGGCGGCACCTTTCAGGACAGGACGTCGTCATCC
>CAZORV010000263.1:0-3112 GCA_964582215.1 uncultured Frigidibacter sp.
GCCGTCCTGCCCGGACAGGCCTCGATACGGCCACAGGTCGGAGCCGCAGATGCAGCTGGCGGACAGCTTGATGATGGCGTCGGTGGGCTTCTCGATCCTCGGATCGGGCACCTGCTCGTAACGGACGTCGCGGGGGGCGTGCATGACGGTTGCGTGCATGGCTTGGCCTCCTGTGTGAAGGGCTAAGTGGTTCTCGGGTGTCGGCGCCGCGCGACGCTCGAATCGCAGCAGATCATCGCGGACTTCCTGTGGCTCCTGATCGGGCGGCATGTTCTTGGCATCGCCGACCCCATCGAGTGCAGCGGTGGAATCGGGCGTCACCGCGGCGAACAGCGGCGCCAGATCCTTCTGCTCGGGGCCGGTTTCGGCGACCAGCTCGAAGGTCTTGTTGCGGGCGTCATCCAGCGTCAGGCCGGCCACCAGCACCTCGGCGATCTGGCGGCGGGCGATCACGCCGTCGGCGGACGTGCCGGCATGGCGTGTGTCGCCTTGAAGCATCACGAGCCGGTGCCGATTCGCGTCGTTGTAGTCGAACCAGCCCGGTCGCACGATGGTGTAGGCATTGCCGCTGGCGCGCACCAGCCGCTCGGACCGGCGCTTCCAGTCATGCGCCTCGGTGCTGCGGTTGTAGCTGCCGTTGCGGTTGGTGACGCCAATGGCCGTCATCAGCGCGATGCGTACCTGGCGCCCGGCCAGTGCCGCCAGCACATTGCGCACGCCGCCGTAGTCGATCTCGCGCATCTCGGCCTTGCTGCCGTTGGAGCCGTGCGTGAAGACGATGGCATCCACGCCTTCGACCGCCTGCGCGAGCGTTTCCGGCTGCATCAGCTCACCGACCACGATTTCCGTCTGCGCCGGGAACCCGGCCGCCTTGGCGCGGTTGCGCACCAGCGCGCGCACGGCATGGCCCAGGCGCAGTGCTTCCGCGACGACGTGGCGGCCGACACTGCCGGTGGCGCCGACGCACAACACGGTCAATATCCTGGCGCTCATTTCAGATTCCGCACGAATCACTGAACGGTAATCCCACCATCCACGACCAGCGAATGCCCGACGACGAAGCTCGAAGCATCGCTGGACAGCCACAGCACCGCCTGTGCGATCTCATCGGCGCGGCCCAGCCGCTTGATGGGTACCTGGGCGATCAGCGCGTTCAGCACATCCGCCTCACCGGTCATCATCGTGGAGACCATCGGCGTGTCGATCACGCCGGGGCACACCGCGTTGATGCGGATGCCCTTCGATGCCCATTCCAGCGCGGCGCTCTTGGTCATGCCGAGGACGCCATGCTTGGTCGAACAGTAACTGGTGCGGCCCGCGACACCGTCGATGGCGCCGATCGAGGCGCAGTTGACGATGGTGCCGCCACCGCCCTGCTCGAGCATCTGCTGCACCTGGTACTTCATGCACAGCCACACGCCCTTGAGGTTGATGGCATGTACGCGGTCGAAGTCCTCGCTGGTGGCCTCGGTGATCGGCGCAAGCGGCGGCTGCCAGCCGGCGTTGTTGTAGGCGGCGTCGAGGCGGCCGAAGTGCTTCACGGTGCCTTCCACGAGCGCCTTCACGTCGTCCTCGCTGGCCACGTCGCATCGCAGCGCCAAGGTCCTGCCGCGCGAGGCCAGGCGGTCGGCCTGTTCCTTGACCTTCTCGTAGTGGTTTCCGGAGAGCACGACGGACGCGCCGGCCTCCAGGAACAACTCCGCCGATGCCAGGCCCATGCCCGAGCCTGCGCCCGTGATGAGGGCCACCTTGCCGGACAAATCGATGGTCAAGAGGTGTCTCCTTCTGTCTTGTGCCAACGCTGCAGGAGCGAATCGGGTCACGCGGAAGTTGCAGATCCGTCCGCTACCGTGAAGCGTGGCAATTTCATCAAGGCAATGGTGCTTCGACACCACTGAAGGCAAGCACGGCGGGCGGCAGCCGTTCGCCGTGGATCGCGATTCCGGCGACCGCGGCGTTCAACGCCCGCAGCTCGTCGTGATCGAAAGTGACCCTGGTTGCGCCGACGTTCTCCAGCATGTGCGTCATCTGCGTCGTTCCCGGGATGGGCACGATCCAGGGCTTCTGCGCCAGCAGCCACGCGAGGGCAATCTGCACGGGAGCGGCCTGCTTGCGCTCCGCCCAGGCTTTGATCAACTCCACCAATGGCATGTTTTTCGCCAGGTTCTCTGCTGAGAATCTCGGCGTGACGCCACGCAGATCCCCCGGCGCGAAGCGCGTGTCCGCATCGATCCAGCCAGTGAGCAACTGGCAGTCCAGCGGCCACCAGGGCACGAAGCCGATTCCCAACTCTTCGCACAGCGGCAGCACCCGCTCTTCCGGGTCGCGGGTCGCCATCGAGTACTCGCTCTGGATCGCGGTCAGCGGCAGCACCGCATGCGCGCGGCGAACCGTCCCCAGGCCCGGTTCGGACAGTCCCCAGTGCAGGACCTTGCCCTGGTCCACCAGCGCCTTGACCGCGCCGGCGACATCCTCGATCGGCACGCCAGGATCGACGCGGTGCTGATACAGCAGGTCGATCCGGTCCGTGCGCAGGCGCTTGAGCATGCCTTCGACGGCCCGCTTGATCCAATCGGGACGGCTGTTGAGCCCGGGGCCGCGCGCGCCGGTGTCGGGATCGATGTTCCAGCCGAACTTGGATGTGATCCTGACCTTGTCGCGGAACGGCGCGATGGCCTCGCCGAGGATCCGCTCGTTCTCGAACGGTCCGTACGCTTCCGCAGTGTCGAAGAAGGTGACGCCGCGGTCGAACGCGGTGCGGATGATGTTGATCATCTCGGGCCGGTAGGGAACCGTTGTCTGGTAGGTGCGGTGCATGTTCTGGACGCCGAGGCCGATGCTGGAGACCTCCAGTGACCCGAGCTTGCGGCGTCCGGTCACGTGGGCGGCATCCGCCCGGCGTGCGCTGCCTGCATCGGTTTTCTCGGGCAGTTGCGCGACAACCTGGCCTGCGGCCATCTCCGCGGTCGGCGGCACCGCGGCCAGCGCGGCCGCTCCCTTCAGGAAGCTGCGGCGACCTGTATTGGTCGAGTGGTTGTGCATGGGGTTCTACCTATTCCCGTATGCGTCATGCCCCGGGGATCGCGTAATCCAGGAATCCCGGCTGGGGCTG
>CAZORV010000264.1:0-3095 GCA_964582215.1 uncultured Frigidibacter sp.
CCTGCCCCGGATGGCGCGAAGCGCCAGCCCCCGGGAGGGGCAGGCGCTGCCCGGTGGCTTTTGGCGACCGGGCGGTGTGGGTGGAGCCGGCGCGCGGCGGCAGGGTCACGGGCCCCTGCCGACTGAGACGGTGCGGTCAAGTCCCGGGACGCCGGGCTGAGCGGACAAGGCTGATCTTCCAGCGGAAGAGCGGCCCCGCTCATGTGGAAACATCGCCCCGGGACCATCCCAGCGCAGACAACAGAGGGCAGAGCGTGCCCCGGATGGCGCCAAGCGCCAGCCCCCGACAGGGGCAGGCGCTGCCTGGTCGCTTCGGGTGACCGGGCAGCGCGGGTGGGACCGGTGCGTGGCGGCCGGGGCGATGGCCCCTGGCGACCGAGCCGGAGCCGGCACCCGTTGAGGCCGCAAGCCGGGGCGACCGCCCGCGGCCCGACATGCGCAGGGTCAGGCCGCGGGGGGCCGCGCGAGGGCCTTGGCCAGTCGCGGCAGGCGGGCGCGTTTCAGCAGTGGGCCGAGCGGCTGGGGGATGCCGGACAGGCGCTCGGCGTCGGCCCTGACGGCCTCGCAGACGGCGGCGATTGTGGCGGGGGCTTGCTGGTGAAGTTCCAGCAGGAACTGGTCGGGGTCGCGGCGGTCAAGGTGGTCTTCGGCCAGCGTATGGCGGGGGAAATCCCGGGCGTTGAAGGTCACGATCAGGTCAGCGCCGCCGGCGATGGCGGCCGCCAGCACATGAATGTCATCGGGATCGGGCAGCCATAACCGGCGCTCCGGCGCCTCGCCCGCCACCACGCGGGCGCGCGGCCAGAGCGCAGCCAGCGCCGCAGCCTCGCCCCGCGCCAGAAGTTCGGCGCCGGGGCCAAGCTTGCGGGTGGCGCCGGCCCATTCCTCGAGGATGCGGTCGGACCAGAGCGGTTCGTAAAGCCCGGCCCGCGCCGCGCCGATCAGGAGTTCGCGCAGCACCGTCGGAAACAGCACGCAAGCGTCGAGAAGCGCCCTCATCAGCCGTCCAGCCGGAAGAACAGCGCCTTGAGATAGGCGCTTTCGGCCAGTTGCGGCAATGTCGGATGGTCGGGACCCGCATGGCCGGTGTGGATCAGCTGCGCCCGCCGCCCGCCGCGACCGATGCCCCGGGCCGAGGCATTGCGGAACTGCGCAAGATCGGCGGCATGCGAGCAGGAACAAAGCCCGAGATAGCCGCCCGGCGCCACCAGCCCCGCCGCCAGCCGGGCGACACGTTCATAAGCCCGCAACCCGGCCTCGAGCGCCGGCTTCGACGGGGCAAAGGCGGGCGGGTCGCAGATGACCAGATCAAAGCTCGCGCCCTCGCCGGCCAGCGCCTCCATCACCGCGAACGCGTCGCCCTGCCGGGTGGCGAACCGCGCGGCCGCCCCCGAAGCCTCGGCGCCACGGGAGGCCAGCGCCAGCGCGGGCGCCGAGGAATCCACCGCCAGCGCCGAGGCCGCCCCCCCGGCCAGCGCCGCCAGCGCAAAGCCGCCGACATGGGAAAAGACGTCCAGCATCCGCCCGCCCCCCGCCAGCCTCTGGGCAAAGCGGTGATTGTCGCGCTGGTCGAAGAACAACCCGGTCTTCTGGCCGCCAAGGACGTCGGCCATATAGGTCGCGCCGTTCATCGCCACCGGCACCGGGCCGCCGATCCTGCCGGCCAGAAGGAGCGTTTCCTCGGCCAGCCCCTCAAGCGCGCGCGACCGGCCCGCACCGTTCTTGACCACCGCCGTGACGCCGGTGACCGCCTGCAATGCGGCCAGCAGCGGGTCGATCAGCGCCTCGGCCCAGGCGGCGTTGGGCTGGATCACCGCCACATCGCCGAACCGGTCGATGACGATGCCCGGCAGCCCGTCCGCCTCGGCATGAACCAGACGGTAGAACGGCGCGTCATAGAGTCGCGTCCGGTGCGCCAGCGCCCGCGACAGCCGCGCCGCGAACCAGTCCTGCCCGATCACCGCGGCCGGATCGCGGTCCAGCATCCGGGCGATGATCTTCGACTTCGGATTGACGGTGACCAGCCCCAGAACCCGCCGCTCGGCATCCTCGAGAACCGCCAAACTGCCGCCCGGCAAGGCCATTGTCCGCCGGTCGGTCACCAGTTCATCCGCATAGACCCAGGGAAAGCCGTGGCGCAACGCCCGCGCATCGGCCTTGGGCCGCAGCCGTACAATCGGCTGCGCGCTCGGTTCTGTCATGATCGTCCCCGTCATTGCCCGGTCTTCCCGCCCCCTCTAGTCGTTCGTCACCCATTGCGAAAGGGGGGCACTCTTGCCAGACTGCCGCAACGGCGCGGCGATTTGCCATGCTGCAGAAGCATTGTTAGCGCTAACCCCCTGTGTTATCCCCCTACCCCAGTCCGATCAGACCCCCGACGTTCAAGGAACCCTTGTCATGACCCTTCACCGCACCATCGCCGAAGTGACAGACCGGATCCGCAAGCGGTCCGAAACCGCGCGCGCCGCCTATCTTGACCGGATCGGCAGGGCGGCGGCCGAAGGCCCGGCGCGGGCACATCTGTCTTGCGGCAATCAGGCCCATGCCTATGCGGCGATGGAGGCAGACAAGGATGCGCTGGTGGCGGCACGGGCGCCGAACATCGGGATCGTCACCGCCTACAACGACATGCTGTCGGCCCATCAGCCCTATGAGACCTATCCCGAACTGATCCGCCAGACCGCCCGCGCCGCCGGGGCGACGGCGCAGGTTGCGGGCGGGGTTCCGGCCATGTGTGACGGGGTCACTCAGGGTCAGGCGGGGATGGAACTGTCGCTTTTCTCGCGCGATGTCATCGCACTCGCCTCGGGGGTCGCGCTGTCGCACAACACCTTTGACGCCGCGCTGTTTCTGGGCATCTGCGACAAGATCGTGCCGGGCCTTGTCATGGCGGCGGCGACCTTCGGCCATCTGCCGTCGGTCTTCATCCCCTCGGGGCCGATGACCTCGGGCCTGCCCAATGACGAAAAATCCAAGGTCCGCCAGAAGTTCGCGACCGGCGAGGTTGGCCGCGACGCGCTGATGGCGGCCGAGATGGCCAGCTATCACGGACCGGGCACCTGCACCTTTTACGGCACCGCCAACACCAACCAGAT
>CAZORV010000265.1:0-3067 GCA_964582215.1 uncultured Frigidibacter sp.
AGGTGGCCGTGCGTATCGTTGACCTTCTTGAAGTGGTCGAGGTCGATCAGCAGCACGCCGAGAGGTTGCCGGGTTTCGTGCGCCTGGCGCAGCAGCTGGTCGAAAACATCGTGGAAGTGGCGGCGGTTGAACACGCCGGTAAGGGCGTCGCGCCGGTTCGATTCGCGCAGGCGCGAGTTGGCTTCCGCCAGCTGTTCCAGCGCCGAGCTGAGTTCGCCGGTGCGGCGCGAGACGTTGCGCTCGAGCTGCTCGTTCGCCTCGCGCACGATGCGCTCGTTCTCGCTGCGCAGGTTGGCGTAGCGGAAGGCGAGGGCGAAGGAGAGCAGGATCATTTCGGTCGCCGAGCCGACCTGGATACCGTATTCGGTGACGAAGGTCTTGGGCAGCAGGCCGATCGAGACCGAAGCGTACATGGCCGTGCCGAGCAGCAGCATCGTCCAGGCGGCGAGGAAGAGCTGGGCCGGTCGGTAGCCACGGCGAATCGTGTACATGGCCTGGTAGATGATGGCCATCACGCCGGGGAAGACGCAGTAGGTGCCGAGTTTCACCGACAAGCGGTAATCGACGAAGAACGAGGCGATGCCGACCAGGGTGAAGAAGGCGATCAGTCCGCGCGAGATCAGGTCGCCCAGCGGCCAGCGTTGCTCCAGCTCGAGGAACTTGCGGGCGAACTGGTGCATCGCTATCTGCGATACCGCCATCGACAGCGGAATGGCGTGGTTGGCCAGCCAGGGCGAACGCGGCCACAGGTATTCGAAGGCCAGGCCGTTGAGGCAGAACATCACCAGGCCGAAGCCGGCGATATGGCACATGTACCAGAAGTGGCTGCTGTCGCGCAGCGACAGCCACAAAATCAAGTTATAGAAGAACAGCGCGAACAGGATGCCGTTGTAGATGCCGATGCCGATCTGCGCGTCGCGCTCCATTTCGGCGAAGGCGCCGAAGGTGTACAGCGCCAGCGGCGCCTGCATCGAGCTCTTGCTCTGCGTGCGCACCAGCAGTTCGACTTCGGTGCGCTGCGGGAGATCCACCCAGAAATTCGGGTGGCGGTAGCGGATGGCGCGGGCGGAGAAGGGCAGCATGTCGCCGGAGGCGAGATGGTCCACGCGGCCGTCGGGATAGCGCAGATAGACATCGACGTTGTCGAGCAGCGGGTATTTCAGCACCAGCAGCCAGCGTTGTTCGGTATTGCCCGCGTTGAACAGCCGCGTATGGAACCAGTAGGCCCCGTCGACGAAGCCGAAGGTCGGGTCGCCATGGGGCAAGGGTTTGAAACCGTTCGATTCCGCCGCCTGGAACATCGCGCCCGAATCGACGCGACCGCCGGCATCCACGCGATAGGCGACATGCGGGGACAGTTCGAGGCTGGACAGGCCCGGGCGCAGTTCGGCGCGCGCCTGCGCCGCGCAGGGCGCGGGGCCCAGCGCGAAGAAAAACAGCAGCAACGCGAACAGCCTGATTGCCCGTCGGACCACGCGACCCCTCCCTGCGTACACATTAACCGCCCCTCTGGGACAACACCATCGTAAACAAGTGCTTGCTAATGTATTAACGCGCTGTTACATTATGCCAATGAAGCGTCGGGATACCTCGCAAAGGCATGCGCGTCCGGCTCCGGTGGAGACCGGGCCGGAGGATTTCATGCGCCTGCTCGACGCCCTGCTGGCCATGCGCACGCCCGGCGAGCTGCGGGCGCTGCTGCTGGACCTGTGCACGCCGGCCGAACTCGAGGCCATCAGCGACCGCTGGCGCGTCGTGCCCCTGCTGCTGCAGGACGTTCCCTATCGCGAGATCCACGAGCGCACCGGCGTCAGCGTGACCACCATCGGTCGCGTCGCCCGTTGCCTCGATTTCGGCGCCGGCGGTTATCGCATCGCCGCCAGCCGCGTGCTCGATCACGAATCGCATCCCGAACTCCGCCCCGAAAACTCGGGGCATTGAGTTCACCCACCTTCCGAACCCAGGAGCCGCGTCATGCGGACGCACGACCGTTTGCGCATTGCCATCCAGAAATCCGGGCGACTGTCCGAGCCCGCGCGCGACCTTCTCGCGCGTTCGGGCCTGTCGTTCCGCGAAAGCCGCGACCGATTGTTCTGCTTCGGCGAATCCTTGCCGATCGACCTGTTGCTGGTGCGCGACGACGACATTCCCGGCCTGATCGCCGACGGCGTCTGCGACCTCGGCATCGTCGGGCGCAACGTGCTGGAAGAACAGGCCGGCGAACGTGCCGCCAAGGGCGAGGGCGAAGCTTTCGCGGTATTGCGTTGCCTGGGATTCGGCCAATGCCGGTTGTCGGTGGCGGTACCGTCGGAGTGGAACTGGGAAGGGCCGGCCGCGCTGCGCGGCAAGCGCATCGCGACGAGCTATCCGGCCCTGCTCGGACAATGGCTGCAGCGGGAAAACATCGATGCCGACATCGTCGTGCTGGCCGGTTCGGTCGAGATCGCGCCGCGCTTGGGCAAGGCCGATGCGATCTGCGACTTGGTGTCCAGCGGCGCCACTCTCGCCGCGAACCAGTTGCGCGAAACCGCGACCTTGTTGCAGAGCGAGGCGGTGCTGGCCGGTCCCGCCGCGCCTTTCGGCGATGCGCGCGGCGAACTGGCCGAGATGCTGCTGCGCCGTCTCGATGGCGTGCTCAGCGTGCGCGCGAGCAAGCTGGTGCTGTTCCAGGCGTCGCGCTCCGACTTGCCGGCCTTGATGAAACTGCTGCCGGACGCCGAACCGCCGACGGTGATGCCGATCGAAGGACGCCAGGGCGAAGTGGCGCTGCAGGCCTTGTGCCGCACGGCGATGACCTGGCAACGCCTGGAAGACATGAAACGCGCCGGCGCCAGCGGGCTGCTGGTGCTGCCGGTGGAGCAGATGCTGGCATGAACATCCTGTCCTGGAATGAGCTCGACGACGCAGCGCGCAAGCTCGCCTTGCGTCGCCCCGAACAACGCCCGTCGGGGGAAATCGCCGAGACCGTGCGGCGAATCGTCGAACAGGTGCGAGCCGATGGCGACGGCGCCCTGCGCGCGTTGACGCGGCGCTACGACAACGCGGAGATCGGAGATTTCGCCGTGAG
>CAZORV010000266.1:0-3050 GCA_964582215.1 uncultured Frigidibacter sp.
GAATTACAGTTTCAACAACTATAATTCATTCACCTTGGACACCAATGCTTCGGACGGTCTCTCACGAGCCGGGCGAATCCTAGGGGCGAACATCGCCAGCGCGAACACGGCCAGCAAGCAAGCCGGTCTCCAACTGGCCATCTGGTCTGCGATTTATGACAATGGGGCGAACTTCGACGCAAGTGGAACAAACTTCCAGGTCAGCAACGCAAGCTCCTCGGCATTGAACCATGCCGCGGTCTACTACCAGTCCGTCAACCAACCCTTGCCAAGCAACACGGCCGTGCGGTTTTACGAGGGCATCGGAAACCATGCTCAATCTCAGATGACGGTTGATTGCGTGCCTGAGCCGGCTTCGATGGCCGCCCTCGGCCTCGGCGCTGCTGCGCTCATTCGACGTCGACGCAAGTCCGCCTAAGCGTTACAAGCTGGCTCGCTTCACACAATCCTACCGGGTGGTTCCCCGGTAGGATTCGTTCATAGTGCTGACCGTGGGAACAGCTTCAAGAGCTTCTCGGTAAACGCGCGAGTTGCTTGATAGGGCCTTCCCTCAATCCAAATGACTCGTTGTTTTGGGTCTAATTGGGCATTGAAGAAGAACTTGCCTTGGCGAACAATGACCTTCGTTAACCCATCATCTGGCATCGGGCCTGCATCCTTCACTGAGTTCAAGGGCATCTTCAATTGTAAGTTAGGCAGTGCGACCATCTGGGTTAGATTCAGGGCGCTCTTTCTGTCGCCGGAAACTGTGCCGACCGTTGAACCGTGCAAATCTTCGCTCATGGCAAGCAATTCGCGGGTTTGAGAGTCGAAACTGAAGTTCACATACTGCAATATCTTGTTATCATCGCGAATCGGGAGCGCGATAATGTCGGTAATGAGGCAACGCTTGTTTGCGGCAATCAGAGCCGCGTGCCTTGGCGACTGATAGACCTGATTCTCACCAAAGTCCGGGACAGTATAGACGGGAGCCAGAACCGCGAGGCGATAAGCCCCCCACGGAACATGTTGGATGGCGAGCGGAAGGGCAAGATTAAAGCCTTCTTCGTCTTCGATCACATCGCGGTAGGGGGGTTCATAGGGTGGAACGTCATAGGCAAATTGTGCATGAATAGGTAACCCAGTAAACTTATCGAAATTCCCGGACAAGCCAGGGCCAAGTGCATATGTGGTTAGGGGGAGGCAGCCAAGATAGGTAACCGACGTGTCATTGGTTGTGTCCTCAGACATTCTAATGGTGTAGTCCAAGCCCGCCATCCTAGCCCCGCTTCTTGTCGCCAGCGCTTCGACGAACGCCTCTAGGTCAGGCTGCGAGATCGCAGAATGAAGAGCTGCTCTGATTCGATCACGTTGTTGAGCGGTCAGCCTACACGATACACTTATCACTCGGTTTTGATCTGAAACCAAGAAGGTAAAGAGATTCCGAAACTGAAACAAAACAGAGTGCTCCATCTCAGTAATGGACTCAACTCGTCTGTTTGTTACCGGTCTTGGCAAGAAGGGCTCAAGCACTTGGGCGTACTTCTGAAAGAGCCATTCATAGAGGACAAGTGCCGAACTGAGCTTCGCTTCACATCCCGTTCGCAGCAGCACTTCACGTAGTGATACCCTCTGCGAAGATCCCATTCCTTGGCGAAAGTCAACGTTGTTATTCAGCTCTGCATCTGTAATGTC
Organism: uncultured Frigidibacter sp.; assembly: GCA_964582215.1. GTDB lineage: Bacteria > Pseudomonadota > Alphaproteobacteria > Rhodobacterales > Rhodobacteraceae > TMP-24. Next base: position 1,675 of record CAZORV010000266.1, read on the forward strand.
TGTTTGAGCGATTGCGATGACTGAAAGGCACCCAAGAATGGCGCCGATAGCCAGCGATCTAAGAGTGTTCATGCGGTTCACCTTGTTAAGTACCAAGTCTCCAGCGTCTCGCAGTTTGGATTACCGTCTTCGATGCTCGCCAATGCTTCATGATGGCCATATACGCGATTTAGCGTTGAGAATCCGTCACCGCTGAGCAACATATCAAGCAACTCATACTCCCAGTTCTTGCCATCGACGGATAGTATCTTCTCCTTGCGAGGAGGAAACATTGTGTTTGCCCAGTCCAGTGCAAGAGCGGAGGTATCACCATCCTTTAGCGCATTGATGAAGCCTAGGGAGTGTTGGCTCAAGTGGGTATCAAGTGTAGAACTGACCTTGCCAATGGGAATCACCAAAACGGGAGTACGGTCATTCTTCTTAAGGCTAGATTCTACGTTCTTGTCAAATCCGGCAAAGAAGTGATTTGTTGTGGAATCAAAGTGAGCATTGAACCATGTAACCGCTGCGGCAAACATGCTGCAGGCGTAGTAGATGGCGAAGTTCATTGGCGGGAGCCCTGTTGCCCGAGATGTCACGGCGCTGGCCACTTCGTAAGCATCCATCAGACCCGTCCCAGAATCCTGCACGTAAGGTGGGCTTCCATGCGTGAATGCGAACACTCCCGTGGCTTCCGCCAAACGGGCGGGACTTGGATTGATAATTGCGGCAGCCGTGAGCGTAGCGTTGTCCGGCACATCGTGCTTCATGCTCGTGAAGAGTGGCCGAACAGCAACTAATCCTTCATTAGCAACCGTGGGGTAGCTGTGTGGATTTGTATCTGGATTCCCGTTCGCATCAACCGTTGTGCGCCAGCTAAGTAAGTCGTTGTAAATCTTGCACTGGACCGTCACGCTTTTGGTTTCGGTTACCGTATCAAGAACAATCCCACCGGGGTTGGACACCTTCTCAAACTCCGAAGAAACGGTGAGAACTATCGGGATGGTTGCGTTGTGGTTGAAGTGATTGGACAAAAAGGTGACGGATTTACTCCAAGTCGCATACGGCTCTGGAGGCAGAAGCAAGTCAACCGTTTGACCACCGATAGTGAGCTGCATATCCGTGATGTCTCCCGGTCGCCAAAAATAGGTCTCAAACTCCATGGGTGGGACGTAGTACTGGGGGCCAGCATTGATACCGAACGTCACATTGGAACCACTAGCAACTCGCAAGGGAGACTCCGTGAATCCGGTAATCCTAATCGGCACGCTGGCGGTGGCGTGGGTGAGCACGTCCTCGCCATAAGTGGCGCGGGAATTTGCGACCAGAAGAGCGATCGAGAGCACGCAAATAGCTCGCATATTTCCAATAATACAGGACTTCACATGGGAAGCGGG
>CAZORV010000267.1:0-3001 GCA_964582215.1 uncultured Frigidibacter sp.
GCCTCTGCGGCGATGCTGGTCACCAGCCTGCGCCCCTGAAGGCACCAGCCGGAGATGGGAACGCCGCGCCGTATGGACGCGTCCGCACGCGGCGGAAGGCAACGCCTCGTCCGGCGCGGGCGACCCGACGCCCGCGGGGGGCGGCGGGTTGGTTGACGGTGGCCTGGAGGGACGGCTCTCACCACCATCACCCGAGCTGACCACGTCGCCTACCTCGCCGGATGGATCCGCATCCTGCGCAGCGACACACGCGCCCCCGTCACCGTCGCCAGCCGAGCCCAAGCTGCGGTCGACTGGCATCAACACCCACATCCGACACACCACCGCCGAGGCCGTCGAAGAGGTCGCCGCATGAACCGCCCGCCGTACTGCCGCAGCGACGAGACCGCCGCTCACACCTACCAAGCCGACATCTACTGCCCGGCCTGCCTCATCGAAGCCATGACGCCGACGGCATCGCCGCCCCCGCCCCCCGCGACATTCCTACCGACGACGTTCTCGAGCAATGCGCCAGCGCCCTCGCCATCGACCGAGACGGCATCGCGACCTACGACACCAGCGAGTTCCCCAAGCCCGTTTCTCGACTGGCTCGCCCCCGACGCCACCTGCGCGCGCTGCCACCAGTCGCTCTGACCTCGCCGACGGTCGGCCGCCAAGCGAGCGGCCGGTCGTCGGTCGACACGTGTGCCGTGACCGCCCTTCGGGCGGGTGCCGTCACTTCGTCTCAGCGTCACTCGATGACGGGCACGACGACGAGCGCGAGGTGGATCTCCTTCCCGTCGTCATTGCGATTGGCGAGCGTGAAGGTCTCTCGCCCAGCCCAACTGCGCATTCGCTTGAACGACTCATGCCGACGGATCGCGTCGATGGCCTTCGTCCCGATATCTGTCGGCGAGCCAGCTCGCACGAAGACGATCAGTGCGGCTCGAGAGTCTCGCCAGATCAGGTATCCGAGGAGCTGATCGATCGCGTCCTCAAATGCCTTCTGCCCCTTCCACACCTTGCATTCAGCGATGAACACAGCGCGCTCGTCGCCGCCGTACGGGATGAAGATGTCGGTCTTGCCGCGCCGGCTGAACGTCTCACCAGTCGCTGGGCCGAAGTGGTTGTTGAGCACCACGAGCAGTACGTCGCGCAAGGACTCCTCGGGCATCTTGGCGAACGTCTTCGGCAGGCGCTGCACGGCTGTTGTTACGCTCTCGATCTCACGAAGAATGGCGGCGAAGCCGTCGTCCGAGATCGCCGGCTCAGGGGCGAACGCAGGGGTTGGCGCGGTCGGCTGCACGGCGACTGGCCGGATTCTGCGGGGTGGGTCCACCGTGAACGACGGCGACGGGTTCGCACGATCGACGACCGGCACCTCCAGGAAGGCATCAAGTGCCCGATCTGCAATCACCTTGGTGCGACGTTCCTCGACCCACCGGCGCAGCTCGACACGCAATCGTTCGTTCCAGGGGTCGATGTCGTTCCGCGACCAATCCACGCATTTGCGGATGGTCTCCTCCATCGAGTCGACGTATGACTTCACTGCGTTCGGATCGAGCGGTGCTCGCCCCTCGTAGGCGACCAGGACGAAGCCGTCGCGAAGCTCGAATTGCGGAGGGTTCATGGTACCCGTGCTGGGACGTACGTCGAACAGAACAGCGTCGCCCTCGAACGGATAGAGGAACTTGATGCACGAACCTGCCACCTTGATGCGGTCGCCCTCCCATCCAGCGACATAGAAGTCGATGTCCTTCGTGCCTGGAGATGAGCGCTGGTCGAAGTGGACCACAAGCGGGTTCACGACCCATCGAGCGAAGAGTTCGTCGACGAGGTCCTCGACCGACATCGCCAGCACGTAGTCAGCTGGAACACCCAGTACGTCTTCCTCCGCCTTTCGTAGCTGGTTGACCAACACGCTGTGCATGTCACTCCGGCGAAACCTCACGTCATCGCGTGCCATCTCTCCATCGTAGGGAGGGGGTGTGACGTGGACGCTTCGGCCGGCACGCCGCCGAGCGGATCGGGCGCCGCGTCCCCCGGGTGGCAAGCATTTCGAGGACGGACAGCCCACACCACCCTGCCATGGTCCAGTCATCACAACCGCCGCATCGCGGCTCTTCGACTCTTGAGCGTGGTGGGGGTGTTCACGCCGCGCTCTTGACGGTCGCGGCGAGCGGGAACGGGCCCGGGAGTTGTGGTGGTTGACGTAGCTCGGCCGGCTCGCTTGATGTTCTTCGCGTTCAGCTGGCTGCCTCGGTTCTGGCGTTGGTGACGCCGTGTGAGACAGAACGTGCGGATCTCGGCCTTCCACGCCTATGAGGGTCTTGAACAGGGCCGCGGGTTCGGGCAGGTCGCTGGCGGGCCGGCGACGTCGAGCTTCTGCCACTGGGCCTCGAAGTCCGCGCCGGTGCGGGTGGCCAGCAGCTGGACGGTGATCTCCTTGATCGCCCACACGACGGCCAATTCGACGTCGGCGGCCAGGATGTGATCCAGCCTCGAGCGCTGCGCGACGGACAGGTGGGCCTGCTTGGCTGTCAGCAGGGTGCGGTGGGTGCGCGGGAGCACAGGGTGAGCGCTCCACCTCACTCGGCGTGCCGGCTTGCATGTGCGCCGGCCAGACGGACCCCCGCCTCAGCGAAATGCATCCTACTGGGCGGAAGGCCGCGCCCGCCCGGTGTCTCAGTGCGGCTGTCGACGGCCGGTCAGGTCAGGCCCCCACGGGAGATGCGGAAAGGCTGCTGTCGGGTGGTCCGGTGGTGTCCGGCTTGGTCTCATAGTGCGGAGCCTGCGGCCCAGTCCTCCCAGGCGACGTTCCACTGGGTCAGGCCGTTGCCGGGTTCCAGCTTTCGGGTTGAGTTCACGACGGTGACGACGTCGCCCACGCGGGACTGCTCGAACAGCCACTTCGCGTCCGCGAGGCTCATGCCCACGCAGCCGTGGCTGACGTTGTCCACCCCCTGGGCATCGACCGACCACGGTGCGGCGTGGATGAACTCCCCCGAGTTGGTCATCCGCA
>CAZORV010000268.1:0-3001 GCA_964582215.1 uncultured Frigidibacter sp.
CAACACCCCCCCGGCACGCCACCGCGCCAGCGGCAGCCGCGGATCCTCCCGCCCTGCGATCACCAGGTGCAACTGCGGGGGCAGTCGCTGCACCAGGAACACCACCGCCTGGTCCACCAGCGTGCTGTCCACGGCGTGGAAGTCGTCGAGCACCACCACGACATCCCGCGCGGATCGGGCCACCTCGTTGAGCAGAGTGGTGAGCACCACCTCCGCGGCCGGCGGCTGCGGCGAGCGCAGCCCAGCCGCCAGCTCCTCGCCGACGTGGGGCACCACCGTGCGCACGGCTGCCACCAGGTAGGCCAGGAACCGGTTCAGGTCGCTGTCAGCTGCGTCCAGCGACAGCCACGCCACGTCGACTTCGGCAGCCCGGCCGTGCTCGCCGGCCAGCCACTGGCAGATCGCCGTGGTCTTGCCGAAGCCGGCAGGCGCCGAGACCAGGACCAGCCGGCCCCGCGTGCCCTCGTCCAACCGCGCGGTCAGCCGGGGCCGGCGGACGGCGTCCGCGCGCAGTCGTGGGGCAGCGAGCTTGGTGTCCAGCACCGGGGAGCTCCCGATCGCCATCGCCCACCTCCCCGCCACTGGTCACATCATGGCCGCATCGGCTGCGGCCAGGCCGAACGACGACGCGAGCCGGGCCTGACCTGCTGCGCGTACCAGAGGTCCGAACCGCATCCACGCCCGATACGCGGTAGGACGCATCGGGCGCCGCGGGCCCCACTGGCTCGCTGAGGCACAAGGGGCGGCCACCCGGGCGTCCCCGTCGAGGACGGGGCCCGGGTGGCCGCCGAGCTACCGGTCAGCGGCTGGCGGTCACGCCCATGGGCGCCGGCGCGGCCGGGGCCAGCGGCACCGATTCGTCGGCAGTTCGGATCATCGCGATGCCCAGCCAGACGAACCAGCCGATCGAGAGAAGTCCGAACGCGTACGCGGCGGCGGCCAGCGGTGGGACGATCGACAGCAGGCCCGCCGCCCCCACCATCACGCCCAGCCAGCCCAGCGGCCGGGGAAGCGACCGGACCCGCAGGCTCACGATGCTGACCAGCAGGATCCACAGGCCGCCGAGGAACTCCCCACCCGAGCCGCTGCCCAGCCCCTGGGCGACGGGCTCGATCGCCTGCCACGTGGACATCGCCTGATCCGGGTCGGTCGGGTAGAGATCGACCACGGCGGCCATGCCGGCGTTGAAGACCATGCCGCTGGCGACCAGGACCACCGCCCACATCAGGCCCACCGCGGTAGCCACCGGCATCAGCGCCGGCCCAGCCGGGCGCAGCCGCGCGTGCAGCCCCAGTGCCAGGACGGCCAGGGCCACACCGAAGAGCACGTAGCTGAGCAGGTACATCACGTGCATGGCGCCATGGTGATCGGCGAGCAGCGCGACCTTCTCGGCCGCGCCGGTGGCCCCGGGGTAGTCGACCACCACCAGGAAGAACGGCATCGCCGCCAGCAGCGCCGCACCCAGGTACAGCGCCGCCAGACCGCCGACCCGCTGCTGGCCTGCGGTGGTGTGCGTGAACATGCTCATCTTCTCCTCCGATCCGACTCGCCCCCACGCCCTCCTTGCCCGGGGGGGCCTGGGACCAGTACCATTACCTACGCTGTAAGCGTACTACCTACACTGTAGATGTCAACCCTCGGGGATCCCTGCTGCGGCAGGGCAAGCAGGAACGGAGATGCGTGGCCCAATGCCCAGACGACGTGACCCGAACCGCCCGAAACGCCAGACACTGACCCGGGAGCGGGTGCTGCGCGCCGCCCTGGCCCTGGCAGACGAGCGCGGCATCGACGCGTTGAGCATGCGCGAACTGGGGCGGCACCTGGGCGTGGACGCGATGTCGCTGTACAACCACGTGGACAACAAGGACGACCTGCTCGACGGCATCGTCGACCTGGTCGTCGGCGAGATCGACCTGCCCGACGACAACGACGACTGGGCGGCGGCGATGCGCACGCGGGCCCGCTGCGCCCAGCGGGTGTTCGACCGCCACCCGTGGGCCGCCGAGCTGATCGACTCACGCACCAGCAGCGGGCCCGAGCGGCTGCGCTACCTAGACTGGGTGATCGGCACCCTGCGACAGGCCGGGTTCTCCATCGACGTGGCCTTGCACGCCTACTCCGCTCTCGACAGCTACGTGTACGGGTTTGCCCGCCAGCAAGGCACTATGTCGGGTGGCGGACCCGCGTCGCCCGAGACGGCCGAGGCATTGCTGTCCCAGATCCCCACCGACCAGTTCCCCCACCTCACCGACGTCATCAACCACTGGATCGAAGCCGGCTACGACCCCGACGCCGACTTCGACTTCGGCCTCACCCTCATCCTGGATAGCCTCCAGCGACACCTCGACCAACAAACGTAGGGAGTCCGGGCTGACACCGGGACGGTACGCGGCGGAAGGACCGCACCCTGTCAGAGCAGGGATAGAGGGGCCTCGTACATGAACCAGGCAAGTGCCAAGCAGTTGGCGATGACCGTGACCCAGAAGATGGCGCGGAATGGTTGCTTGATCGTCTTGTGTCGGAAGACCTGTCGCGCGACCAGCGCACCTGGCCAGCCACCCAGCAGGTCGATGGTGTGGAGGGTGGACTCCGGCGTGCGCCACCTGCCCTGCTCTGCTGCGTACTTGTCAGCGCGGTACGACAAGAACGCGACTCCGCTGAACAGGCCGTAGGCGGCCAGCAGCAAGACGGGCAACGCGTCCAGCGCGACGAGGCCGACCAAGAGGGTGAAGAACAGCGTCGCGGTGGCGAGCGCCGGGGCTACCCCGCTGGCGCCTGCTCGGCTGACCGGGGAGGGTGCGAGGTACCGCACCTCCCATGCGCGCGGCCGGTTGCGCTCGTCGCGAAGCTCCGTGTAGGTGACCTGACACCCGCTGACTGGCCGCTTGCCCCGCGGGAACGCACTGACATGGGCGAACACCCGAGAACTCCGGCGGATGGCGTGATCCCTGTCTGTCAGGGTGAGTTGAGACCAGGGGTTCAGAGCAAGTCCCGCCGGACA
>CAZORV010000269.1:0-2886 GCA_964582215.1 uncultured Frigidibacter sp.
GATGTCGGACGGGCTGGCCTGGCCGTCGGTCGGCAGCCAGCTGGCGCCGACCAGATCGGACACATCCATCAGCGGCCACATCCGGGCGACCTCGTCCGGCGGGATCAGGTGCATGTCCATGCCAAAGCTTTTCGCCGTCGTGGCCAGCCGCCTGTATTCCGTCCAGCGGTCGGGGTTGGTGGCCAGCCTCAGACAGCCGGTCATCTTCCAGCCGGTCTCAAGCCCGGTCTCGGCGGCGAGGCCCTTGTAAAGCTCGACCGAGTATTTCAGCACCCTGGTGATCGAGGCCGATGACCGCAGCTGCCCCACCAGCCCGGCCGCATGCCAGGTCGAACCCGAGGTCAGCCGCCCCTGTTCCAGCAGCAGCACCTCGGCCCCGTGATCGCGGGCAAGGTGATAGGCGGTCGAGCAGCCGATGATGCCGCCGCCGATGACGACGATGCGGGCCTGGGTCGGGACTGTCATTCTGCAATCTTTCCGTAGGATGACTGATAGCCGTCAAGCGCCCGGTCCAGCCGGGCAAGATAGTCGCGCGCATGGGCGTCATAGTCGGCGCCGGGCGCGGCCATGAACAGGTCCGAGACCATGGCCCACATCGCCTCGCGCATCAGGGCCGCCGCCTTCATCGCGGCAAAGCTGCGGGCGATGCCGGCCCCCGGGGGCTGGCCGAAATAGGCGGCCAGAAGCCGCGCCTCCTGATCGGGCGTCATGCCGGCGTTCCCGGCCGCGCCGGCCAGATCGAACATGCCGGTGCCGAAGGCCGCATATTCGAAGTCGATCAGCCAGAGCCGGTCGGCATCCTGCAGGATGTTGCCGGGCAGCAGGTCGTGGTGGCCGAAGACAATCGGCATCGGCAGTTGCGCCGCCTCGAACGCGCGGTTGGCGGCGAGAAGCCGGGGCAAGAGCGGGGCAAAGCGGCTGCCCCGTTCGGTCAGGGTCCGGGCATAGTCGCGGACGGTGTGAAAGACCCAGAAGATCGCGCCGGGGCCCGACATCTGGGCGGGCATCCGGTCGTGGAAGCTGCGCAGAAGCTGCCCGACCGGCTCGGGGTTGGCGCGCATGTCGGCCTCGGTCCAGGTGCGCGCCGGCAGAAAGGCGCTGACCATGACGCCGGGGCCTGCGTGATGGACGGCCGGGGCGAACCCGGCGGCATGGGCGGCGCGGGCGGTCCTGAGTTCGCCCTCGCGAAAGACATGGTGAAAGGGGAAGTCGACACCGAACCGGACGACATAGCTGCCGCGCGCGTCGCTGACCTTCCAGCTTTCGTTGGACAGGCCGCCTTTCAGCGCCTCGGCGCTGATCTCACCCTGCCAGCAGGGCAAGGCCCTGATCCGATCCAGACTCATCCGCGCCCCCGGGGGTTCAGCGCGAGAGTTCCCGGAGGCCCCGGTTCTGTCAACCGTCACCTGTGGCCTTTTGTGGTTTTCGTGCCCGCATTCGTGGCATATTGCACTTTTCCGCCCGATATGGCCCATTGCGGACAGGAGGACCCATGCTGTCAAAGCGCCAGACCGAGATCGGGCAGTTGCTGGACGAACAGGGCACGATGACGATCGCGGCGCTGGCCGATGCGCTGGGCGTGTCGCTGGAAACCGTGCGGCGCGACGTGAAACCGCTTGAGGCGACGGGGCTGTTGTTGCGCAGCCACGGGGCGGTCGGGCTGGCCGGGCAACTGGCCGAGGCGCCGTTCCAGAAGCGGATGCGCGAACAGGCGGCAGCCAAGCGCGCCATTGCACGGGCCACGGCTGCCACCATCCGCGACGGCGACTGGATCATGCTCGACACCGGGACGACGACCAGCTTTCTGGCGCGGGCGCTGACCGGGCACCGCAGGCTGACGGTCATCACCAATTCCTCGGACATTGCCCGGACGCTCGCGACGCTGAACGGCAACCGCGTCTATATGGCGGGCGGCGAGTTGCGGCCGGACTCGGGGGCGGCGTTCGGCAAGTCGGCGCTGGCGTTCATTTCGCAGTTCCGCGTGACCCATGCGGTGATTTCGGCCGGGGCGGCGGATGAGGGCGGGATCATGGATTCCGATCTCGATGAGGCCGAGTTCGCCCGGGCGGTCCTTGCCTGCGGCGAGCGGCGGGTGGTGGTGACGGACCACACCAAGTTCACCCGGCGCGGGCTGATCGCGGTCTGCAGCTATGGCGATGTCACCGATCTGGTGACGGACGCGAGCCCCCCGGCCGCAGTGACCGAGGCGCTGGCCGCAGCGGGCGGGCGGCTGATCCTGGCATAGCGTGCTCTCCGCCCCGACCTCGGGACCGCCCGCGCCGTCCCGTTCGGCCGGGACCGGCGATCCCGGTCCCAGACCATTCCGCCCCTCACCACCCGGCGGCCAAAGCCGTCGCGGCCGGCGCCCGCCCCTGCAGGGGGCTGGCGCTTTGCGCCATCCGGGGCAGGTGCCGCCCTCTGTTGCGTGGGGCTGAGATGGTCCCCGGGAAACATTCCCACATGAGCGAGGCCGCTCTTCCACTGGAAGATCAGCCTTTTCCGCTCAGCCAGGCATCGGAGAGGGATCGCGCCGCCTCATTCGGCAGGGGCACGTGACCCTGCCGCCACACGCCGATTCCACCCACACCGCCCGGTCGCCCAAAGCCACCGGGCAGCGCCTGCCCCTGCGGGGGGCTGGCGCTTCGCGCCATCCGGGGCAGGCACTGCCCTCTGTGGTGAGCGCTGAGGCGGTCACGGGGCGACGTTTCCGCGTGAGCGGGGCCGCTCTTCCACTGGAAGATCGGCCTCTCCCGCTCAGCCAGGCATCGGAGAGGGATCACGCCGCCTCATTCGGCAGGGGCACGTGACCCTGCCGCCACACGCCGATTCCTCCCACACCGCCCGGTGGCCCAAAGCCACCGGGCAGCGCCTGCCCCTCCGGGGGGC
>CAZORV010000270.1:0-2859 GCA_964582215.1 uncultured Frigidibacter sp.
CTTCTTCGGCAGGGTGGCGGCGCCCATGAAGACGGTGATCTTGTTCTTCTTCATCAGATGGCCGATGCCGCCCGACAATTGCTTGGACACGCCGCGCGACCTTTGCACGACGGCGTCAAGGTCAAAGCTGACACCCTCGGCCTTCAGCCCGAAATCCTTGGCGCGGTGCATCAGGTGGAACACCTCGGCCGACCGCAACAGCGCCTTGGTCGGGATGCAGCCCCAGTTGAGGCAGATGCCACCGAGGTGCTCGCGCTCGACGATTGCGACCTTCAGTCCAAGCTGCGCGCCACGGATGGCTGAAACATATCCGCCGGGTCCAGCCCCGATCACGATCATATCGAACGTCTGCGTCACATTTTCCTCCCTCAGAAAAAGTAGTTTGTCATTAAACTACTTTTCAGTTCCGATCAACTCGCGGCCTTGCGGGGCCGGTTATGCGTCTCTTGCATGGCTATGTCCTGAGTTCCCGCACCATGGCGCCATAGCCCCCGGCCGCAAGGAAGCTGGTTTCCCCGGGTGTCGGGTCGCGGCCGAGGGCGGCGTTGCGATAGGGAAAGCGGCCGAAGCGGCGGATCACCTCGCGGTGAGCACGGGCGTGAAAGGCGAAGTCGCCGCCGCCGTCCGACAGGCGGCTTTCGATCAGGGCAACGGCCTGGTCCTGATCGGCCATGAGCTCGGAATGTTCAAAGGGCATGTAGAAGAAGATCCGCTGCGGTTCGGCCGTATCAAGATCGAACCCGTCGGCAAGGGCGGCCCGCGCCGCTGTCCGGGCAAAATCGTCGGTCGCATAGGCCGCGGCGTCATCGCGGAAGATGTTGCGCGGAAACTGGTCGGTGACGATCAGGTAGGCCAGCGCGCCCTCGGCCGTCGTGCACCAGTCGGTCAGCCCGCCGTCGCGCGCCGCATGCCATGTGTCGGCGAACAGACGGGCAATGCGGGCATCGACCTCGGGCACGGCGATGTACCAGCCCGCAGGCCCCACCTCCCTGAGCCAGAATGTCAAAACCTCGTCCGCCGACGCCATCCAAGCCTCCGCCTGCCCCTCGCGCCGCGAAGAGTTGCAGGTTCGGGCCGGGTTGGCCAGTGGTCAGCTTGTCGCTGGGGCGCGCGGCGCGTCAGTCGGGCTTTTGACTGGCGCGTTGGGCGGCTGTCTCGACGACCGCCTCGACCGCGACGGCCGAGGCCGAGGGCGAGAAGGCGCGGTAGCGGCGGCGGATGAAGACCTGCGCCTGACGGCGCTGCATCCGCCAGAAGGCATAGCCGGCGATGGCGCCGAACAGGACCGCCATGAACAGGAAATAGCCGGCCGAGCCGATATGTTCCATGATCCAGCCGGTGGCGATGGGCCCGCCGATGGCACCAAGACCGTGGATGAACATCAGCCCGGCCGAGGCGCCGGGCATTTCGGTCGCGTCGAGATAGTCGTTCACATAGGCGATCAGCAGCGAGTAGAGCGGGTTGGCGACGCCGCCCGACAGGGCGCCGATGATGACAAGGTTGGTCAGTGTCCATGTCACCAGCGTCGCGCCGAACGAGACCAGCGCGCCAAAGGCCGCCAGCGCCAGGATCACATGGCGGCGGTCGAAACGGTCTGACATCCAGCCGAGCGGATATTGGAACAGCATCCCGCCGACAAAGATCGAACCAATGAAGATCGACAGGTTGCGCACCGACATCCCCACCTCGGCCCCCCAGACCGAAGCCATACCGAATTGCGCCGAAAAGACCCCGCCCATCAGGAACATGCCGACACAGCCCAGGGGCGAGGCCTTGAACAGGCGGCGCATGGTCAGCGGCTGAATCCGTTCGAACGTCGGGGCCTGCGAGGCGCTGAGCAGGATCGGGGTGAAGGCGACTGACACCAGGATCGACGAGATGATGAACAGATCATACCCGCCGGTATCGCGGAAGTTCAGCACGGCCTGCGCCGCCGTCAGGCCGATCATCTGCATGATCATGTAAAGCGACAGGGCCTGCCCCCGCGTCTCGTTCGTGGACGAGGCGTTCAGCCAGCTTTCGGCGGTGATGTAGACGCCGGAAAAGGAAAAGCCGACGATGATCCGCAAGACCGCCCAGGCCACCCAGTTGGGCGCGATCGGGTAAAGGATCAGCACCGCCGAGATCAGCGAGCCAAGCGCCGCGAAGACCCTGACATGGCCGACGCGGCGGATCATGTCCGGCGCGCGGCGCGAGCCCAGAAGAAAGCCTGCGTAATAGCCCGAAGTGACGTAAGACATCTCGACGGCGGAAAAGCCCTCAAGCTTGCCGCGGATGCCCAGAAGCGTGCCTTGCAGCCCGTTTCCCAGCAACAACAGCATCACCCCCAGAAGAAGCGCCCAGGAATTGCGCAGAACCTGCCACATGTCGACCTCTGTATTTTCGTTCATTCTGACACGGATGGGTCACGTAACGCCATCCCGCCCGACATCGCTGCATGCTTTTGCGTCAGGGAATGAGCAAAGACGCATCACCATAGGAAAAGAACCGGTATCCCCCGGCAACGGCATGGCGGTAGATCGCCCGCACCCTGTCCTGGCCCATCAGCGCCGAGACAAGCATCAGCAACGTCGATTTCGGCAGGTGGAAATTGGTCATCAGCGCGTCCGTCACCCGGAAACGGAAGCCCGGATAGATGAAAATGTCGGTCGGGCCGCGCCATGGCCTGATGATTCCGTCGGCGCGGGCCGCCGTTTCGATCAGGCGCAGCGCGGTGGTGCCGACCGGGATGACGCGCCCGCCCGCCTGCCGGGTTGCGGCGATCTCGGCGGCCGCGCGTTCGGTCACCTCGCCCCATTCGGCATGCATCCGGTGGCTGGTCACATCCTCGACCTTGACCGGCAGGAAGGTGCCGGCGCC
>CAZORV010000271.1:0-2833 GCA_964582215.1 uncultured Frigidibacter sp.
TCGCGAAACGATCCGCGATGTCGGCGCCGCCTGCGCCGCGCCGCGCGAGTATGTCCGGCAGTCGCCAGCGCAGATCGCCACAGCCAGTTTCACCCGCGTCCAGCAGGCGCTGAGGACGTTGGAAGAATTCGGCAAGCTCCGCGATCCGGCGCTCGGCGCGGCGCTGGAGTCGCTGCGCTACCGGGCTTACACGCTGCACAAAGCGGTCGGCACGACCGAACACGCCCAGCGACGCCTGGCCGCGGCACGATTGTACGTGCTGATCGACGGCCGCGAGTCGATCGAAGCGTTCGAGCAGTTCGCGCGCCAGCTTATCGCCGCAGGCGTGCATGTCTTGCAACTGCGCGACAAGCAGCTCGACGACGGCGCGTTACTCGACCGGGCACGTCGCCTCCGCGCGCTCACGCGGGGCACGACCACACTGTTCATCATGAACGACCGCGCCGACCTCGCGCGCTTGGCCGACGCCGACGGTGTCCACGTTGGACAAGAAGAGTTGAGCGTCCAAGACGCACGGGCAATCGTCGGCCCGCGCATGCTAGTTGGAGTTTCAACCCACTCGCTCGCACAAGCCCGCCAAGCGGTGCTCGACGGCGCCGACTACCTCGGCGTCGGCCCCACGTTCCCCTCGGAAACCAAATCGTTCGCTAGCTACCCCGGCCTACCGCTCTTGGCCGCCGTCGCCGCCGAAATCAGCCTCCCCGCGTTCGCCATCGGCGGAATCAGCCCCGAGAACATCGAGCAAGTGCTGGCGACTGGAATCGGTCGCGTGGCGGTGGGAAGCGCCGTCGTGAATGCGGAACGACCTGCGGAGGTAGTGGCCGAGCTGCGTGACCTACTCTCCGCAGCAGCAAGTCGGTGAACACGGTTGACAGCGTCGGCGGTCGCTCCACTTCCTGGCGCCAACAACGTCGCGCCAAAGTAGTCGTGATCGGGGTAGGGAGGGCCCATTGGTTTGGGCCCCCCCTCCCGCCGAACCGGACTTGCAGATTTCCATCATCCGGCTCTCCAGTCGATGGTGTCACCTCCGAGAGGATTGGCAGGCCGTGGCATGGGCGGTCACCAGATTGTACAGCCCTTGCTCGACGAAGAAGGCGTTCGGCCAGCGGCGGAAATCTCCGCCTTTGGCGTTGCCTCGACGTTTGGTGCGTTTGCGCAGCATCGCGCGCAGGCGCTGTCGCACCCGCGCGTCGATCCACTCAAACACGCGAGGTCGGCTGTGCTGGAAGTAAGGGAACCAGCCTTTCAGGGTTCGATTCACGTCCGCGATCACGGCTGGCAACGAGCGTCCCGACACGCGGGGCGTCTTGGCCCGAATCGTGGCTTTGAGCTTGCGGAGGCTCTTGGCGGCAACCCAATGTTGGGTCCCGCGAAAGTGATACCCCAGGAAGTCAAAACCCTCGACGCGAGTATCGACGACCTTCGTCTTCGTCGGATGCAGCGTCAGTCCGTTCTCCGTCACCCACGTTCGCACCAACTCCAAGGCGGCTTGCGCCTCCTCGGCCGTGCGACACAAGATCACGAAGTCGTCCGCGTACCGAACCATCTGATAACCGGCTTGCGCCAGCAGGTGGTCCAATGGATCCAGATACACGTTGCTGAGCAGCGGGCTGAGCACCGCGCCTTGCGGCGCGCCGCTCTCGGGCGTCCACTGTCCCGCCTCGTCGAGGATGTCGGCCTGGAGAAAACTTTCGATCAGCCGCAGCACGGGGCCGTCGGCGATCTTGGCTTCCAGCCGTTGCATCAATCGGTCGTGCGGAATCGAGTCGAAATAGCCCTTCAGGTCGGCGTCCACCACGTGGACATATCCGGCCTTGAGCAACTCGTCGACTCGTCGCAACGCGTCTTTACAGCCGCGTCCCGGGCGAAATCCATAGCTTTGTTCCGCGAAGTCGCGCTCGAAGATCGGCGCGATCACGTTCACCACCGCCGCCTGCGCCACGCGATCGCGAACCGTGGGAATGCCCAACGGCCGCGTCTCGTGCGAGCCTGGCTTCGGAATGTGCACGCGTCGAATCGCCTGGGGCTGGTACGTGCCGGCCTTGATCCGATCCGACAGTTCCCAGACCGAGTCGGGCAACTGTCGCTCGAATTCTCGCACCGTCACATGATCCACGCCCGGCGCACCGTCGTTCCTAGCAACTTGTTGAAACGCGACTAGCAGATTTCGTTCCGAGAACACCTTGTCAAACAGTCGAAACCATTTGCCTCCTTCCACTCCGTGTTCCAGAGTCGCCAACATGCGCACGGTCCAGACCGTCGGCGCGGCCCAACGCCAACGAAGTCGCAAGGCGATTTCGTCGTCGTCGGGGCCGGCTCCGGCTTGTTGAGCCAGCGGCACTTTCGCCGGTTTGTGGTCCGAGGCTCTGGTCATGCGTCATCCATCTTCCTGGAGCCCTTCGCTCCACGGGCATTACCCCGCTTCGTCGCTACTATGGCTCCTCTGACTCCTGCGAGGCGGCTCTTCGCATCCACACCAAGGGACGATGAACACCGTCTGATTCCTCGCAGGTCTCCCTACTTCATGTGTTCTGCCTTCCGACCATTCCGCCTCCAACCACCTAATGTCCCCGCCGTCGTCGCTTTCACACGCTACCCATCAGCGCGACGGGCTTCCGTTTCCGGTCTGGGCTTCACCCCCTGGCAGCAGGCTCGCCGGGACATCCAGCCGAATCGAGTTCACTTGCGTTGCGGACTGGCCCTTCGCCTGGCGGTACCCTCCACGACGCCTCGCGACGCCGCAGTTCCGTTCGGCTACAAGCCGGAGAGCGTCTACTTGGGGTGGACTTTCACCTCCCTGACAAAACACACTTGCAGGCGTACTGCCACTGGC
>CAZORV010000272.1:0-2825 GCA_964582215.1 uncultured Frigidibacter sp.
CAGGCGTGGGGATCTGGTCATGCCCGCCCGAAGACGCCCAGCTCGCGGCGGTAGGCAGCACCCGATTCCGGCAGGTTGGTGGCGGCGTTCAGGGAGCCATGTGCACCAAGACGCGCGATCAAGGTCGTCGAAGGCTCCGTCGAGTGGCCTTCACAGGGGGGTGGACACGATTCGGGTGACGGCCGCCTGGCACGCTGCGTTTACCTTGGGGTCCATGGACGACATCGCTCCGCATCCGGTGACGGGTGAGCTCTTCGAGTCGCCGGTGCCACCGGGAACCGGATGGCCGGGCGACCCCGCAACAAGCGCGACCCCGGTGGCAGCGACTGCCGCCGATGTGCCGCGCCTCTCAAGCAGCGCTGCGGACGTCGAGGAGCTTCAGGCACGTGTGTCGGTATGCCGCGCCTGCCCCAGGCTGGTGTCCTGGCGGGAGTCGGTCGCCCGAACGGGCCGACGAGCCTCGTTCGCAGACCAGCCGTACTGGGGCCGGCCCGGTCCTTCCTTCGGTGACCCCGATGCGCAGGTCCTCATCGTGGGTCTGGCTCCCGCCGCCAACGGCACCAACCGGACCGGGCGGATGTTCACCGGTGACTCCTCAGGCGACTTCCTCTATGCAGCCCTGCACCGCACCGGATGGGCATCCCTTTCGACATCGGTTGCAGCAGGCGACGGCCAGACACTCTCCGGCATCCGGATCGTGGCGGCCGTGCGGTGTGCTCCACCCCAGAACAAGCCCACAGCTGCGGAGCGGGCCACCTGCTCGCAATGGCTGCAACGAGAGCTGGAACTGGCCTCACCGCACCTGCGCGCCGTACTCAGCCTCGGCGCCCTCGGATGGGACGCCACGCTGGCTGCCGCGCTGGCGATCAACTGGCAAGTCCCGCGGCCCAAGCCGCGGTTCCACCACGCCGCCCAGACCGTCCTCACCACGGCCGATGGCCGGCCCATCTCTCTCGTCGGCAGTTACCACGTGAGCCCGCACAACACCTTCACCGGTCGGTTGACCGCCGCGATGCTCGACGAGGTGCTGCTCGCGCTCCGGGGCGATGTCCCGGACTGAGCATGACACGTCTTCCGACAGGTTCTGGATCCGTGCCCTCACACGCCGGCTCCCACAGACCGAGGGAGGCACCCGGATGGGCACCTCCCTCGGCACGCTGAACATGTAGAACACCGGCTCGACGTTCAGGCCGGGTGGGACGAGGTCCCGGCAGTCGCACCAGCGGGTGGCCGGCAGGGATTCGCCGACCAGTCCAGCAGTCGGTCAGAGACCGGCCACCTCCGAAGTCCCAATCGAACAACCTTTGATCTGGACCACCTCCCTTCCTCGGTCCACGTATCGAAACACGAGAGCACGTCGCTCGCCAGTGGTGTTCGTCTCGGCGAGAGCCCCGGCACCGGCTGGCCGGTCATGATTCACCCTGAGTGATAGCTGGCACCCTGTTCCGGCACTTCAGCGACCGGATCGACCTCGGGCGCGAGCTCGACCCACGTTCGTCTCGCTGCGTGAGATGGGACAGGTGGGACGACGACCCCAGACCGGGGCCGACCAGGAAAGCGCCGCGCCATACCGCGCCCAACTCGCGGTAGGGGCACCTACCAGGCGCGTCACGGCAGGCACGAACCTGCCGGGTGGGAGCCGCGGGCTTGAGGCGTCCGACGCCGGGCTGTTCTCTGCCCCGGGTGGATCGACGAGCGGACCGACACTCGGGCGCTGGCCCAGTGGGCGGCGGCGGCGCACTCCCGCGACGTGCGGCTCATCGGGCAGCTGGTCCACCAGGGCAGACAGACCACCGTCCTGGTCGCCCGCCACCCACTGGCCCCCAGCGACCTGCCCTCGGTGCGGCGCAACCGGCTGTTCGGCTCCTCCCGCGCCCTGACCGACACACAGATCACCGACCTGATCGACCGGTTCGCCGACGCCGCGGTCATGCTCGAGCACGCCGGTTTCGACGGCGTGGAGATCCACGCCGCGCACGGCTACCTGATCGGGCAGTTCCTGTCACCGGTCACCAACCTGCGCACCGACCAGTGGGGCGGCAGCCTGGATAGCCGGGCCCGGTTCCTGCTGGAGAACGTGCGCCATATCCGCGCTCGGGTCAGCCCCGGGTTCGCCGTGTTCGTCAAGATCAACGCCAGCGACTTCCAGCCCGGCGGCTTCGACATCGACGACTCCGCCCACGTGGTCAGGCTGCTGGAGAACGTGGGGGTGGATCTGGTCGAAATCTCCGGCGGCACCTACGAATCGACTTCCGGCGCCTTGGGGGTCCGCCCAGCGGAGCCCGGGACCTCCAAGGACGCCTACTTCGCGGGGTTCGCACCCCGCCTGCGGCAGGTGACCAGCATCCCGCTGGCCCTGACCGGGGGCCTGCGCTCCCGGGCCGTGATGGAGGCCCTGATCCGCGACGGAGTCGTCGACATGATCGGCCTGGCACGACCCCTGGTCGAACACCCCGACGCCCCCCGAGGACTGCTCGACGGCACGACTGAACAGATCAACCTGACCGGCCGAACACCACGCAACCCAAGCGCGCTCCTCTGGTACATGGCCCAGTTCCAGCGCCTCGCCAACGGCCAGGACTCCGACCCCAACTACTCAGTCCGGAACCTCCAGCAGCACGTGCTGACCATGTCGGCACAGCAGGCACTCACCAACGCCCGCCACACCGTCAGCCACCTGCTGCACCGCACCTGACCTGCACCACCCGGGACACCAACGGCGCCCTGCTCGCGGAGATAGGGGGCACGTTGGGGTATCACGCGTGCTGAGTGGTGTAGTGGCCCATGTCACCGGCGTTGGGGGGCCGGATCGCCTCTTCGCAGAT
>CAZORV010000273.1:0-2797 GCA_964582215.1 uncultured Frigidibacter sp.
CGAATGGCGAGCAGTCAACCGTACGATAACCGCCGCCGGTGATCAGCTCAGCGATCGCTTTTCCGACCGCTGGCGCCTGCTGCAGCCCGTGGCCGGAAAACCCGTTGGCGAAGATGAAGTTGCCGACCTCCGGGTGCGGGCCGATCACCGCATTCTGGTCGAGTGTGTTGTAGTCATAATGCCCGGCCCAGGCGCGCGTCATCTTGATCGCCTCGAAACTGGGGATGCGCGTCGCCAGAACCGGCCACACCACCTCTTCGAACAATTCCCAGGACGGTTCAAAATCGTTCGGGTCGGCTGCGCCATCACCCTCTTCCGGCTCCGCGCCGCCGGTCAGATAGACCGAGCCTTCGGGCCGTACATAGATGCCGCTCGGATCGACCAGCAGCGGCATGTCGGCATATTTGTCACGCGCCTCGAACACGAACACGGTGCGCTTGCGCGGCTCCACGGGAAGCGTCAGCCCGGCCATGGCCGCAACCTTGCCGGCGTTTGGTCCGGCGGCGTTGATAACCGCGCCGGCCGCAATGTGCTGGCCATCGCTGAGCGTCACGCCGGTCACGCGGCTGCCTTCGCGCGTCACGCCAACCACATCGCCGCTGATCAGGTGGATGTTTTTGGTCCGCAGCGCCTTGCGCAAGAGGCCGAGCAGCGCGTGCGCATCGAACCAGCCTTCGCCGCTGCGCCCATAAGCGCCGCCGGCGATCCCCTCGGCCGACATCCACGCAAAGCGCCGCATCAGCGCGTCGGCATCCTCCAGCACGATATCAGCGCCCTCGGCCATCTGCGTGGCGTAATTGGCTTCCAGCACCGGCATGCCCTCGGGCGAAGCCAGGATCAGATAGCCGCCTTCGCGAAAGCCGATATCGGCATCCGCGCCGAATTCCTGCTTCAGCCGCCGGAAGAGGTCGAGCGTGAAGCGCGAGAGGCGGATATTTTCCGGGATCGAAAACTGCTGGCGGATCGACGCCATCGAAAGCGTCGTGGCCGACGTCGCAAATTGCGGATCACGCTCGATCAGCGCAATGGAGCCGGCAAAGCCTTCCTCACGCAGATAATGGGCGATGGAGCTTCCAACGATTGCCCCGCCGATGATGACGATATCGTAAGTCACGCCTGCTCCTGATGCTTTCGCCGAGCCAATAGGCTTTCCACCGCGTTTCGTCACTAGTCCAGCGATGCCCGAACCTTGCCATGCGCCGTCCGGCGCTGGCATAGAGGCGGCATGATCCCACGCCGCTCCGTCCTCTACGTTCCCGCCAACAACGCCAAAGCGCTCGCCAAATTGGCTGGGCTCGCCTGCGACGCCGTCATCTTCGATCTGGAAGACGCGGTAGCGCCCACCGGCAAGGCGGCCGCCCGCGAAGCCTTGCGCGATCATTTCCGCACAACGCCGGACGCCCCGCATGAGCGCATAATCCGCATCAACCCGCTGGCGTCGGAGTGGGGCGCCGAAGACCTGCTCGCCGCCTGCGCCTGTCGCCCCGACGCCGTGCTGGTCCCCAAGGTCAACACGCCGCGCGACATTCAGGAGGTCGATGATGCGCTCGACCAGGCCGACGCCGACATCGCAATCTGGGCCATGATCGAGACGCCCAAGGCGATCCTCAACCTTGGTCCCATCGCAGAGTTTGGCCGCGACGGCGCAGCGCGGCTGAAATGTCTCGTCGCCGGCACCAACGATCTCGCCAAGGAGATCGGCCTGACTGCAACGCCAGACCGCCGCTATCTCGCGCCATATCTGGCGCAGATGGTGGTAGCCGCGCGGGCTGGCGGGCTGACCATGCTCGACGGCCCGGCCAATGACTTCCGCGACCTCGACGCTTTCGCCGCGCAATGCCGGGAGGCGGCCAATATGGGTTTCGATGGCAAGACGCTGATCCACCCGGCGCAGATCGAGGCGGCCAATGCAGCCTTTGCGCCATCGGCGGAAGCGCTGGACGACGCGCGCAAGATCACCGCCGCCTTTGCGTTGCCTGAGAACGCCGGCAAGGGCGTCATTTCGCTTGACGGCCGCATGGTCGAACGCCTGCATCTGGCGCAGGCCGAGGCGCTGCTGGCAAAAGCCGCGGCAATCGCCGCACGCGGCTGAAGGTTGCCACTGTGCCGCCGATTGCTTATCCCATGAAGACCACGCGAGACCTTTTCTGATGCGCCTCTACCGCTTCATCACCAATGACGACACGTCGGAGTTCTGCCACCGCGTCACAGCCGCGCTGAACAAGGGCTGGCATCTCTACGGTTCGCCGACCTACGCCTATGACGCCAAGACCAAGACGATGCGCTGCGGTCAAGGCGTCGTGAAGGACGTCGATGGCAAGGAGTATTCGCCCGACATGAAGCTCGGCGAGCAATAGTCAGCGCGCTGCAGCGCGCTTGGGCTTGGGCCTGCGCGCATCTTCCTCGTCAACCGTCTTTTCGACCTCCGCCGAGAGGCGCTGGTAGGCGCCCAACCCGACGATCATCGCCACGCCCGCGAACAGCAAAAGCGTCGGATAGAGCATCAGGCGAAGGTCGTCCTTGCCGGCTTCGAACACCGACACCAGCGCTTCGAGGAACACCGCAATGGTGATGGTCGACATGAACTTGGTCAGGCTGCGCCGGGCTTCCGAGGCTTCGCGCATTTCGCGGGCCCGGATCGCTTCTTCTTCGAGCAGATATTTGCCGACGTCGAAGACGGCGATCGCGATGATCGTGTAGCCGATCGCTTCGAGCAGCACCGGGCCAACGGCGATCGAGTCCGTCGTGATGGCCGCGACGATGGTGTAGATCGCGTAACCGACCAGACCGGCCGATA
>CAZORV010000274.1:0-2796 GCA_964582215.1 uncultured Frigidibacter sp.
CTCCGCCGGCTTCAGCACCACGCAGTTTCCTGCCGCCAGCGCCGGCGCCAGCTTCCAGCAGGCCATCAGCAGCGGGAAGTTCCAGGGAATGATCTGGCCGACCACGCCAAGCGGTTCGTGGAAATGGTATGCGACCGTGTCATCGTCGATCTCCGAAAGCGCGCCTTCCTGGGCGCGCAGGCACCCGGCGAAATAGCGGAAATGATCGACCGCCAGCGGCAGGTCGGCGGCGCGCGTCTCGCGGATCGGCTTGCCATTGTCCCAGGTCTCGGCCGTGGCGAGGAGTTCAAGATTGTCCTCCATCCGCTGGGCGATCCGCATCAGCGCATTGGCCCTCTCGGCCGGGCTGGTCCGGCCCCAGCCGTCCTTCGCCTTGTGGGCGGCATCAAGTGCGGCCTCGATGTCGGCCGCGTCCGACCGGGCGATCTCGCCGATCGCCAGACCGGTCAGCGGCGTCACATTGGTGAAATAGCGCCCCGCCTGCGGCGCGACAAACCGGCCGCCGATGAAATTGTCATAGCGCGCCCGGAACGGCTGGGTCATGACCCCCTTGAACTCGGCAATCAGATCTTTCGGCATGATGTCTCCTCCCAAGGACGGGCGCGGAACGGCGCCTCGACAAGAGAAGTCTGGAAGTGATGTCCGCCGCTGCCTAGCCGGTCGCCACCGGCCCCGCGGCGGCTCTGTCTCAGCCCCGAGACAGGGGCGGGCCGAAACCGCAGCCGGTCAGAGCCTCAGGCCCAGCGCATGGGCCTTGCGGTAAAAGGTCGCCCGGCCGATCCCCAGATCGCGCGCCGCCGCCGTCACATTGCCCCGCCGCCGCGCCAGCGCCCGCGCCATCTCGGCCCGCTCGGCGGCGGCCAGCCCCGACGGCCCGCCGCCCTCCAGCAGATCGGCCGCCGGCTTCTGCCCGATCATCGCCGCCTCGATCCCCAGATGCCGCCGCGCCGCGCGCGTGGCGCCCACCACCAGATCGTCGCGGTCAATGGCCAGCAGCATGACCCCCTGCGGCGCCCCCTCGCCGCCACCGGCCGACAGGATGCGTGCGCCCGAGAACGAGGCGCGGAACAGGTCGGCCTCGACCCTTTGCGCCGCATCCTGCACGGTCAGGGCCACCAGCCGCGCATAGGCCTCGTTCACGTCCGACCGCGCGGAAGACACGTCGATCACCCCGGCCAGATCGCCCTCGCGGCCAAAGACCGGCGCGCCCATGCAGGCCAGGCCGATGTTCCCGGCGCGGAAATGCTGGTCGCGGTAGACGACCACCGGCCGTGCCTCGGCCAGGGCCGTACCGATGCCGTTCGTCCCCTCGGACCGCTCGCTCCAGTCCGAACCGGGCGCCAGACCCGCCCCGTGAAAGTAATCCTCATCCGCCCCCCGGACCCGCTCTTCCAGCACAAGGCCGCTGGCGTCGGTCAGCAACACCGAACAGCCCGCATCAAGCGCAACCCGCGCCAGCCGGTCCAGAACCGGCATCGCCACCGAGATCAGCAACCCGTTCGCCTCGCGGTTGGCGCGGATCTGGGCCGCACTCAGCCGCTGCCCCCCGGCGGGCCGCTCAGGATCGATCTTGTGGTGCAACAGCGACCGCCGCCACGAGGCGACAAAACCCGGCCGGCCAAGCGCCGCCTCGCTGTCAATGGCCTGACGGACGGCATCCGCATGGCCATGCGGCCCGCGCCCCCCGCCCTTGCCGATTGCACCCGCGACCATGCAAAGCCTCCCGTCCCGGCATGTCGGCGACAGACTGACGGCTCGGCCGCGCTCTGGCAATGGGGTCAGGGGGCCGGGATCACCCCTCTGTCCCGGAATCGAGACGGTTTTCGCCGCCATCGCGCCGCCCGCGGTAGCCGGTCGCCACCACGAACTTCTCGGAACTGTCGGCGCGGCTCGCCGGCGGCTTGACATTGGCGACCTTGGTGAAGGCCCGCTTCAGGATCGCCTGCAGCTCATTCTCGGCGCCGCCCGCCAGAACCTTGGCGACAAAGGTGCCACCCTCTTCCAGCACGTCAAAGGCGAAATGCGCCGCCGCCTCGCAAAGGGCGATGATCCGCAGATGGTCTGTCCCCTTGTGCCCCGAGGCCGCCGCCGCCATGTCCGACATGACCACATCCGCCGGCCCGCCGAGCCAGGCCTTGACCTTCTCGTCCGCCCCGTCCTCAAGAAAATCCAGCTGATGGATCTCGGCCCCGGCAATCGGCTCGACCGGCTGAAGGTCAACACCAAGCACTCGGCCCACCCGCTTGCCCGCCTTCTCGCCCAGCGCATTCACCCGGGAAACCGCGATCTGACACCAGCCCCCCGGCGCACAGCCAAGATCGACCACCCGCGCCCCGGGCACAAGAAAGCGGAACTTCTCGTCCAGCTCCAGGATCTTGAAGGCCGCCCGCCCGCGATAGCCCTCCTTGCGCGCCCGCGCCACATAGGGGTCGTTCAGCTGCCGCTCCAGCCACAGCGTCGAGGACAGCTTGCGGCCCTTGGCGGTCTTGACCCGCACCCGCAATTCGCGCGTCCCGCGCCCCGATGTGTTCCCCGAGGGTGTCTTGGCCATCATCTCCCCCCGGGGGTCTGCCGCTTTTTCTTTGCCCAAATACTCAAACCCGCCGCCCGCCGCAATCGCGCCGGCGGACAGGCTCAGAACGGCCCGTCTTCCAGCACGCCATCCGCCGACATCTGCGCATAAAGCAACCCTTCGCGCAGGCCCCGGTCGGCGACCGACAGCCGGTCGGTCGGCCAGATCCGCATCAGCGCCTGCAGGATCGCCGCCCCCGACATGATCAGCGAATGGCGGTCGCG
>CAZORV010000275.1:0-2786 GCA_964582215.1 uncultured Frigidibacter sp.
GGCCCTGACCAGCACCGATACCACCCCGTCTGCCTACATACTGCGGAACCCGGGGCTCGGAGTCGCCGAGGCAGCTGGCGACGAAGGAGTTCGTCGAGGCGGTGGACCTTTTCGTTCTTAGGCCAGCGAGGGGATCTCTGTGATGATCTGCGCGTGGAGGTGACCCAAGCCCCCAACCGTGTCGAACCAGAGCATCACACTCTCGCGGTCTGGCGGCATTTCGGGAACCGGCTGCAGCCCAGGAAGTCCCCGTAGCGTCCCCTGCGGAGGACGAGAGTGCCTTCACCGCACGCCGGGCAGACTCGCACGTCAGTCGCGGTGGCCCGTGAGGTGTCCACGACGACATCGGGGTCGTTGAGAAGCTCAACAACGAAGGGCGACTCCAGCCCGGTCACGGTGAAGATCGTGACGCTGTTCCGTGCTCGGGTCAGGGCGACGTAGAACAGGCGGCGTTCCTCGGAGTGGGGGAAGCCGTCGTCGCTGGACATGGCGAGGGTCAGGACGGGGTCGTCGCTGATCTGGCTGGGGAAGCCGTAGGTGCCCGTGGTCAGGTTGGGCAGGATGACGTGGTCGGCCTCGAGCCCCTTCGACCCGTGGGCGGTCCGGAACGTGATCGTGAGCTGCGGGAATCGCTGGCGCGGGACGAGTTGCTGGTCGAAGCGGTACCGGCCGAGGACGTCGACGCTGCTGCCAGGCGCGGCCGCGGCCAAGTGCGCGAGGCGTGCCGCGATCGCACTCGGGATCGCCTCACGGGTGTCCACTCGCACGATCGTCACGGGCGCACCACCGCCACCACGGGCGGCTCTCACGGTCTTGCTGATCTGCGCCGGGTTTCGGGAGACGAAGCGGCTGGCGACGTCGGCGATGGTCTGGGTGCAGCGGAACGTGGTCTCCAGCCGGCGGGTCTGGGCAGGTCCGAAGTAGGCCGCGAAGTCGGTCATGATCGACAGGTCCGCGCCCGCGAACCTGTTGATGGCCTGCCAGTCGTCACCAACGGCGAGCAGGTGCTTGTCCGTGCCCTGCAGCAGGGCCCTGGTCAGTCGGGCACGGGCCCGGCTGGAGTCCTGGAACTCATCGACCATCACCAGGTCATAGCCGGCGAGGGCCGGGTCCCGCTCGACGAGCTCGGCGGCCGTCACGAGCATGTCGTCGAAGTCCACGGCGTTCTCGGCCTGGAGGTCGGCTTCCCACCGGTCGTGGATCTGCCAGTAGAGGTCGAGGAACAGTCGGGTTCGCGCGTTGTTGCGTTCGGGCTGCTCGCGCAGTCGCGCGTCGATGTCGTCGCGGGTGAGCGACGCGGACCTGACGTGCGAGAGGAAGGTGCGGACCAGGCGGGCGAGCCGTTCGTGTTCCAGGGGCTTGGCCCCGGGGATGGGCCGGTCGGGGTTCCAGTCGAGGTGCAGGCCGTGGCCCTCAAGCTTCCCCGCAAGCGCCGTGAAGCCACTGAGGTCGATGATCTCGTGCCAGGTGGTCTCGACGAGGGTGGTGCCGTAGCGCTGGTGGATCTGCTTCTTCCAGCGCATCGACTCGGCGTACCCGGTGAAGCTGGCGGGAGGCTGGCCATCCGGCCCCAGCGCCCAGTGCTCGTGCCAGATCTGGGCATCGGGGTAGAAGAAGTCGGGCCGGTACTGGACGTGATCGCTGTCCGCGACGTCGTGGACGTAGGGGTGTTCGTAGGCGTAGTCGACCCCGTTGAGGAACAGCCAATCAGCGATCAGCCGCTCGCCCTGGCTGCGCACGGTCTCGCCGCGGTAGGTCTGGAACCCCGTGAGCCGTGTCGTGCGGTCGTAGCTGTCGGGCTCGCCTCCATCGGCGTCCTCAGCCATGCGCCCGTACAGCAGGCGGAAGGCGTCCCACTTGTACCGGAAGTCCGGGGAGGAGTCGCGGAGCTGGTCGACGATCTGCTCGACCTTGGCCACATCGGAGCCGTTGGTCACCCACGGCGCGACGCTCGGCTTTCGGCCGGTTGCCGCCCCGATCAGCGACAGGCCGAACGAGTGGAACGTGCTGGCCCGTACCGCGTCCGTGGGCAGCCCCAGCGCACCCAGTCGGGCGCTCACTCGCTGCTGGAGTTCGGCTGCGGCGTCGGCGTTGAAGGCCAGCATGAGGATGCGATCGCCGGGGACGAAGCCGCGAGCGATCGCGTACGCGGCCCGGGCCACCATCACCGACGTCTTGCCCGACCCGGCTGCGGCGATGACCCGAACCCGGTTGTCGAAGGCGACCACGGCGGCCGCCTGTTGCTCAGTCAGGGGCGCCTTCTCCACGGTGTCGAAGAAGGCCCGCCGCGTCCTGAGCTCGCGCTGGAGGATCTCCTGGTTCGCGGCGGCGACGCGGGCGCGGTGGTCCTCGTCAATGAAGGCAAGCGCGTGGATCTCGACATCTGTGAGCAGGTCGCTGAGGGCCGAACGCCCCGTCGAGCCGAGCGCGGCCGTCCACTCGGCCCGACTGGGGAGGTCTGCGAGCACGCGTTCGATGGAGTCGTGGGCGATCCAGCGCTGTTCCGTCAGATGGGCGGCAAGGAGTCGCTCGAACGCGGCCTGACAGCCTGCCGCCCGGGCCAGACTCGGACCTAGCTCGCCATGTGCCACGACAACCGCGATCGCTGCCCTCACGTCACGACCGTCTCGACGTCGCAGCCCCTTCAGCCTGCGCGCACGCGCGCCGCTGACGGTCACGCTGTCACGGAAGAGCCCAGTCGAGACGGACAGGCGGCGAGCCTCCTCACCGATGAACACCTCGACAGCGCCCTGATCGGTCAGCGTCAAGCGGTCACGGTCGTGCAC
>CAZORV010000276.1:0-2777 GCA_964582215.1 uncultured Frigidibacter sp.
AGGACACCGCCCTTTCAAGGCGGCAGCGCGGGTTCGAATCCCGTTGGGGATGCCAGTTCGAAAGCGGCTCTCACTAGGCTCGCAGCCGGGTGTGAGCCCTCTTGGCGACACGACCGCCACCGCGAGTGACGGGACAGGCGGTCAAGCCTGCTCCGCTGATCTGTGCTCTTGGAAGTCAAGACGGCTCGCTGCGCTCGCCACGGCTGCGGTCCGTGTCCTCGCCCGCTGCGGGCCGGTCCTCGCAGCAGTGCCACTTGGTCTACCCTCGACTGGCATTCCATCCGATGCACGAGAGCCGTTACCCAGGCTCGGTATGGAACGCTTTCGGCATGGACGCCGCTACGCTCATCATCGCCCTCGCTGGTCTCCTTACAACCGCACTGGCCCCTGTACTTCAGGGAGCCGTCACAGCTCGAAACCAGAACCGGGCTTGGCAGCGCGACGCGCGAGCTGCCCTCTACATAGACGCTTTGACAAACGCGCAGGTCTCCCAGCAGTTGGCCGATGCTGTCGTCTACGAATTCTTCGACCTTTCTAGACCACCAGAGGTGAAGCACGCCGACCTCATAACTGCGCGCATGCGTCTACTCGCACCAGAGCACGTCTATGAAGCCTGGAACGAGTTCGTCTTGAGTGACGAGGCATTTCGATTCGACCTCAGTGAGAATTACCCAGGTCTCGGCCACGCCGGCTCAGGCGCCGTAGTCCCGGAGGGGGATCCGGGACGAGAGCGCCTCTTGCGCGCCATCAGCCAGTTGACGGGAGCTATCCAGGCTTCATTTGGGGGAGTGAGGAAGCGGCTGACGTCGGCCTGGGGATAACCAACCGCGATGCAACGCGGGAACGGACCATGACCGGGTTGGCTTGCCCCGATCCTTGAATTCTATCTTCCGCTGAGGTTGGTCCGGGCCCGCGCCGCAATCTGCTTCAAAAGGTCGGGCAGTGGCGATGTAATAGATCTCCGAGGTATCAGCGGCACGTCTCGCTATGCCTTGAGGGTCCGCTGCAGTGCGCTCATTGCCGCATCCCGTATCGACTCGACAAAAGTCTTGGCTTCCTCACTTGAGTTCTTGTGCAGCTCCTTCTCAAGCACTGACGCAACCCATCGGGGCCCGTGCCCGCCCACCTGGGGGACAAATCGCTCTAGCTCCCCTACAGTCACGATAAGTATCCCAATCTCCCTTAAGCGATTCACCAATCGGTCTGCGGCGCCGCGCGCCGTCCCGGCGGGGACCATGGCTATGCCGCCCTGTTTGACTCTGTCCCAGCCGCTCTCACCTTTGATTATTTTGCGCAATTTCTCTGCCGCCTTATCATCGATAGTCGAGGAGTCGATGGCATCGATGGCATCATTGAATGCGTCCCTTAGTGACAACTTCAAGAGCGGAGCCACCGGATCGAGCGCACTCGCCACGGCGATGTGGTCGGCAGACATTTCATCGTAGTCACCCCCCATATCGCCTACCAGCTTCTTTAGATCATTCGGTTCCCGCCTAAGAATGTCAAGATCCGCCACCACCACCACTGGGACGTTGACAGCCTTGAGAGCTCTCGCTACCACCGCCATCCTCGACTTGGTAGAGGAGTACGTGAAGAGGAGCTCCAAGTCCCGGGTGGCGGCGCCTTCGACTTTACCTAGTTGATGCAACACAGCTGAATAATAGCGACAATCAGAATCAGATTCACATACGATGACAGCGTCGTGGAACAGACCGTCGAGTACGTTTGAATGCCGAAGAAGTGAATCTGACCAAAATGCTTTGAGCGCGTTCTCATCAAGCACTGCCGTATGATTGGTATCGCCGGATCGGGTTACTCGTACGATCGTAGTCGGCCGCTCCGATTGGAGCACGCCTTGCAAGAAGTCCGTGCTGTGAGTGGCGATGAAGGCCTGCTTGCCGCGCGCTTGATCGGCTAAGACGCGCCCCAGGAGGCGAGCTTGCGGTGGGTGAAGAAAGGCCTCGGGCTCGTCTATCAGGAGTACTTCTGCTCCACCCGCGAGAATCAGGAGCAATAGGCCGATATATGCCCTAACGCCGTCGCCTTGGTCCTCTAGCCTGACCATGGCCCGCAATTGTTCTATAAATTCTTGCGTTGGTCGACCACTTACGTAATCCGCAGTGGGCTTGCTTCCCAGGCGGAGGGAGATCTTATTCCCTCCCAGCCGATCGACCATTAGGTGTAGACCGAACGCTTCGTGCGACATCCGCTCAAGTTCTCGTTCCAGGTCCACCGCGAGGTAAATCCGGTGCAGGGGCTGCGACGGTGGCTCAATACCTACCTCGAAGCTTTGCTGTGAGCTGCCAGCGGTCAGCCTTGACGTGCCATCAGCGAGCAGGAAGAACAAGTCTGTGAGTGGGCCCAGATGTGTTACAGCCAACCACGAGCGATTTATATCGTTCATGCCAACAGCGCCCCACCCAGGCACGTCATATACTTGCCTGCCTTCAGCAAGCCTAGGCACGACTCGCTCTACGTCCCAGAACTCTCCATGCTTAGTGAATGTCTCGCTCGTTATCACGAGACCCACATAATCGTCCCGCTGCGCTAAGCCTCGGATATCACGAAGCGCTCTACTCTTGCCCGCATTATTCGGCCCAACGAACAACAATAATCCCTCGTGTGAAGTGCCGACGATCGTTCCATCGCTGGCAGTGATGCTGTCTACTGTGAACTGAACCACTGATCTCCCCATCCTTGGACACAGGGATGACACCGTACACTGAGGTTCACCCCGGATCGTGGAGGCATCAGCTATAAGGAGTAGCTATGCCTGA
>CAZORV010000277.1:0-2758 GCA_964582215.1 uncultured Frigidibacter sp.
GTTGACCATGCAGCCGATCTCGCCGTCGAGCGCGATATAGTTCAGGTCGAACTTCGAGGCGGCAAGTTCCTTGGGGTCTTCCTCGGTCTCGTCGCGCAGGGCGGCGATGTCGGGGTGGCGGTAGATGGCGTTGCCGTCAAAACCCATCTTGGCGTCGAGGCATTTGACCGCGCCGTCCTTGGTCACGACCAGGGGGTTGATCTCAAGCATCTCCATGTCCTTCTCGACGAAGAGCCGGTAGAGGGTGCGGACCAGCGCCACGCATTGCTTGACCTGATTGCCCTCCAGCCCGAGGCCGAAGGCGATGCGGCGGCCGTGGAAGTCGGACAGGCCGGTGGCCGGGTCGACGCTGAAGGACAGGATCTTTTCGGGGGTTTCCGCCGCCACATCCTCGATGTTCACGCCGCCTTCCTGCGAGGCGACGAACGAGATGCGGCTGGACTGGCGGTCGACCAGAAGGGCGAGGTAGAGTTCGCGCGCGATGTCGCTGCCGTCTTCGATATAGATGCGGTTGACGACCTTGCCCGCCGCGCCGGTCTGGTGGGTGACAAGCGTGCGGCCCAGCATCTTGCGGGCCTCGTTCGCGGCCTCTTCGACCGAGCGGGCGATGCGGACGCCGCCCTTTTCGCCGGCCTCGGCCTCTTTGAACTTGCCCTTGCCACGGCCGCCTGCGTGGATCTGCGCCTTGACCACCCAGATCGGGCCGTCGATGGCACCCGCCGCCGTCTTGGCATCTTCGGCCTTCAGAACCGCGCGCCCGTCCGACACCGGGGCGCCATAGTCGCGCAGAAGAGCCTTGGCCTGATATTCGTGGATGTTCATGAAAAGCGTCCCGTCATGGTCATTGCCGATAAGGCCTCATGCCATAGGCGCGGGGTCTGACAAAATGATAAATGCATGAAAAGCAGGCGTTCGAAAAAGAAAGTGATGTTTGTGATCACGCGCCAGAAAAGTGTGATCACAAAATGCGCTGCCCGGCTGGCGCCGGTGATTTTCAACGGCGCCGTTGCGTCAACCCGGGGCCCGGACCGCCGCGCGAATCGCCGCCAGCCGTTCGGCGGCGGCCACTTCCCAGGTGAATTCCGCCGATCGCGCAAAGGCCGCCCGCCCAAGCCGCTGCCGCAGCGAGGCGGAGTGGCCGAGAAGCCGGATGGCGGCGGCGACGTCGGTGGTGCAGGCCGGATCGACCACCATGGCCGTGCGCCCATCCTCGGCCAGCCGCCCGCCGCCCATCGGGCTGACGATCATCGGCAGCCCGTGCGCCGCCGCCTCGATCGACACCAGAGGGCCGCCTTCGGCCAGCGACAGAAAGATGAAACAGTCCGCCGTGCGGTAGTGATCGGAGATTTCCCGGCTGAAGCCCTTCAGCACAACCGATGGCTGGCCCAGCAAATCGCCATAGCGCTTGGCAAACTCCGGGTCGACCCGGCCATAGAGGTGCAATTCACCATCAAGCCCCGCCGCCCGCCAGGCGCGGAGCAGGTGGTGAACCCCCTTTTCCAGATTGATCCGCCCGACAAAGGCAAAGACCGGCCGCTCGGCCGCATAGTCCCGGCGTTCATGGCGCATCGCGGCGCCGTAGCGTGTGGCGACGATCCGGCCCGGCGCGATGCCCTGTTCGGCCAGCGACTGTTCCGTCTGCGGGTTCGAGGCAAAGATCAGATCGGCCGCCGCCAGCATCTGCCGCTGGGTCTCGATCTTGTCGTCGGTCACGTAATGGCGGTAGTGGAAATTTTCGCGCGCCATCTCGTCCTCGATGATGCGCTTTTCGGTGCGCGTGTGCAGGTTGATCATTTCGACCGCGACGAAGCAGCCGCGCCGTTTCAGTTCGCGGAAGGTCGGCAGCGTCAGCGAGGGCCAGACGTGCAGGATGG
Source organism: uncultured Frigidibacter sp. (assembly GCA_964582215.1). GTDB lineage: Bacteria > Pseudomonadota > Alphaproteobacteria > Rhodobacterales > Rhodobacteraceae > TMP-24. The sequence continues at coordinate 1,875 of CAZORV010000277.1, forward strand.
CGCCGGCGGGCACCTCTTCAAGGATTCGCCGTTCGATCCGGCTTTGCAGGAAGTCGGCCGAGGGCTGATAGGGCAGGGCCAGGCCGATGTTGCCGAAGGGCAGGTAGAGCTGGCTGTGCCGGGGCCGTTCCGTCCGTCGGCGGGTTCCGTAGGCGTGGACATCAGCCCCGAGGCGGCCTGCGGCCTCGCAGAGCCAAAGGCAGGTCTGGCTGGGGCCAATCCCGTCAAAGGCCATCGGCTGCAGGACGTGGATGGCGAGCGGCGGCGTCGCCCCGGCGACTGCGCCGCGCCGTGACTCCGGTCCGGTCCCGGCGCTGGCGGCTTTGCGCGGCGAAGTCGTCATTCCTGCACCATTGGGACACCATTCCGGAACCATTTGCCGGGCGCTTGCGCGTGGCCGACCCTGTTATTGGGCGCGACATTCAATCCAATGCCTTCATGCATCAAGATAATGTTTTGCGGCGCGCAACAGACTCGGCGCGATGTCGCCGAACGATCGGTCCGGGGCCGCGCGCGCGGGCGCGCGATTTCAGTGCGGGCGGCGCAATCCGGGCGGTAAAATGTCGGGTGACGACGGGAGGTCCGGGCAGGCCTGCGGATGACCGCTGCCCGGTCGTCCCGCCCGCCTTGTGCTGTCGGCAGGCGGGGCGGGCCCGGTCCATCGTCGTTGCGAGCCGAACTGGCCAAGGTGAGCGATTCCCAGGGAAGCGGGGCCGTTTTTCCGCTGGAAGATCGGCCGTTTCCACTCGGCCCGGCCTCGGGGAATGGGACCGCACGGCTCAAGTCGGCAGGGGCCATCGCCCCTGCCGACACACGCCGTTGCCACCCGCACCGCCCGGTGGCCCAAAGCCACCGGGCAGCGCCTGCCCCTCCGGGGGGCTGGC
>CAZORV010000278.1:0-2758 GCA_964582215.1 uncultured Frigidibacter sp.
CCCGCGACCTCGGCCACGACTACTGGACCGGCACCGTCTACACCACCAACCGCCGCGTCTGGGAACACGACGAGGAATTCAAGGCCTATCTGCGCAAGACGCGCTGCATGGGTATCGACATGGAGACGGCGACGGTGTTCGCGGCCGGTTTCGCCAACAGCATTCCGTCCGGCGCGCTGTTGCTGGTGTCGGACCAGCCGATGGTGCCGGAAGGCGTGAAGACGGAAGCGTCCGACCGCAAGGTCACCGACAATTTCGTCGAAGCGCACATCAATATCGGCATCGAGGCGCTGAAGCTGATCCGCCGGCACGGCAAATCGGTCAAGCACCTGCGCTTCGACGAATGAGCCGTCTGGACTCGTGGTCCGGGTTGAGGCCACAGGCCGAAACCCGGGGCGGAGTGCAATAGCGAAATCGGTTGCCCTTGGCTGACTCTTCCCGGGTTTCGCGCCAGCGCTCAACCCGGGCTACGGGTTCGTCAGCTACAGGAAGGTCATGTTGATGACGTCGGCGGTCTTGCCGTCGGCGCTCATGCGCACCTTGCACTCCAGCGTCTGTTTCACTTCGCCGTCGGTACCCGGCTGGATGACGATCGGCGCGCTGAGCACCTGCAGGTCGGCTTCCGGCTTCATGCTGCCGGCCAGCGCGGCCAGGTCGAGTTCGTAAGCCTTGTTTTCCATGCGCGTCTTCGCGAACGCGTCGCAGGCGCTGGCCGCCACGCCGTTCGGGCCGGCCGGAGCTGCTCCGCCGCTGCCGCCGCAAGCTGCCAGGACCAAACAGGTCGCGATGATGATCGAACGCCTCATGCCTACCCCCTTTCGGTGGTTCGGGCCGATCCGGGCGTCTTCCACGCCCCTGGACTTCAAGATAGCGCAATTACTCTAAACGCAGCCGGTGCCCTTAGTCACGCACCGGAACAAGACCCTCAGTAACGGGGCACGGAGGGATCGATCTGCGTCGACCAGGCATCTATACCACCCTCGACGTTGTAGAGATCGTGAAAACCGAGCTGGCGGAAGTGTTCCGCCGCCTGACGGCTGGAATGGCCGTGGTGGCAGAGGAAGGCCAGGGGCAGGTCCTTCGGCAGGGCGGCCAGGCGTTCGTGGCTGTCCTCGTCCAGCACTTCGTGCGGGTGCGGGAAGGGCGCGGCCGCGCGCGCATGCGCGGGTCGGCAGTCGATCACGTCGATGGCGCCGGCGATGATGCGGTCGTGCAGGTCCTGCACCGTCATCGACTTCACCGTCGGCGGCGCATTCGGATTGTCGATGGCCAGGCCGGCCCCGCGCGCGTCCTCGACCCAGTCGATGCGGATGCCGTTGGCGCGCGGTGCGCTGGCCAGGTCGAAATGCACGCGGATGCCTTCGGACTCGGCGACGATCTCCTGGCCGCCGACCGGACGCAGTTCGAAACGCGACTGGAAGCGCGGATCCACCGACAGGTGCAGGCCGATGCCGGCTTCGGCGTTCGCCATCGCGTTGCGGATCATCTCGGCCGCGCGCGGCGTGATCGACAACTGCGGCGGCGTGCGATCCGGCGCCGGCAGGCCCAGCACTTCGTGCAACTCGCCGCTGTTGAGCATCTGTTCGATGATGTCGCTGCCGCCGATCAGCTCGCCGCCGACGTAGAGCTGCGGGATGGTCGGCCACCGACCGTAAGCCTTGATGCCTTCGCGGATTTCGGGGTCGGCCAGCACGTCGACGTGCGCGTAACCCGGCGCCAGCGTATTGAGGATGCCGGCGGCCTTGGCCGAGAACCCGCAGCTCGGTCCCTGCGGCGAACCTTTCATGAAGAGCACCACATGGTTCGAGCCCAGCAGGGTTTCGATGCGTTCGCGCAGTTCCGGGGTCAGGCTCATGGTTCGCTCCGTGGCAGGGGTTCATTTTAGCCGCGCGTCCGCTCCGGGGGTGAACCTCGAATGCATGGGGGAGCGATTCGTCCGCGCGCCGCTGGTGTTCGTCCCGCCGTCGTCGCCCCCCTGTCTTCTGGCCTAGGCTGCGAATGCCGGACGGCGCTAGCATGGACCCCTGCCGAGCCGGGGAGGGCCTGCCATGTCTTCGTTTTTCCGTTTCGCCTTGTTGTTGTCGCTTTGCCTGCCGTTCGCTTCCTGGGCAGCCAGTCCCGATCTGGCGCGGGAGAAAACGATTTCCTTGCGCGTGCAGATCGATGCGGCCGGCAAGGTTCAGTCCGCACAGCCGCTACCCGACCCCGAAGCCGTCGAAGCCTTGAACCGCATCGCCATCGGGCTGGCGCAAAAGCTACCGTTCACGCCTGCCAGGAAAGACGGCGCGGCCGTCGCCAGCGAAACGACGCTTTACCTGAAACTGGTCATGGAGCCGAAACCGGACGGCCAGTTCGGCGTGCGCCTGGCGCAGGCGAGCAACGGGCCGCATGTGGTCAAAATGGGGCGGTTGCGTCCGCCGGAAAACAAGGGGCTGCGCGGGCGCGCCCTGCTCGTGGTCAGCGTGCCGCTGCGCGCGGACGGTACGCCGGACACCACGGGCGTCAAGACCGAGAAGCTCGAGATGAAGGATGCCTCGGCCTTCGCCGAAGCTCGTTACCTGGACACCATCGTCGCTTCGCTGCACGACAGCCGCTTTGAGCTCGACAAGGTCGGCGGCGTGGCCGTGCCCACGCGGGCCAGCCTGCCGTACCAGTTCGGCGGTGGCGGTCGCGGCGGACGTGGGCAGCCGCCCGACAAGAAGGACGATGGCGGTTCGTCGATTCCGGGCATCCAGGAAGTTTCCGACCAGCCGGGCGT
>CAZORV010000279.1:0-2757 GCA_964582215.1 uncultured Frigidibacter sp.
GCCAGTTCCTCGATCCGCTCGCCGGTCAGTTCCGGCGTCGCCACCCGGCCCGAGGATGACAGGGTCACCGCCCCCTCGGCCGCCAGCCGCCGCAAGGCCTCGCGCGCGGGCGTCATCGACACGCCGAAGCTTTGCGCCAGCCCGCGCAGCGTCAGCGCCCGACCGGGCGGCAACTCACCATGCATGATCTGCTGGCGCAGCGCCCGGTACAGCCGGTCGTGCGTGGCAAAGCCGGGGTCGCGGGGGCGCGGCGCAAGGGTCATGGGCCGATGTGATCACGGCCCGGGGCCGGGGTCAACGGCGCGGTCAGCGGGGGGCCGGTGCCCCCTACGCCGCCGGATCGGTGAAGAGGTAGGCCTGCAGGCGGTTGCCCTCGCGCTTCAGCCAGCGGCGGTGGACCTCATAACCGGGCATCAGGTCACGGACGACAGCCCAGAAGGCGGGCGAGTGGTTCATCTCGGCCAGATGGGCAACCTCATGCGCCGCGACATAGTCAAGGACGGCGGGCGGCGCCATGATCAGCCGCCAGGAATACATCAGCCGCCCGTCATGGGCGCAGGAACCCCAGCGTGACCGCGTGTCGCGCAGCGTCAGGCCGGCATGGTTGCGGCCGATGCGGGCGGCATAGCCATCCGACGCCGCCTGCAGCCGCGCCCGTGCCAGAAGCCGCAGCCAGGCCAGCGCCCGCGCCGCCGCGCGGTCGGCGCCGTCGGGCAGGATCAGCCGGTCGCCGTCGACCAGCGGCGCGCGCACCGCCCCCGGGGTCAGCGTCAACAGCCGCCCCTCGACCGGCAGCGCCGTCCCGAAGCCGACCCGGGTCGCGGCAACCGCGCCCGACTGCATCCGCCGGATCCAGTCGGCCTGTGCGGCGGCAAAGGCCAGCGCCTCGGATTCGCGGGCATGGGCGGGCATCGACAGCGTGACCCGCCCGTCCAGCCGCGAGACCCGCAGCGAAAACCGCCGCACCCGCGCCGAACGGCGCAGAATCAGCGCGACCTCATCGTCGCCCGGAAGATGCCGGATCATCGGACCTGCCTCGCTGCCCCGCCTGCCTGACCGGCATTCTGGCCGCGAACCGCGCCGGTTAAAAGCCCCAAACACCCGGTCGCCCGGCCATCGGCCGATGGCCCGCAAAGGGTTTGACAGCCCCCCGGACTTGTGGCAGTTGGCTGCGACTCTGAGACAGAGCGCACTGGAAGGAGTGTTCCATGCCCAAGGATGAATGGGGCGTCAAACGCCTTTGCCCGCATTGCGCAAGCCGCTTTTACGACCTGCGGCGCGACCCGATGACCTGCCCCGAATGCGGCCACGGATTTTCGGCCGAAAGCCTGGTCGCCAATCGCGGCAGGGTGATGATCGCCGAAAAGGCCGTGGTCAAGGAACGCGATCTCGACCTCGACGATCTGGCCGACGAGACCGATCTGGAAGAGGCCGCCAGCGATGTCGAGCTGGACGACGATCTTCTTGAAGATGACGAGGATGACAATGTCTCGCTGGACGAGATCGCCGATGTCGCGGGCGGTGACGACGACGTCTGAGGCCCTTGCCGGCCCGACAGGAACCGAGGCGCCGCGCCCTGTGCGGCGCCTTTTGCTTTGCCGCAAACCCTCGCCCGGCCCGCATTTTTCCGCTTGCACCCACCGGCACGACTGCCTATAGGACTGCCCACGCGGACCGGATGGTCTGCGCCTCGGTGGGGCCATAGCTCAGATGGGAGAGCGCTTGAATGGCATTCAAGAGGTCGGGAGTTCGATCCTCCCTGGCTCCACCAAAATAAACTAGCCAAAACATGCACTTATAGCTAGCGCCCCGGCGGGGGCGCGGTGCATCCAAAAGACCCATAAGTACTACGTAAGTTCGGCGGGTAGTCCAAACCCGTAAGCTTGCAACTGCGGTCACCGAATCCCCAAAGTAAGCAAAACGCCCCGCACCGGGGGTGCAGGGCGTTACAGCGTCAGGTGAAGGAGATCACCCCGCTGCCGGGACCGTTCGATTAACGAGGGACGGTTTCCTTGTCCTCGGCGCGGGAAGGCACTGTGTCCGCGCAACGCTGGGGCTGGGTGTCATGACCCCCAGCGGATTTTCTATTCCTCCGACCTTCGGTGCAACGGGCACAGGCGCTGTCGAACTACGTCGGCGCTGAAGAAGGGTTTCGAGCATTTCATGCAGCACCGCCAACCCACTTTCCGAACTTCCCTCGCGGCACCGTGGTCACAGTCCAGCACAGACTCCCGTCGCTTGCCCCCGTCCCACGGCCACTGCCCCGGTTCAATGAAGCCGTAGCTGTCGGGCGCTTGCGCAGGGCGTACAGCGCACTTAGGGGCGGGTGCGACCCTTACCCGCGTACGGACCTGCGGCTGCTGCTGTACCCCCTGCCCGGGGTCTGCCTGCGGTAACCAAGGGGGACGAATAGCAGTCACCGCGCATACTCCGGGGACCCATCTCCCTTATATCGCCAGCCGCCCCAAACCCTGTCCGCGTGCCAGCGCCGAAGCGCTGTCAGCACCGCAACCATGTCACCCCGGTCCAGCTTCCCCTCGTCAATCAGGGCAAGGGTCTGGTCCTCGAAGGCATCGAAGCTGCCGTAGGTCAGCTCGATAGGGGATCGAGGCGCAGCGCGTGCGGCCTCAAGCTTGCGCACCCTATCAAGCATGGACCGGACGCTCGTCATTGGAACGGTCGCCTCACCCGAAGCAGCACCTTAGGGTCAGGACCCATTGATCTTGCGCTGGCAGCGTGATTCAGCCTCCACAAGGA
>CAZORV010000280.1:0-2752 GCA_964582215.1 uncultured Frigidibacter sp.
CCTCCCGCACCCTCCCGGGATATTTGGGGACAGAAAATGGAGAGTGAAGTGATAGGATTTGGCTATTGATCGACGGTTGATGCATATTGATTCATCAATGAATGACCTGTATCGCCGGAGGGCAATTGCCAACCGGAGGTTCCATGCCCGCCATTCCGTCCGAAGAGCGTATCCGCGAGATCATCGCTGGTCTCAGCGGGCTGGAAGGGCCGCTGCTGCCGATCTTTCATGCGATCCAGCATGAATTCGGTCATGTGCCGCAGATGGCGATCCCGGTGATCGCCGAGGCGCTGAACATCGGCAGGGCGGAAGTCCACGGGACCATGTCGTTCTACCATGATTTCCGCACCGAAGCGGCGGGCGCGCATGTGGTCAAGCTGTGCCGGGCCGAATCCTGTCAGTCGGTGGGCGCCGATGCGCTGGCCGACCATGCGCGGGCGCGGCTGGGGGTTGACTGGCATGGCACGACGAAGAACGGCAAGGTGACGCTGGAGCCGGTCTTCTGTCTGGGGCTTTGCGCCTGCGGGCCGGCGGCGCTGGTCGACGGCAAGGTTGTCGGGCGGGTCGATCCGGCGAAGCTTGACGCGATTTTGGCGGAGGCCGGGGCATGAGCATGAAGATCTATGTGCCCCGCGATGCGGCGGCCCGGGCGCTGGGCGCCGACGAGGTTGCGGCGGCGGTCGAGGCCGAGGCGGCCAAGCGCGGGCTGGCGGTGACGCTGGTCCGCAACGGATCGCGCGGCATGGTGTTTCTGGAGCCTCTGGTCGAGGTCGAGACGGATGCGGGGCGGATGGCCTTTGGTCCGGTCGGCGCGGGCGATGTGGCCGGGCTTTTCGACGCGGGCTTTGGCGCGCATCCGCTGGCGCGGGGGCTGACCGAGGAGATCGCCTTCCTGAAGGGGCAGACGCGGCTGACCTTTCAGCGTTGCGGCGTGATCGACCCCCTGTCGCTGGGAGATTATGAGGCGCATGGCGGGCTGGTCGGTCTGCGGCGGGCGCTGGCGATGACGGGCGCCGAGATCGTGGCCGAGGTGACCGAAAGCGGTCTGCGCGGCCGGGGGGGCGCAGGCTTTCCGACCGGGATCAAGTGGAAGACCGTGGCCGACGCGAAGGCCGATCAGAAGTACATCGTCGTCAATGCGGACGAAGGCGACAGCGCCACCTTTGCCGACCGGATGATCATGGAAGGCGATCCCTTCACCCTGATCGAGGGCATGATCATTGCCGGTGTCGCCGTGGGCGCGACCAGGGGCTATGTCTATGTCCGGTCGGAATATCCCGATGCGATCGAGGTGATGAGCCGCGCGGTCAACAACGGCCGGGCGCTGGGCCTGATCGGGCCGTCGGTTCTGGGGTCGGGCATGGCGTTCGACATCGAGATCCGGGCCGGCGCCGGGGCCTATGTCTGCGGCGAGGAAACCAGCCTTCTGAACAGCCTTGAGGGCAAGCGCGGCGTGGTGCGCGCCAAGCCGCCCCTGCCCGCCCTGCAGGGGTTCATGGGCAAGCCCACGGTGGTGAACAACGTCATCTCGCTGGCGACGGTGCCGGTGATCCTGGAAAGGGGCGCGGCCTATTACAAGGACTTCGGTCTTGGCCGGTCGCGCGGCACGATCCCCTTGCAGATCGCCGGGAACGTGAAGTTCGGCGGGCTGTACGAGACGGCCTTTGGCCTGACCTTGGGCGATATCGTCGACCGGATCGGCGGCGGCACGGCCCGCGGCCGGCCGGTCAAGGCGGTGCCGGTGGGCGGGCCGCTTGGCGCCTATTTCCCGCGTGCCCTTTTCGACACGCCCTTTGGCTATGAGGAGTTTGCGGGCAAGGAGGGGCTGATCGGCCATGCCGGCCTGACGGTCTTTGACGACAGCGCCGACATGCTGCGGATGGCGCGCTTTGCGCTGGAGTTCTGCGCGATCGAGTCCTGCGGCAAGTGTACGCCCTGCCGGATCGGCGCGGTGCGCGGCGTGGAAACTGTCGACCGGATCGCGGCGGGTGATCCCGCGGCCATGCCGATCCTGAAGGATCTTTGCCATACGATGAAGCTTGGCTCGCTCTGTGCGCTTGGCGGTTTTACACCTTATCCGGTGATGAGCGCCGTGACCCATTTCCCCGACGATTTCGCGCGCGCCAAGGAGGCTGCCGAATGAAAGACTTCATCATTCCCGATGCCGACTACGGTACACCGGCGTCGAAGGCGAAAGAGATGGTGACCCTGACCGTCGACGGGTTTGCCGTCACGGTCCCCGCGGGCACCAGCATCATGCGGGCGGCGAAAGAGGCGGGCATTTCGGTGCCGAAGCTTTGCGCGACCGACATGGTCGATGCCTTCGGGTCCTGCCGTCTGTGTCTGGTCGAGATCGACGGCCGGGCGGGCACGCCCGCCAGCTGCACCACGCCGGTGGCGCCGGGGATCGTGGTCCATACCCAGACCGCGCGGCTGAAGCAGATCCGCAAGGGGGTGATGGAGCTTTATATCTCGGACCATCCGCTGGACTGTCTGACCTGCGTGTCGAACGGCGACTGCGAGCTGCAGGACATGGCGGGGGCCGTGGGCCTGCGCGACGTGCGTTACGAGGCCAAGACCACGCATTTCGAGGTCCGCACCAATGGCGAGGCCAATCCGCAGTGGCTGCCCAAGGACGACAGCAACCCCTATTTCAGCTATGACCCGTCCAAATGCATCGTCTGTTCGCGCTGCGTCCGCGCCTGCGAGGAAGTGCAGGGCACCTTTGCCCTGACGATCGAGGGCCGGGGCT
>CAZORV010000281.1:0-2740 GCA_964582215.1 uncultured Frigidibacter sp.
TGCGCATTCCGGCCATGGCGGACACTTCAACCGGCGATGGCGGACAGCGTCGGAGCGTAGCGACGCAAGTCGGCGGGTTATGTATCAGACTGTCCGCCATGCTTCAAGAAGGAGCGCTCCTTGCGCATCGATTCTCGGGATGACAGTTCGATGCGGTGCGCGGAGTGAACCAGCCGGTCGAGGATGGCGTCGGCGATGCGTCCACCGCCGAGATACTCGTGCCAGTCGCCGATCGGCAATTGCGAGGTCAGGATCGACGCCCCGGATCCGTAGCGTTCCTCGATTGCCTCGAGCAGATCCTGTTTCTCGATCTCGCTCAGAGCGGCCAGCCCAAAATCGTCGATCACGAGCAGCGACAACTTGGCGAGCCGTTTCAGCAGCCGATCGTACGTTCCTTGCGCGCGTGCCTGGACGAACTGGCTGAGCAACGTCGGTAGCCGCAGGTATTGAGCGCTGAAGCCGCTGCGGCAGGCGTGCTGCGCGAGGGCTTGTGCGAGAAAGCTCTTGCCGGAACCGCTGGGCCCGGTGATCAGGACGCATTGGTGCGCGGCGATCCAGCGATTCTGCGCCAGCTCCAGTACCTGGTCCTTGCGCAGCGTGCGCGAAGCGGCGTAGTTGATATTCTCGATGCAGGCGCTGCGCTCCTTGAACCGAGCGACTTTCAGGCGCGCGGTCAGCTTGCGATTTTCCCGATGCAGCCATTCATCATCGACCAACAGGCCGATGACCTCCGCTTTGCTCAAGCTGTGGTGGTCGACGCGCTCGAGACGATCTTTCAGCGCATGCGCCATGCCGAACAGCTTCATGACGATGAGTTTCTGATGGGTCTGTTCCAACAACACGATGTCTCTCCTTGCAGTGGTAGTGAAGGTCGAAGGCGAAGATATCCGTCAGGTTGCGGCCATGGGGGCACCTCCTGCTCGTCGCGGGGAAAGCAAGTCGTCGCGGCTCAGTGGTAATAGCCGCGGCCGCGCACGTTGGCCGCACCCAAGGGCGTGGCGGCATCGTCGGTTGCCACCGCGCCGTCGCGCAGCGGCGCGGCCTCCATGCGCCGCTCCAGCAGCGTCTTGACGGTTTTGTAGCTCGGCGCCTGGATCGCGAGCGCCCTCTCGCAGGCCTGCTCCAGTCGGCTCGGGTTGAACTTCTTGGCCAGCCGCAGGATGCCGAGCGCCGAGCGGTATCCCTGCTCGGGATGCGGCTTGGCTCTGAGCACGTACTCGATGACCGCCGCGGTGTTGGCGCCGATCGACTGGCCCCAGCGGATCAGTCGCGAGGGCGTCCATTCCAGATGCGCGCGATGCGAAGCGGGTCGATGGCAGGGCTCGGTGCTGTAGCCGTACTTCGTGAAGCTACGCACGTGGCTGGCGATGCGTTTGCCCTGGTGGAACAGCTCCACCGTACGGTGGCTGGCGCGGTACCAGAGCGTCTCGTGGATCAGCGTGTAGGGGGCGCTGTAGAAGTGCTCGTCCACGCTGACGTGATAATCGATGTTGACGCGGACTTGCCCCCACTCGGCGTATTCGTAGGGCTGCGGCGGCAGTGCCTTCAGCGCGGGACGATCGAGGCGTTCGAACAGCTGCCGCCGCGACTGCTTCACGTGACGCATCACCCGCTCGTTGAGCCGCTCGAGCAACTCGCCGATCGCGTCGTTCAACTCGTTCAAGTGGTAAAATCTACGGTGTCGCAAGGCCGCCAGGATCCAGCGCTGTGCCACCAGAACCGCCGCTTCCACCTTGGCTTTGTCGCGCGGTTTTCTGATCCGCGCCGGGATCACACAGGTGCCGTAGTGCTGTGCGAGTTCGCGGTAGGACGGATTGAGCTCCGCTTCGTATCGATCGGGGCGCGACACGCCGCTGCGTAAATTGTCGGGAATGGTCAGGGCGGCGACGCCGCCCATGTACTCGTACATCCGGACGTGACAGTCCAGCCACACCGGCAGCTCTTGTGACGGCGTGGCGGTGGCGAACGTGTACGAGCTCGCCCCCAGGGCGCCGACGAACAGTTGCGTGGGGATCAGCTCGCCGGTTTCCGGGTCGATCAGCGCGAGGCCGTCGCAGTAGTCGACGAACACCTTCTCCCCGGCGCGATGCTGCTGGCGCAGCACGACGGACAGCTTCTTCTCGAAGCGCCGATACAGATCCACGAACTGCGAGTACTGATAGCCCGCGGGGTGCTCGGCCTTGTACTCGGTCCATAGCAGCGCCAGCGTCACGTGGTGATCGCGCCGGGCCAGCTCCTCGCGGATCTTCGCCCAGTCTGGCAGTGCACGCGGTACGCGGAGTGTCGGCGCTGTGCTGGCGGGATACAGCCGCCGCTCCAGCTCCCCCTCATCCAGTCCCGCGATCGTCTCCCAGCGGTCCAGGCCGGCCACCGCCGCGCGTCGCAGGCAATCGGCGACGGCGCTCTTGCCGCAACCCACCGCACGGGCCAATTGCCGGCGGCTGCTGACGCCGCCTACCAGGTGAAGTCGTAAAACGTCTTTGATCTTTTGCATCGCAAGCCTCGGCTGGGCCACCGCTTCGCTCCTTTCACAAAAAGGGCGAAGGGTGGCCGGTGGATAAGGCTTGCGTCGAGACGCCCCTCTCCAGGGGCTAGGCGAACAGCGTTCCGAGCATGCCGGACACCATTCCGCTCGGCGGTCCAAACTGTCCGGCATGGCTCCAGAACACTGTCCGCCATGCCGCCGGAATGCTGTCCGCCATCATTCCGGAATCCTGTCCATCATGGGCCGGCGCGCGCA
>CAZORV010000282.1:0-2726 GCA_964582215.1 uncultured Frigidibacter sp.
ATCCTCGGGGGTGAATTGCCCGAAGGGCAAGAGGGGGCAGACAGCCCCCTTGCTCAGCCCTTCAGTTTTTCGATGAAGTTCTCATGGACGAATTTCTTGTCGCAATAGCCGCATTCGACAACGCCGGTCTCCTGCGGCACCGCCAGCCAGACGCGCGGATGGCCAAGCGCCCCCTCGCCGCCGTCGCAGGCAATTTTCCAGACATTGATCACTTCGGTCTCGGGCGCTTGGATCGGCATATTGGCTCCGTTCGTTCGGTTCCGCCCATCATAGCCGGGCGCGGCGCTGGGGCAAGTCAGCTGCTGAGCATCGGGCCGAGCGGGCGGCCGCCGAGGATGTGAAGATGATAGTGCGGCACTTCCTGATGCCCGTCGTCACCCGCATTGGATATGGTACGATAGCCGGCCTGCCCCTCGCCGGGCGCGATGCCAAGCTGGCGGCAAAGCGCCGCCGCCGTCCGGTGGAAATCGGCAATCTCCCCGTCGCTCGCCTCGGCCGCGAAATGGTCGAAATTCACGTAAGGCCCCTTGGGGATCACCAGCACATGGACGGGCGCCTGCGGGCGGATATCGTGAAAGGCCAGCGTATGGGCGGTTTCCAGCGCCGTCCGGTTCGGGATTTCCCCCCTGAGGATGCGGGCAAAGACATTCTGCGGGTCGTAGTCATAAGCCATCGGGCACCTCAGTCGTCGAACAGATGGGCGGTTGCCGCGATTTCGTGCGCGGTCTCGGGCGAAATAGCAAGAAAGCGCGACAAAGGCACGGCATTCTCGTCGCTCGTGGCGCCTTGCCGCATCCGGTAGGACTGCGGCAGGTCCGCATCCCTGATCCGGTCGCTTTCAAAGCGCACGTCGAACCGCACCGTCGGCAAAAGCGCCGCCATCGTTGCGTCACTTGTCGCCGCCCCCGCCAGACCGACCCGCCGGGCGTGGCCGGCAAGATAGTCGTCCGAAAAGTCGCACTGCACCTCCAGAAGCCGCACTTCGGCGCGGTCGCCGTAGAAGTCGCGGATCAGGTCGAAATCGGCCGTATCGAGGCAGATCACCAGCTGGTCCCGGCCGAAATGCTCGAACAGCCGCCGCAGAAGCGCCCGCCGGTGCCGCCCCCGCTTGGCCAGCGAGGTCTCGACCCCGCCAAGATCGGGCAGTGCCGTGGCCTCCTCGGTGAACAGATAGTCGACCGCCGGCAGCCCGGTCCGTTCGCGAATCCGCGCCACCAGGCGCTTGGCCACATGCCACTTCTTGCACACGACGATCAGCAGGCGCCGGTTCAGGCCGATTCCCTCCTCGGCGGTCCAGATGCGGCTGGCGAACCGCCGCCCGGCGCGGCCGCGGCTGGTGACGAACCCGTGCAGCGCCCGCCCCTCGTCCGACAGGGCAAAACCCACCCCCGTCCGGCCATAAAGATCGCCGAGCCGCCGCTTCAGGTCGCCGGCGCCCGGGCTGATCTTGCGGGCGAAGAAATAATCCTGGGCCAGCAGAAAATCATGATGGTCATTGTAGAAGGTCACCGGCATCCCGTAGTCGGTGAACATCAGGAAGGTCGGCGTCCGAAGCCGGATCTCGGCAAGCGGCACGAGATGCCGCACGATGGTCTGAAAGAAGGTCTCGTCGGGGATCCATGTGGTGCGGAAAAACCGCATCACATCGGGGCGCGCGGCGCAGAACCCCAGCACCGCCTCGACCGTGCGGCGCCTGAGGCACCACCACTGGCTGCCGATCATGATGCGCAGATCGGCGGGCACGGCGCGTTTCAGGCCCAGCCGCTTCTGCAGCTCATAACTTTTGTAAAACAGCCACTTGCGGCCGCGTTCGTTGAAATAATGCCGGTAGATCAGCCGCTCTTCCCTGAGGCCGGTCCTGATCCAGTCGCTGTCGAAAAAGTCGAAACATTCGATATAGTCGACGTCCGCCGCCGCCAGCCGCTCATGCACGAACTCGGCGGTCTTGATCGGCATGCAGTCGCCCGACAGCATGTGAAAATGCGTGGCCTCGGGAAAGGCCGCCTCGGCCGCCCGAAGCGCATGGAGCGAGGCCGCGACCAGGCTCCATTCCCCCCAGCCGCAGCGAATACGCCGCGCCGCGAACACCACGCGGGGATTGTCGGCCAGTGCCCGCCGGATCGCCTGATGGTCGGACGCCGCTGCCCGCCGGTCGAAATGGACCGCGACAAAATCCCCCGCCGCCGTCAGCCGCCGCACCTGGGCGATGACCCCGTCAGGGTCCTTGTGGCAAAGCAGAATGAATGCGATCCGGGCCATCTGTCAGGCGTCGCCCAAGCTGTTTGTGACGTCAATGGGGTGTAAAGCCGATCTGCCATTGAAAAGACAACCTTTACTTGATTACCTCGGGGAAACGCATGTCGGTTTTCAAGGATTGGTGACGATGGGTTTCCCCGGAACATGGATGACGGAAAGCGAAAGCATGGTGTATCGGGTCGTCCCGAAATGCGCCTGCTCTTCCATTGGCCAGATCATGTTCTATTCCGACCATGGCCGCTTTTACGACGGCGATATCCATGACGCGACGGCGGGCCTGCGGAAATGGGCGCAAGAGGACAGCCAGCCGCTGATCGAGGCGAATGTGAAGGCCCACAAAAGCTTCGCCTTCACCTGCGTCCGCAACCCCTACACCCGCATCCTGTCGTCCTTCTTCGACAAGATCGCCGGCATCCAGCGCAACGGCAAACGCTATCGCGGCAATCTGGTGCCGATGCTGGCGCAGAAAT
>CAZORV010000283.1:0-2687 GCA_964582215.1 uncultured Frigidibacter sp.
CCCCGGGATATTTGGAAAGAGAAGAAGGGGCAGGACCAGACTGGACTGGTCTTCTTCTCTTTGAAAATATCCTGCGGGGGTGCGGGGGCGCAAAGCCCCCGCTTTGGGTGAGAGATGAGCCTGCCGCCGGGATTTCTGGACGAACTGCGCACCCGCGTGACCCTGTCACGGATCGTCGGGCGGAAAGTGACATGGGATCAGCGCAAGTCCAATCAGGCCAAGGGTGATCTTTGGGCACCCTGTCCGTTTCATCAGGAAAAAACCGCGTCGTTTCATGTGGATGACCGGAAGGGCTATTATTATTGCTTTGGCTGTCATGCCAAGGGCGACGCCCTGTCATTCCTGCGCGAGACCGAGAACATGGGCTTTGTCGAGGCGGTCGAGGTGCTGGCGCGCGAGGCCGGGATGGCGATGCCCGCCGCCGATCCGCGCGCGGCCGAGCGGGCGGACCGGCGAAGCGGGCTGGTCGCGGTGATGGACGAGGCGCTGAAATTCTACCGGCTGCAGTTGAAAACCGCAGCCGGGGCGGCGGCGCGGCGCTATCTTGACGGGCGGCAATTGTCCGAGGCCGGGCGCGACCGGTTCGAGATCGGCTTTGCCCCGGACGCCTGGCAGGGGCTTTGGGACCATCTGAAGGCCAGGGGGATCGCCGACGATCTGATTCTGGCCGCCGGGCTGGCCAAGCCGAGCAGCAAGGGCCGCGCGCCCTATGACGTCTTTCGCAACCGGATCATCTATCCGATCCGCGACCCGCGCGGCCGTTGCATCGCCTTCGGTGGCCGGGCGATGGACCCGCAGGACCCGGCCAAATACCTCAATTCGCCCGAGACCGAACTGTTCGACAAGGGCCGCAGCCTTTACAACCACGGCCCGGCGCGCGAGGCCTGCGGCAAGGGTCAGCCGCTGATCGTGGCCGAGGGCTATATGGATGTGATCGCGCTGGCCGAGGCCGGGTTCGGCGGCGCCGTTGCGCCGCTCGGCACCGCGATCACCGAGGATCAGCTGCGGCTTTTGTGGCGGCTGTCGCCCGAGCCCCTGATCATGCTGGACGGCGATGCGGCCGGCATCCGTGCGGCGCTGCGGCTGATTGATCTGGCCCTGCCGCTGATCGAGGCCGGGTTCGGCCTGCGCTTTGTCACCCTGCCCGAGGGGCTGGACCCCGACGATCTGATCCGGGCGCGGGGGGCGGCGGCGATGGCGTCCGCGCTTGCGGCGGCCGAGCCGATGGTGCGGCTTTTGTGGCGGCGCGAGACCGAAGGCAGGGTGCTGGACAGTCCCGAGCGCCGCGCGGCGCTTGACAAGGATTTGCGCGCCCTTCTGCGGCGCATCGCCGACCCGTCGATCCGGGCGCATTACGGCGAAGAATTCAGGCGCCTGCGTCAGGACCTGTTCGGCGCGGGCCGTGCGCCGCAGGCGCCGGGTCGCGCCCGGGCGCCCGGGGCGGGGCGGCGCGGATTTGGCGCGCCGCCACCGGTGCCGTCGGCAGCCGTGCGCGGCTCGGCCCTCGCCGGCCCCGGCGGCGAACGGGCGGGGGAAGAGTTGCGCGAGGCGATGATCCTGGCGATCGTCAGCACCCATCCCAACCTGATCCCGGGGTTCGAGAGCCAGCTGGAGCGGGCGGTCATGGTCGGCGCCGGGCACGGACCCTTGCGCGACGCGCTGTTGCTGGCCGCGCACGAGGGTCTGCCCGAGGACTGTCCGCCCGCGCTTTTCCAGGCGAAAATTCCGCCCGCCGCGGCCGAGGTGCTTGAAAAACTGCTGGCGCTTGCCCACGTCCGGTCTGCACCGCCGGTGCGCAAGACGGCGGATCACGAACTGGCGCGGCTTTGTCTGGCCGAGGAACTGGCCAAGCTTGAGGCGCAGCGCGCCGTCGCCGCCGAGACCCGCGAGGCGATGGAGGATCTGGCGGGGCTGGCCGACGAGGGCCTGACCTGGCGCCTGTCGCAGGCGGCCGAGGCGCGGCATCGGGCGGGACGGTCGAGACTGGACGACGACAGCGACATGGGCGAGGACCGCGCCGCGCTGTCGGCCGGGCTGCAGCGGCTGATCGACGCCGCCGTCTGGCAAAAGAAGCGACATTGAACGAAGCGCGCGCCCACCCCTTCGAATCGGGCGCGTGATTCGATAGAACCGGAATGTGATTCGATTCGCGCGAATCGCCTTACCAGCAGGAACGGGAGCGCCCATGGCCGCCAAGGACAGCGACGATCAGAAGCCGGAAGGTGAGGAAAACGAACATTCGCTCGACATGAGCCAGGCCGCGATCAAGCGCATGATCGCCGAGGCGCGCGAGCGGGGGTATATCACCTATGACCAGCTCAATCAGGCGCTGCCCCCCGAACAGGTCTCGTCCGAACAGATCGAGGATGTGATGTCGATGCTGTCCGAGATGGGCATCAATGTCATCGAGGGCGAAGAGGCAGAGGAAACCGAAGGCGGCGAGATTGTCGAGGTCTCGACCTCGCGCGAGGTGGCGGTCTCGACCAGCCAGGGCGAGACGCTGGACCGGACCGATGACCCGGTGCGGATGTATCTGCGCGAAATGGGTTCGGTCGAACTTCTGAGCCGCGAGGGCGAGATTGCCATCGCCAAGCGGATCGAGGCCGGCCGCAACACGATGATCGCGGGCCTGTGCGAAAGCCCGCTGACCTTTCAGGCCATCACCATCTGGCGCGACGAACTTCTGA
>CAZORV010000284.1:0-2656 GCA_964582215.1 uncultured Frigidibacter sp.
GCGGCTACTACCACCACTGGGTCGGGACATACCGTGACAACAGGTGACTCTCCAGTCGATCCGATTGTGCTGCATCAACATCCCCTGGCCCGGGCGATCTTCATCTTCTGCTGGCTGACTGGCGGGGTAGTTGTTTGGACCGTGCCGGAGATCAGCCAGGCCGTACCACCCCTTGTCTCAACGATCTGGTCGGGACTGTGTCTTGGCGCGGCATGGCGCAGTCAGGGCATGGCTGTCGTGCTTGGCTCCGACTATCTCTGCATCAGACGCTTCATCCGTCGAGACCACTTCCCGCGCAAGACCGTTCAAAGCGCTGATCCGCTCGGCGCCTTGACAATTGCGGTCCCCTCCGCTCCTAGCGGGAGGCGAGTCGTGTTGATCCCCTTCTTTGGCGGCTCAGTCCCTGTTCTGAACATGCTGGAGGTTCACAACGCGAAGCAGATGGCGGCCATTTCTCGATGGATTGATCAAGCAGGTGGGCAGCTGCGTTGATGGCGTGCTGTCCGGCTACGACACCCTCGGGCGCACCACCACTCTGCCCGCGGTCGACAGCCCCACCAGCACCGCGGCCACCATGACGTGCTACACCAACGACCTGGTCGCCACCGTGACCACCGGCACCACCACCCGCGCCAACGCGTTGGTGTTGGACGCCACCGGGCGGATCGCGTCCTGAGCCGACACCACCGGTGGGGTCACCGGGGTCAGGTCCCGCAACCATTACGACGACACCAGTGACAGCCCCGCGTGGACCGTCAACGGCGACAACACCTGGACCCGCACCGTCCATTGCCAGGCTGTCGCGGTTGGGCTAGGTCTTGCGTGGGCCGCCGCTTACATGTCTGCCGGCGACCGCCGCAGAGCGGTCGGGGCGTTGGCATCGACAGCGTACTCAGTCGCATTCGGTGGGTTCGGTCGCATGGCGCGAGAGGCGAGATTCGGTAGGGCCGGAGGGGCGTGGAATAGTGTTGGAAGGCGCTACAACGGTCTCGGCAATCGGTACAAGGGCCTGCATCACCACACGTGGCACCACCGGTATCGGTCGGGCACTGCGCGGAAGCACGCCAGAGTCGTGGTAGCTGGGCACTGGTACTACTCGAACGCATTCGGGTCCTTCGGATCCAGGAGACTCGGGGGGAGGTAACTATCCAACTGGTTCTGGCTTGGCTGGGGTTTCTACTGTGCTGGATTCCGCTACTTGTCCGCGACGCCAGGCAGCGGGGTCTGGGCTATGCCTTCTTGGTCGGGGGGTGGCTTTTGTTCGCAGGATATGGCGTCTACTTCCGGGAAGGTGAGAGCGAGATTGCGGTTCCCCTGACCGGGATCGGGGGCGCTCTTCTCTACGGTTTCTTTACGCGCGGCGGCAGGCAGCCCGGACTCGCCTGGGAATCGGAGAGTGACGAGCCTGACGATCCGCCCCTGACTCGAGGCGAACGAATCGGATGCTGGGTCGTTGCCGCAGTGATCGTCGCGCTGCTCCTCGCATTTGTAGCCTTCGTAGTGATCTCTTACCGAGCCGAAGGCTTCTCAGAGCCCTGAGTGTTCGCCACCCCGACCCAGGTGAGCGTGCACGACGTCACCCCGGGGCACGACCTGACCACGGTGACCCGGATGGACACCCGGGTGCGGGCCATCCAATCCCGCCAGCCGATGGCCGGGGCCACCGACCCGGGGGCCACCAACACCGTGTACTACACCGGGGACACCACGGCCCCGGGGACCGCGTGCGACAGTCGCCCGGAATGGGCGGGGCTGGTGTGCCAGGTCGGGCCGGCGTCCCAACCGGGCACCGGGCCGACCCTGCCCACCACGGTCACCACGTACACCCGTGACCTGAACACCGGGACCGAGGTGGAGACCTCCGGGCCCACTGTGCGCACCACCACCACCAGCTACGACAATGGTGGGCGGGTCGCGACGACCGCGGTGGGCATCACCGGGGCCCCGAGCGGTAACCAGGCGGTGCCGACCACCACGAGCACGTATTGGCCGGAGACCGGGTTGACCAAGTCGGTGTCCAACGGCACCGCGACCGCGACGACCACGTACAACTCCCAGGGGCGGGTCACCTCGCAGACCGACGGTGCGGGTAACACCGCGACCACCGAGTACGACACCGCGGGGCGGGTGTGGACGACCAACGACGGCAAGGCCCTGTCCACGTACACGTATAACGGCACCGACGCCGCCGGTCAGGTCGAGTACCGGGGCCTGGTCACCGCCAAGTCAGTCGCCGGGCTGGTCGGGGCCACCGCGGCGTTCACCGCCGCGTACGAAGCGGATGGTGGGCTGGATGTGGAGGTGTAATCGGACGTGGTGGGAGTTCGAGTTCGAGTACGCCCTGAATCAGGGGCTGTATGGCTGGGGTGGATCCCACGCGCGTGAATGGTGCGCGGGAGTTGTTGGGGTTCGCCAGGCGGGTGGATCGGCCTTCGTTCGCCGGTCGGTTGGAGTGAACCGCCCCGGCGTGTCCGGGGACTTGGTGGTTTGGCCGGCTCAGCTTGCTGCTGAGGGCTGTTGGTGAGCGTAGTGGACCTGCTCGAGGACGACCGGTGGCATGTCGGCGCAGTACTCGTTGAGGCGGTGGAGGTTGTACCAGTGGACCCATTCGGCGGTGGCTAGCTCGACGGCGTCGACGTTGCGCCATGGTCCTTGG
>CAZORV010000285.1:0-2647 GCA_964582215.1 uncultured Frigidibacter sp.
TGGACACCCCGTCATCGCGCAGCACGTTGCAGAAGTTCCACAACTTCGCCACCAGCGCACCGGACTCACTCACGACGCCACCACCCTCCCCCGCACCCGACCCGGCGCAACCGTTCTCGGGGTCGCCGCGGCCCGTTCGGCCGCGATCCGATCCAACAACACCGAAGCCGGCTCATCCGACGGATCCTGCTCCACAAGCCGACCCTCGAACGCCGCCTTCAACACTGAGCGGCGCAACCCCTTGGACCGGGCCAGCCCCGCGTCCACCGCCCGCTCCGCCGCCTCGATGAACGAGAACTGCCGCTCCACCTCCGCCACAATCCGGTCCTGTTCCTCAAGCGGCGGGACCGCGTGGACCTGCACGAAGTAGTCCTTCATCTTGAGGTTCCGGATGTTCGTGGTCGCGGTCTGGAGTGCGGCTGTTCCTCCCGAGGCGTGGAACTGCCTCAGGAGCAGTTCGAGGAACTCGGGCGTCATGACCCGCGTCTCGGCACGCATGAGCTGCATGAAGTTGGCGCACACGCTTGGGTCATCAAACTGGCGGACCATCCCGACTCGTCCAACCGCACGGGTGGGTCCCCCTCCGGACTTCTCCAGCAGCAGATCGCCGCGACGCAGGCGGCGGCTCCGAAGTTGGCTCGACGTGATCGATCGCTGGGCAGCAGTGGCAGGCTCCAGCGTCCCGTCTTGCTTCATCTCGGTTACCCGGAGGACTCGGACGTTGACCTCGTCTGCGCCTGGTTCAGCCCCCCAGACGCCGCCGATCGTCTCAGACAGCAGCTCTGTCAACTGAGCGCACGCCCAGCCAGTAGGCAGTGGAGAACGGGGTTCCTCGACCCTGACGCCGGCTTCAAGCATCCGCGATTCGGCGGGGGTGTCGGTGGGGTCTTGGGGGACGAGCTGGCCGGTGACGGCGGCGGTGAGGACGGAGTCCCGCATCCGCTTGAGGCGGGTGCGGATGTTGTGCAGGGCGGCCTCCCCGGCGTCGAGAAGGGAGAACGCCTCCTCGATCGCGGCCACGATCCGCTCCTGCTCGGCGGTGGGCGCGAGCGGGACTTCCAGGACTCGAAGGCCACC
Source organism: uncultured Frigidibacter sp. (assembly GCA_964582215.1). Classification (GTDB taxonomy): domain Bacteria; phylum Pseudomonadota; class Alphaproteobacteria; order Rhodobacterales; family Rhodobacteraceae; genus TMP-24. The sequence goes on from CAZORV010000285.1 coordinate 1,078, forward strand.
GAGGCTGAAGCGCGGCCGTCCAACGCCCTTGATCTGGTTTGCGACTCGCTCGCGGATCTGCGGGCTGTTCAGCGCCCACATCAGATACGCACTGGATACCCCCGACGCGGTGCGAGCGCGGATGACATCCGCTTTGACTATTGCGGGCCCAATGTCAGGTGCCTGACAGGCCCTGGGAAGCGTCTCGCCTAGAGAGGCGATCAGCACGTCGCCGGGCAGCACAGCATGCTTGACCAGGCGTTCGTAGTGGTCCTGTTCGATGTGAGCGCGCTCGTCGCGGAATACCCCGTCCCCGACATTCTGTAGACGGATCACCCTAGGCCCGGAGTCTCGGTAGTGCGCGGTCTTGAGGTTCGAGCCAAACGGGCCATCGGTGATTCCGCCATCGGCGACGAGGTCCTCCACACGCGCTGGAGCCCATCCGGTGGGTAGTTGGGTCATGCGGCGAGCTCTTGGGTGAGTTGGTCGAGGAGGGGGGCGAGTTGGCCGTGGAAGGTGGTGTTGGCGCGGGCGTAGCCGCCGTGGCTGGTGAAGGGTTCGAGTTCGAAGTCGTCGGGGGCGATGGTCAGGCTGGTGGCGAGGTGGTCCTTGATGCGGTCGAGCCAGATGTGCTGCTCGCTTGTGAACACGGTGCCGGCGGCGGCTTGGGCGTCGAGCCAGTGCTGGTAGCGCTCTTCGACTGTCAGTGGGTAGGCGACCAGGTCGGTGTCGGGGTGTAGGGCTTTGTCGACGAGGCTGATGAGGTTGGTGAATTGGGTGCCGGCGGAGCCGTGGACGCGGGAGGCTTCGAGGGCTTGGTAGGCGGTCCAGAGCCGTTCGGGGGTCCAGTTGTAGGGGGGCCGGTTGATCGCGGCGGCGAGTTCCTTGATCGCGCGCAGGGTGAGGCGCTTGCCGTAGGGGCGGGAGTAGAGGATCTGCAGGGCGTCGATGTCGTCCTTGTGCTCGGTGACGAAGGCCTGCCAGCTGCTGATGGTGTCCCGGGCGCGGTCGGTGGCGTCACGGGAGTAGCCGGCGGCGATCACGGTGTCGTGGCTGGTCTCGTCGAGGACCTGGGTGTAGGAGCGGCGCACGTCGAGGATCTTGGCCCGCAGCGTGGGTCGCTCGGCCAGGACGCGCAGGGCATCTTCGATCAGGGAGGCCCGAGCGGTCTCGATCTGGGTGCGGGTGGGGTCGTCAGTGTCGTGCTCGGCGGCGGCCTTGTCTGCGGCGTGGTCGATGTCGACGGCGTCGGTGAGGGTGCGCACCAGGTCGGACAGGTCGGTGCCGTCAGCCGCTTGGGTGAGTTCGGCGCGGTCGGCGGGGGTGATCGCCCGGTCCAGGCGGGCCAGGCGGCCGGCGATGCTGGACACGATGTCAGGGTCGCGCACGCCGGCGGCGACCTGGTCGAGCAGCTTCTTCAGCGGCACCGTCTTGGCCCGGTCCAGTGGGGCGGTGTCGTTGAAGTCGGCTTCGGTGACCCCGACGGCATCGACGAGGACGAAGTGTGTCTTCGCGGTGGCGTCGGCGGACACGGCTTGCAGGTCGTCAGGGTTGATGATCCGCACGCCGCGGCCCTTCATCTGTTCGAAGA
>CAZORV010000286.1:0-2644 GCA_964582215.1 uncultured Frigidibacter sp.
GGGACGCGCTCGGGCAGACGACTCAGTACCAGTACGGCGGCTCGGGCTGCGCGTCCTGCGGCTCCGGCGGCGACAAGCTCACGAAGCTCGTCGACGCGAACGGCAACGCGACTTCGTGGGACTACGACGTCCAGGGCCGCGTCACAAAGGAGACCCGCGCCGACTCTAGCTTCGAGAGCTACACCTACGAGGCGACCTCCAGCCGCCTGAAGCAGAAGACCGACCGCAAGAACATCTCGACGACCTTCGAGTACTTCCTCGACGGCAAGCTCAAGAGCAAGACGTACTCGGATTCGACGCCCGCCGTGAACTACACCTACGACCCCGTGGACGGGCTCATGCTCACGGCCGCCAACGGCACCGACACGCTCACCTGGACCTATGATGCCCTCGACCGCGTCGCGACGGAACAAAGCGCGAAGAACGCCTCGACCGTCGGCTACGCCTACGACGACGCCGGGAATCGGACGGCTCTGTCCCTCGACGGCGCAACCCACGTCAGCTATGCCTACGACCCGCAGAGCCGCCTCACAGGCATCACGCGCGGCTCGAACACGATCGGCTTTGGCTACGACACCGCCTCTCGCCGCACGTCGATGACCTACCCGAACGGCATCCTGACGAGCTACGGCTACGACACGGAATCCCGCCTCACTTCCCTGCAGGCGAACCTCGGCGCCACGCCGATCACGAGCTTCAGCTACGTGCTGGACGCGGTCGGCAACCGCACGCGCAAGACGACCCTCGACTGGGCCGAGGACTACGGCTACGATCCGTTGTATCGCCTCACGTCGGCGGACCGCTCGACCGGCACTCCAACGCGCTTCCGGTTCGCCTATGACCCCGCGGGGAACAGAACCGCGGACCAGACCGACGACGCCTCGATGGCCGCGAGCTTCAACAACCTCAATCAGCTCTTGAGTCGCCAGCCTGGAGGCGTTCTGGCCTTCCGCGGCACCACGAACGAGCCGGCCTCGGTCACGGTCGCCTCGAAGCCCGCCCAGACCACGGCGACGAACACCTTCAGCGCTCAGGCCCCGGTCGGCTCCGGCACGACGGACGTGGCGGTCGTCGCGACCGACCCCGCCGGCAACGTGCGCACGAACACCTACCGCGTCAGTCAGGCGGGCGCCACGGCCACCTACACGTACGACTCAAACGGAAATCTCAACTCCAAAACCGAAGGATCCGACACCTGGGCCTACGAGTGGAACGCGGAGAACGAGCTCACTCGCGTCACAAAGAACAGCGTCGAGCAGGCACGCTTCGCCTATGACGCCGATGGTCGCAGAGTGGAGAAGGCCGCAGGAGGGGTGACCACGACGTACACGTACGACGGCCCGAACATTCTCCGCGAGGTAAGAGGCGGGACGACCTTCAAGTACGTTCAGGGACCTGGGATCGATAAGCCTATGGTTCGAGAGGATGGCGCTGGAGCGCTGAACTACTACCACGTGGATGGCCTTGGCTCGGTCGTCAAGCGCACGAACCAGGCGGGCGGTGTGGTCCACGAATACCGCTACGACGCTTGGGGAAACATCGAAACGGGTGCGAGCGAGCCTGGTCAGTCGTATACAGCCAGAGAGTGGGATCCAGAGATCGGCCTGTACGCCTACAGAGCCAGGTACTTCGACCCCAAGATCGCCCGATTCATCAGCGAGGATCCGATTCGGTTCGCAGGGGGTGTGAACTTTTTCAGCTACGTCTACAACAGCCCGGTGAATCTGACGGACGCCCTCGGCCTCGACGCGTACATCTGCAAAGTGCCTGCAAAGGGTGAGCCGAAGGACAAGGGTGACACGCGGTACGGCCCGGATATTCCGGGCAACCCGGTCTACCACCAGTACATTTGCATCGTGAATCCGGACGGCACTTGGAGCTGTGGTGGTAAACGGCCGGTGAAGCAGCCACCTGACATGACGACGCCTGTCCCCAGTGAACCGAGCGAGGACTACTACATACCCGAGCGGTGCAGCTCAGCATCAAAGGCTCCAGGGTCGTGCTTCGAGAATTGCCTCAAGGAGCGAGTAGATCCAAAGACGCCGCGTGGTGCCTACAAGGTCTATGGAGCCAACTGCCAGGACTGGGTGAACGACCAGTACTGGGGCTGCATGACTCAGTGCATCTTGAAGGGTGCGGGTCGATGAGCACGGTCAGGCAAGTCTTGAAGGCAATGCTGATTCTGCTTTGGTTCGGGATCTGCTCGCATCTTCTTGTCGTGGGCCTTGCTGGGCTTCGGAATCCTGAAGATCCTACAAACCTAAACAGCACGTTCGTTTTCTATCAGGGCATGCGCGCTGTGGGCTTCCCGCTTGGCTTCGTCGCCTGGTACTTCGTTTACGGATTTGTCGAGCTCGCGGCGCTGATGAACGGCAAGCCCTCAGCAGATATGCAGATGTGGATCATGTGGGCAGCTGTAGCTGGTGTGGGTTACGCCCAATGGTTCCACTTGGTGCCGTGGCTCTTCCGACAGGTGATGGCATCGAGGAGGCAAACGCGCCTCCAGCTCCAATAGATCGAGCGTGGCGCTGGCGCGCGCACGCCCGCGTCCTTTCACGCGCGGTGCAGGGCTGGTCAGGACGGTGAGCACTGTAGCGGCGCAATGGCAGTTGTGAGCGGGGTTGCCGATGGCCAGGCGGCGTCT
>CAZORV010000287.1:0-2641 GCA_964582215.1 uncultured Frigidibacter sp.
TGAAGCTGGACGATCCGAGCTTCGCCGCCCCGATCTACGCCAACCTCTTCGATGATGAAGACGGCGATGGCTACAGCCTCATCTGGTCCCGCCCCACCACCCGCCGCGGCGACTGATCGTGCATAGACCAAGGCCCCGGTCGAAAGGCCGGGGCCGAGATTTCGGTCGAAGGAGGACCTTCATCGCGTGTTGAAAATCCTGGTTCTGGTGAAAATCGCGCAAGCCCATTGGGCCGTGCGACGTCTTACAGCAACTTTCGGACCTGTTCCGAGCGTTGCAGTGAAGCGGCCACGATCGGTTCGCTCACAGTGGCAGGCACCTGATCCGCAATGCCAAGCGTGGTCCGCTCCAATGCAGGACCAAGGCAGTCTGCCATCTCTGCGAGCAGGTCGAGGGCACGGTTTCTGGGAAGACCGCCAGCCTTGCCCTCGGCTTCAAAGTGGCGCGGCACGATTTCGTCAATGCCGTAGTGGCCGTCGATAGACATCGCGAGGCGGTAGCGTTTGCGCTGAAGGCGACCGGCATGAACCACCGGTGCCACACTCAGGATGTCATAGAGCGGGGCGAGGCAGAAACGGCCACGACGGCCCAATTGCAGGCTGAAGTTCTTGGCGTGCCCGTCAGAGGCACCGATCAGGAAGTAGAAGATCTGGGCGCGGAAGAAGGTTTCGCGATCTTGTATCGGCGCGTCGGATTCCCGCAGGAGTTCCATGATTTCGCCGATGCCTGGGCCACCTGACTTCTGGTATTTCCGTGCGGACGGGAAACCCAGCGATTGGCAAATGTCTTCTTGTGGCAGACGCCTCAGGGTTTCGCCTTCCCAAACGCGGTCAAATCGTTCGACAGCCAGCGCGACCAACCCGGGGAGCGCGATCTTCTGGACCCTGGCAACCGGAAGGCCAACCTCGCGTGCCAACGTCATGCAGAAAAGTTCGTTCTCGACGCTGTCACTCATGTCGATTTCGTCGGGGCCGGGAAGGATGCCCATCGGGGTCTTGAAGATGTGACTTGTGGGCGTGATGCCGCGCGGCTTGGCCCAATGGCTGCCAATGCGAAGGTAGGCGGTCTTTTCCTGTGCCCCGGCGATGGAGATCCGGAAATCCTCGTCTTCGCTGAGTGCCAGGGGTGCTGCGGCGAGGTTTTTCAGATCGGCGACCATCTCGGCTTCGGAAATCTCGCGATATTCCATGTCCAGGGCCGCGGGCTCTTCTTCCAGGGGTAAGAACTGCAACGCTCCCACACAGTCCCGTCCGAGGGCTGAGAGAAGCGAGAACACGTCTTTGCCTTCGGCGCCGACCCGCGCTGCGATCTTTTCGCGTAGCTCGCCTTCGGCATCGGGCAGCAGGTTGTCGAAAGCGGCAATCACCGGATCGCCTTTCCAGTCCGCTTGCGTTAGCGGCAGGACACTGGCCACGGGGAATGCAACATCAGAAGCTAGCCAGACTGGGTCGTAGGAAAAGGCAACGCCGCCATCGGTAGCTTTGATCAGCGTGCCGACCCGCGTCCGTTCATACCAGACCGCTGTCTTGCTGCGCCGGATGCCGACCCGCCTGCGTGCCAAGCGCGCCATGTCAGTTCGAGTCCTGATCAGATATGCGCCCGGTCACAGCCAGTTCGGCCCCGAGGGCCTCCAGCAGCCGCAGGTAGACGTCGAGGCTGACAGAGACGACGCCAGTCTCGATATCTGAGACGGTGGATTGGGCGGTTCCTGTGGCTTGCGCCAGTTGTTTCTGGGTCATGCCTTGCGCACGCCGTCTGGCGCGAAGTGCGGCAGCGGCCTGTCGCAGACTGCGTATGGATTGGGTTGATGGCTCTTCCATGGACCAAAGATAGTCCATTCGCGATATTTGTTCAATATCGTTCATGGGCTAATATTTGCAAGTATCGCTCTTGGGCTATTTAAGTAGACTATAGCTCAGGGGCGATTCAGAGCTTCGGAGCGACTGCCGCACAATTCCGGGGGTCTGCGCAAGGCAACTTCACATGCGCAAGAGGGGGCAAGATGCTCGTCGCTAAGCCTCATTCCCGAAAGGACCGGCAATCGACAGCAAAGTGGCGCGCATCCAAGCTGGCGCTTGGGCGGCGCTTTTGGCGAGGGTCTTCTTGTCGCTGTCAGTGAGGCTTCGGGCAGCAACTTGCAGCACATCTGCAGCTCGGGCAGCGCCCACATGGCGCAGCGCCTGAACCACGGTTCCCGCTGGGCTGCCGGGGGCAATCAGATGCTTGGGTGAGGCGTGGCGGAGATCGACCACACGTTTGCCCAGAATTACGCGCCGGGATGGCCCATCCGTCAGCCAGGAGCTTTGGGCTGCGACCTGCGTCGAGAGGCCAAGTGCATTAGCGGCGCGCGCGCCATAAATCTGCAGATGCGATCCGGTTTCACGTGCGAGGGCCTGCGCCACATCATCAGGTGCGGGGGTAAGGGCCCCGAGCTTGGGGTGCAACTTGGGGAAGTCATAGAGCCCGCGGGCAAGCCGCCGGAGATGCCCTGCCTTTGCCAAACGTGACAGAGCCTGATCGACGGTCGCGCGGGCGGCCATATCGAGGAAGTCGCGCGGCGTAAACACACTGCCGCGCCCGCTAGCACGGACACGCTTCATGACCCGATCGGGAACGGAGGCGGACGTCGTCATCATGTGTC
>CAZORV010000288.1:0-2636 GCA_964582215.1 uncultured Frigidibacter sp.
GCGGCCATGCGGCGCACGTCGGTCTTGATCAGCTCGCCCAGCGGGAAGCGGGTGGCTGCCAGCTGCGCCTGTCCGAGCTGGTGCAGGAAGTAGCTCTGGTCCTTGCCGCGGTCGGCGGCGCGCAGCAACTGCCATTGGCCGTCGCGTTCGCGGATCCGGGCGTAGTGGCCGGTCGCGATGGCCTCGGCGCCGAGGTCATGCGCGGCGTCGAGAAAATGCTTGAACTTGATCTCGCGATTGCACAGCACGTCCGGGTTCGGCGTGCGCCCGGCGCGGTATTCCGCGAGGAAGTGTTCGAATACGCCCGCCCAGTATTCGCGGGCGAAATTGCGCGCATGGAAGGCAATGCCCAAGCGCCCGCAGACGGCCAGTGCGTCGCGGCGGTCGTCTTCGGCGCGGCAATCGGAGCCTATTTTCGTCGCTCCCGGCGTCCTGCCTCCCGCGACGTTCGCGCTGTCCTGCGCATCATCGTCCCAGTTCTGCATGAACAGGCCGGCGATCGATTCGCCCTGCGACTTCAGCAGCCAGGCGGCGACCGACGAGTCCACGCCGCCGGAGACGCCGACGATCACGCGCGCAGCGCCGTTCATGGCAGATGGTTCAGCGCGCTCAAGGGATAGCGACGGCCGCCGAGGAAATCCTCGACGACGCGCCAGACCAGGGGGCTGCGATGGCGTTCGCGGGCGGCGAGCAGCTCGGCCGGCGAGAGCCAGAGCGCGCGTTCGATGCCGTCATCGAGCGCCCGATCGGCGTGGTGATGGCGGGCCGCGGCTTCGAAAGCCATGCGCAGATAGTGGCGGCCAGTCTCCGGCGCCTTCCATTGGTAGGCGCCGACGAAAGCCACGGGCTCGACCTCCCATCCGGTTTCTTCCAGGGTCTCGCGCCTGGCCGCGTCGATCAGGGTTTCATCCGGCTCCAGATGCCCGGCCGGCTGGTTGAGCACCAGTTCGCCGCGCACGCGCTCTTCGACCATCAGCAGTCGCCCGTCGCGCACCACCAGGGTGGCGACGGTGACATCGGGCTGCCAGAACTGCCCCTCGCGATAGCTCAAAGGTCGTCCTTGCCGGTGAGCTCCGACTCCATCTCGTCGGCGACCGTCGCGGCGTAATCGACGGCATCGTCGAGCTGGTCGGCGGTGGCGTTGGCGGGAATCTTCACCACCAGCATGGCCATGTTCTCCTGCTTGACCCAGGAGCCCATCTTGAGCCGGTCGCTCTTGCTCAGCAGCAGGTTGGCGATGGTGGCGGAGAAATCGGCCTGCGGACTCTTGTAGCCCGGCGACCAGATCTCGCGCACGGAGAACGTTCCGGCGCTCTCGACGGCGGAACGCACCCAGACCAGCTGCGTGCGGCCGCTTTGCAGGCGAACGGTGATCCTGAAATCGCCGTCCTCGTCGATCTTGTAGGGCGTCTTTTTCTGGTCGAGCTGGGCCTTCACCTTCACGTCGGCCGAGCCGCCGGCCGCTTCGATCGGGTAGGCGGCGAGCAGCAAGGTGGCGGAAAGGGCGGTCAGGAGCGCGGATTTCGGGAACGACATGGGCATTCCTCCGGGTGGGGAAAGACCATTGTGTCGGCAGGATGGGCCGGCGTCCATGCATGCCCTTGGCTTCCCCATCCGCCGCCCCGACTTATACTCACCGGCATGGCCCGAAAGAAAACACCGGAACCCGAACACGACTACGGTCTGGCCGTGCAAACGGCCAAACCCGAGGTGCAGCCGCCGTCCCTGTACCGGGTTCTGCTGATGAACGACGACTTCACCCCGATGGATTTCGTGGTCGAAGTGCTGCAGGTCTTCTTCGCCATGAACCGCGAAAAAGCCACCCAGGTGATGTTGCACGTCCACACCCGCGGCAAGGGCGTTTGCGGCGTCTTTACGCGCGATGTGGCTGAATCCAAGGTGACCCAGGTCAACGAGTTCTCCCGCACGCACCAGCATCCCCTGTTATGCACCATGGAAAAAGCCTAGGCTGGCTCCATATGGGGAGAAACCTCCCGGAGTAACCCATGTTCAGCAAGGATCTCGAGTACACCATCGGCCAGTGTTACAAGCAGGCGCGCGAAGCCCGTCACGAATTCATGACGGTCGAGCACCTGCTGTTGGCCCTGCTGGAGAACCCGGCGGCCGTCGCCGTGCTGAAGGCCTGCGGCTACAACAACGGCAAGCTGGCCGAGGGTCTGCACCAGGTCATCAACGACAGCGTGCCGGTGCTGCCGGCGGGCGATGCCCGCGACACCCAGCCCACGCTCGGCTTCCAGCGCGTGTTGCAGCGCGCCGTCTATCACGTGCAGAGCTCCGGCAAGAAGGAAGTCACCGGCGCCAACGTGCTGGTAGCGATCTTCGGCGAGAAGGACTCGCATGCCGTCTACCTGCTGCAGCAACAGGACATCACCCGGCTCGACGTCGTCAATTACCTGTCGCACGGCATCGCCAAGGTCGGCGACGGGGCCGAGAGCAAGCCGGCGCAGGAAGAGAAGCCCGACGCCGAGGCTGGCGACGAACCGCGCGGCAACCCGCTGCAGGAATTCGCCAGCAACCTCAACGACCTCGCCCGCGAAGGCAAGATCGATCCGCTGATCGGTCGCGAGGACGAAGTGGAGCGCACCATCCAGGTGCTTTGCCGCCGCCGCAAGAAC
>CAZORV010000289.1:0-2626 GCA_964582215.1 uncultured Frigidibacter sp.
TCCACATCCAAACGCGGCGGACCGCGTATCTTCGTATCTCCATCATAGGTCTCCTTGACCAAGTTGCCATAGACGCTCCGCAAAGTCCGTGTCGGCGGAGTCTGAGGGTCGGCAATCCACTGCATTGCATCACTCCTTCCGTTGGCGCATTCAGTGCGCACTTCCTGTGTATACGCATTCAATGCGCATTTCAAGCACTACTTTCCGCGTTAGCCTCGCGTTGGGACGATCTTAGAGCGGAGATGGAAAGACGGTGGGCCATCATGAGCGGATTCTGACCCGCTTAGGTCAAGACTAGGAAATCTTGCTTGTGACGCGCAATAAATGCACATAGTCTGCGCCGAGATCGTCCTGAACGATGTCAAGGATTGGAAAGATTTCCGATAGCATGCTAGAATGTGGCAGTTTGTTGTTCTTTTCAGACGATTTGTCGCCGTGGCGACAAACCTGCTCCACAAAATTGCTTGAATGCGCACTTAATGCGTTTTCTATGTTCACAATCCCCGCATGAATGGAGAGCTACATGAGAAACTCAACGGATTCGAACCTGAAACGCCGCAACTTGACGTTCCCCGATAACTTCGTGGAGGACATGGCCGCACTGCGCAAGAAGACGGGTGCCCAGTCCGACGCGGAGCTCCTGCGAAAGGCCTTCAGGCTTTACGAACACATAGTCAAACACCACGACGGCATGTGCTACGTGAGGGACGAGAAGGGAGCTGAGCAGAAGTTGGTCGCCATTTAGCAAGATGCGGTACTCTCCGGAGAAGTGGAGCGTCTTGCCGACCAATCAGTTGCTGAGACCCGCCATACGGTGTTGGCGGGTCTTTTTAGTCGACGACGCGTGGGTAACGGTCGAGCAGATCGAAGATTGCCGCCAAGGCAGCAGCTTCTGAACAGTCAAAGCGTTCAATCAGATCGTCAAGTAGGTCGCGTTCGTGTGGAAGGCAATCTTGCTGCTTCACGATCGAAAGCACAACTACGTTGGGTTGGGCGGTGATATGGTCGTAGTACTGAATCCTTTCGGCGAGGAACGCCCAAGCTTCTTGGTACATAGTCATCTGCCCCCCCCAAATTCGCCCCGACAGCGATAACACGCCCGACTAAGAAGTAAACAACCGTTAGGGCAAGTCCGTATCTAATTGAATCGGAATAGGGATTCTCGAGTGGTTTGTCTTGTGATTCACTGCTTCCAACGGATGATGGAGGGAAGCATGGTTTTGCCACTGTCCGTGGACATCACGACTGAACTTCCGTCTCGTCATGTCCACTCTCTAGCTCCTTGGCCACGTTCATATCTTCGTGTACACAAAACCGGCAGCAGCTCCGACCCTGGCTGCGCACGCCATTCGTTCCGCCGCCGGTGCCATGCCCAGGGCGTCGAAGCGGGAAGACTCTGGCCGCTGGGTCGCGCGCGCGGCATGCCTGGGTGCACAGAGGTTGCGAGTATCGTCATCAACCTGTACCGCTGTGGCGATCGGCTGAGGTCGGCAATATTCCCACAGAAGGGTCCTACATTAGGACACGAACCTTTGAACAATTGGGGTCCCGGGGTATCGGCAGGGGTATCGGGAATAACCGCTTAGTGCATACGATAGCTATTTCAATATGCTACGCGAATGTTGTGAGTCCTCTTCTGGCACCATTCCAATTTTTAACATGTTGATATGATGTTAGAAATTGGAATGGTTTGTTACAGGTCCACCCTTCAGCCCTCCATCCACGGTGTGATATGTTGAGGCGCGAAGTGCCCTGCCCTGCTGTGCCTCAATGCCCGCGATAGCAGAGCATTGCCACCAACCCAGATTGAAAATTCCCTGTCGCCGGTTCGATTCCGGCCCTGGGGACCATAAATTTCAGCAGGTTACGGAACGATGGGCGGATGCGGACAAGACACGCGGGTCGCGTTTCTGGTAGGTCGATCTGAAAGCACGCACCCCGGCGCGGCATCCTTTGCGCGATCCGATGCCCGTGCCCAAGCCGTCAGAACCGCGATGCCAAGGTCGACCTCCAGGGTAAGAAGCGGACCAGCACCACCCATGCCTTCACCACCAACGGGGCACGCGGCTGTGGAAGAAATCCCCCGGCACGGGGGCGATGCCGTGCTTCAATGGCCGTGCCTTGATAGAGAACCGCTCCGGCCTGATCGTGCAGGGCGACCTGACACAGGCTTACGGTCATCCGAAGCGGCGTGCCGCAATGGACAGGATCCACCGTCACTTCCCCGGGTCGACCCGGCAACCAACGCTGGGTGCGGACAAGGGTTTTGACGCGGCCGGGTTCGCCGCAAACGCATCGAGGAAGCCTTCGGTTGGGCCAAAACCGTCGGTGGCGTGGCACAGACCGTCCATCGCGGCGTCGGGTGCGTGGCCTTGCCTCGCAGGACAAGAAGGGTGCGAAGTGGTGGCTGGAACCCAAAGCCTGCGACCGCGAAGAATTTAGGAAGGCATGGCACCGCCCAGAGGCGCAGTGATTCACCCAAACGCATCGGCGCTGCTTACTGGTGGCTTACGACATGGGTCCAAACGCTGGGAAATACCCCGCAGGGCGTTTCTAAGTGCTTGTTATCTTGCGGGAAATTTGGTCGGAGCGAGAGGATTCGAACCTCCGACCCCCTGCTCCCGAA
>CAZORV010000290.1:0-2619 GCA_964582215.1 uncultured Frigidibacter sp.
CACCGTCCGGTCGCCCAAAGCGACCGGGCAGCGCCTGCCCCTCCCGCGGGGCTGGCGCTTCGCGCCGCCCGGGGCAGGCTCTGCCCTCTGCTGCGCGCGCGGAGGTGCCCCCCCGGGAGACGTTCGCGCATGACCGGGGCCGCTCTTCCACCGGAAGATCGGCCATTCCCGCTCAACCGGGCCTCTGCGCCGTTGCGCGAAGGCGCCGCGGTCGCCTGCCCCCATCTCCCGCGCACGCCGGTAACCCGGCCGTAACGTCAGCCCCGGACAATTTCGCACATGCGCTGCGGCCCGGGGGCCGGTCGGGCAGCGGTCGAAATCACATCAGAGCCATGCTGTCCGCCCGGCGCCTGCCCGGCGCCGCTGCCGCACAGAAGGGACCAACCATGCCGAGCGACGATCCGACATTTCTGCCCATGCCGCCCCGACTGACGGGTCCGTCGCGGGGGGGGTGCTGACCATGTTCATCGGCTTTCACAGCGGCCTGCGGGCCATGCGTCCGGCCTCGGCAGGGGTTGCGCCGCAGCCCTACTCGCTGAACGCCAACGGCTGGACGGCGACCTGGACCGCGCCGCCGACCTTTGACCCGGTCGGCAATCCCCAGACCTTCAGCGTCACAAGGGCCGGGTTCGATGCGGCGGGCAATGCCGCCAGCGTGACCGACACGGTCACATTCATGAAGCGTCTGCGCCAGCCCCATCCGAACCAGGCGACGCTGACGGCCGATCAGGTCGTCCTTTCGGATTACATCTATCAGGGCGACACGATCCCCGGCGCCACCAACAATTCGACCCGGGCAGCACCGAAGCCGCTGGCCATGTGGCTGACCCGCGATCTGGTGCGGGTGACGGGCACGACCCTGACCGCGCGGCTTGCCGTCGCCCATGCCCATGGCCGGGGTGGCCGCCCGGTCGCGGCGGTGAAGTTCGTGGCCAGTGACGGCGTCCATACCGTCACCCAGACCGTCAGCACGATGTCCTTTCGCCAATGGCCGGGATCGGGGCTTTACGCGCCCTATTTCGAATGCAGCATCGACACATCAACCCTGGACCAGGGCGCGCTTTGCACGCTGGACGCGATCATCTACCCCTGGGTCGGCGCGGCCTTCCAGTTAAGCGTCGATGCCGATGCCTATCCGTCGGCGAACCTCAGCATCCTGAAATTCCTGTGCGACCGGACCGGCGCCTATGGCACGGCCTATGCCTATGTCGACGCGACTTCGGGCAACAATGCCACGGGCGTGGTTTCGCAGACGGCGGCCACGGCGCAGGCCAGCCCCTATCTGACCATCGCCGCCGCCGCCGCCGCGATCCAGACCTTCAACAACACCAACTTCAGCCGCAACTCGGCCTCGGGCGGGGTGATCCGGCTGAAGCCCGGCACCCACAACCGCACGACCTTCTCGTCGGTGGCCGTGACCGAGATCCCGCTGGTGATCGAGGCGGATCTGGTCACGAACAAGGCCAGCGTCATCGTCTCGGACAATGGCGTCACGGTCTTCAACTGCCTGCCCGCCAAGACCGCATGGCGGAACCTGACGCTGCGCAAGGCCGGGGGCAGTGTCACGCTGTTCGACAACAACGCGACGCTGGCGACGATGACCAACATGATCGCGCTGGAAAACGTCAATATCGACCTGAACGGCCAGAGTGACTATGCCGCCTGGTTCTACCAGCCCGGCCGGATGTTCCTGGAAGACGTGACCGGCGGGTCGTCGCTGATGTTCAATACGTTCAGCACGATTTCAAAGCATATTCAGATGGTTGGATGTTCCGGCCCCTGGCAGGGGCGTTCGGTCTATATGGCCTGCGCCAGCCGGTTCGGCAATGCCCGGATCAGCCCGCTTGCGGCTGGCGCGAATATCCAGGCCTCGGTCGGGATGTATGTCGGCCATTGCCATCTGACCACCACGACCGACAGCCAGAGCTCGTTCGGCAATACGGCGACGATCGGCCCGCGCGGGGTGGCGCTGGTGCAGTCGGTGCTGGAGCAATGCACCGGCGTGACCGGACCGGCGCTGTCGCTGAACGACGACAGCGGCGGAACGACGACGGCCGAGAACGCCCTGCGGATCGGGCTGACGGTGGTGGGGGCGCGGACCAATGTCTTTTACAACGACACCGGGACGGCGGCGCCCTCGCGGCTGGGGTACGAGGTTGCCTGCGTCAACCGGGGCCGGAACACCAAGTCCGACCTGTTCGGCACACCGAACGGCGCACGGGTCGGCAACTGGCCGGCGGTGTTCCAGGTCGGGATGCGCTACAATGCGGTGATCCAGGGCGGGCAGGACAATCTGGCGCCCGGGACCACCGGCGCCTGGGTGGGCGAGGTGGCGGCGCTCGGCTCTCAGTACGGAACGACGGCGGCGCCGCTGGCGGTGGCCTGGGTTCTTGATGCTTCGTTCGACGGGACCAGGGCGGGGTCGGGCAATTACACGCCGGGCGCGGCCTCGGTTCTGGGGACGATCCCGGCCGGATATGTCCATTATCCGGTCGACATGCTGGGCCGCACCATCGCGCTGGACGGGACGGCGGTGATCGGGGCACTGCAGAAATGACGGATGATGGCAGGGGCAGCAGGGTTCGAACCCGCGACCTACGGTTTTGGAGACCGTCGCTC
>CAZORV010000291.1:0-2609 GCA_964582215.1 uncultured Frigidibacter sp.
TCGCGCCATCCGGGGCAGGCGCCGCCCTCTGCTGGTGCGCGCTGAGGCGGTCCCGGGGCGGAGGTTCCCACGTGAGCGGGGCCGCTCTTCCACAGGAAGATCGGCTTGTCCCGCTCAGCCGACCGTTGGCGGAAAGGACTGCATCGCCTCAGTCGGCAGGGGCAAGTGACCCTGCCGCACCGCAACGATCCGGCCCGCTCTGCCCGGTGTCCGCGGCATCAGCGATCGTCGAAATACGCCCGAAGGTCCTATTCGGCCGCCAGCGCCGGGACCGGCGTTCCCAGCACGCGGGCGGCGCAGGTGCGTTCCAGCATGTCGAGATCGGCGACATAGCGGCCGCGCATGTCCGCCAGTTGCAGGGCGGAAAAGCCATAGTCGGGCCGGACCTGCGGCTGGCGCGCGTGGAAGGCGACCAGACGGTCGCGCTGGCCGGGCTGCAGGCGGGTGCCCTGCGCCAGGCAGCGCTGTGCCATCGCCACCGCGCTCGGCGTCAGGCGGGGCTTGGGCAAGGGCTCGATCGGCTGGCGGAGATGCACCCCGGGAAGGATCTGTGCCAGCGACTGGGCCGCCGACGCCGGTGCCGTCTGGATGACCATCTCGCGGACCTCCAGTTCCTCGGCCAGCAGCTGGCCAAGCTCGGCCCAGCCACCCTGAAACTGCGCCAGCGCCCCGGCATGCGCGGCGAACGGCGCGACCGGACGGTCCAGCGCCATCATCATCCATGTGGCATGGAACAGCGTCTCATAGGGCTGGACGGTCAGGACCAGCCGGTCGACCCCTTGCCCCAGTGCCCGGCGCAACAGTCGCGCCCGCGCCCGGGCCTCGGGGAAAAAGCGACCCTGAAGAATGTCCTGCGGCGGGCCGAAAAAGTCGGGGGCCGAGATCAGGAACCCCTCTTCCCCGGCCTTGCGGTCCGGCGCAAACCGCGAGGCAAGCGCCCGGGCGGCCATCTCGAACGCCGCCTCTCCGGCATCCGGGGCGGGCATGGCGCCCGCCAGACTGTCGGCACCCGTCGCCGTCACGTCAAAACAGTAAAGCCCGAACCCCGCGCGGCGCAGGCCCGCCCGGTTGGCGGCCAGATAGACGACAAGATCCTCGGCCCCGGTCGTCTGACCGCCGAGATGAAGATAGACCGACTGTTGCCCGTCGCGCATTCTTTCGCACCCTGTCCCCGCAAGTCCGTTAACCATCGCCCTGATTTGTGGCGGGTTTTTGACCTAACTGCGGCACTGGACTTCCCTTCACCCGCTTGTCAGTCTTACCGCAAAGTCACGTTACGAAAAGACCGGAAAACATGACCTCTGCCCGGAAAATCATCATCGACACCGACCCGGGGCAGGATGACGCAGTCGCGATCCTGCTGGCGCTGGCCTCGCCCGAGCTTCAGGTGCTGGGAATCACCTGCGTGGCCGGGAATGTGCCGCTGCCGCTGACGGCCCGGAACGCCCGGGTGATCTGCGAACTGGCGGGGCGCACCGACCTGCCGGTCTTCGCGGGTTGCGGGGCGCCGCTGAAGCGCCCGCCGGTCACGGCCGAACATGTCCATGGCAAGACCGGCCTTGACGGGATCAGCCTGCCCGACCCGACCATGGCGCTGCAGGCAGCCCATGCCGTCGATTTCATCATCGAGACGCTTCGCCATGAGCCGCCGGGCTCGGTGACGCTGTGCCCGCTCGGGCCGCTGACCAATATCGCCACGGCCTTCGAAAAGGCCCCCGACATCATCGCCCGCACCGCCGGGATCGTCCTGATGGGCGGCGGCTATTTCGAGGGCGGCAACATCACCCCCGCCGCCGAATTCAACATCTACGTCGACCCCGAGGCAGCCGACATCGTCTTCTCCGCCGGCGTGCCGCTGGTGGTCATGCCGCTTGACGTCACGCACAAGGCCCTGACCTCGCGCGAGTGGGTCGAGGGGATGCGTGGCCTCGGCACGAGGGTCGGCCGCGCCGTCGCCGGCTGGACCGACTTTTTCGAACGGTTTGACACGGCGAAATACGGCAGCCAGGGCGCGCCCCTGCACGACCCCTGCGTCATCGCCTACCTGATCCGCCCCGAGCTGTTCTCGGGCCGCCATATCCATGTGGCGATCGAACTTGAGGGGCGCCATACCGCCGGCATGACCGTCGCCGACTGGTGGCGCGTCACCGGCAAGCCGCCGAACGCGCTGTTCATGGGCGGGGTCGACCGCGACGGGTTCTTCGCGCTGCTGACCGACCGCATCGCGCGGCTCTGAGCAATTTTCCGTCAGCGGCACCGCCGACCGCACTCGCCGCACGGAACGCCGGGTTCATGCGGAACCCTGCCGCACCGGCGGGGCCACCCGCTGCTGCGGGCAGAGGTGACATCACGCCCTTCCCCCACCCCGGGCTGAGCGGAACAGGCCGATCTTCCGGTGGAAGAGCGGCCCCGCTCACGTCGGAACGTCCGCCCCGGGACCGCCTCAGCGCACGCCGACAGAGGGCAGCGCCAGCCCCCCTCAGGGGCAGGCGCTGCCCGGTCGCTTTGGGCGACCGGGCGGTGTGGGTGGGAATGGCGCGGGACGGCAGGGTCGCTTGCCCCTGCCGAATGGGGCGGCGTTGTCCCTTTCCCGGCGCTTTGGACCCCGG
>CAZORV010000292.1:0-2606 GCA_964582215.1 uncultured Frigidibacter sp.
TGGGCTTTACCACCCGCGCCTGGAAGGGCGGCCAGTCGCGCGAACGCTGGCTGGCAGAGGGGCGGCCGGGGCAGCCCGGGCGGCTGAACGATCTGCGCCATATCATCTACAAGGGGGCGGATGCGCCCTGGCGGCGGGTGCGGGCCAATCTTGGGCTGATGATGAAGGAAGGCCTGCTGAAGGAGAATATCGACGGCGAGGCGCTGGAATGGGCGCACCGGCGGATGGTGCACCGGCCTGAGCAGCGCAAGATCCTGATGGTCATCTCGGACGGCGCGCCGGTCGATGACAGCACCCTGTCGGTCAACCCGGCCAACTATCTGGAAAAGCATCTGCGCGATGTGATCGCCATGGTGGAAAAGCGTCGGGCGGTCGAGCTGATCGCCGTGGGGATCGGCCATGATGTGACGCGCTATTATCAGCGCGCGGTAACGATCACCGATGTTGACCAGCTGGCGGGTGCGATGACCGAGCAGCTGGCGGCGCTGTTTGATGCCGGTCCGCGCAAGGGCGCGCCGGGTGCGGGCCGCCGGAAGGCGGCATGATCTCGTCCCGCCTTCGGCGGGCCGATCCGCCGGGGAGGCGCTGCCTCCCCGGACCCCTCCGGGATATTTCTGACAGAAAATGGGGGAGCAATGTTTCAGGGATTTGAGACGGTGGCGGACCCCGGCGCCGGAGCGGGGCGGCTTGCGGCGCTGCGCGCGGTGATGGCGGCTGCGGGGCTTGACGGGTTTCTGGTGCCGCGCGCCGATCGCTATCAGGGTGAATATGTGGCGGCGGCGGACGCGCGGTTGCGGTGGCTGACGGGGTTCAGCGGGTCGGCGGGGTTTTGTGCAGCACTGGCGGACCGGGCGGGGGTGTTCGTTGATGGCCGCTACCGCAGCCAGGTGCGGAGCGAGGTCGATCCGGCGGTGTTCACCCCGGTCGACTGGCCCGAGGTTCAGGCGGCGGACTGGCTTTTGGCGGCGCTGCCCGCCGGGGGGCGGGTCGGGTTTGATCCCTGGCTGCATACGGCGGGCGAGATCGCCGAGATCGAGGCGCGGCTGGCGGGGGCGGGGTTGGCGGGGTCGGGGCTGGCGCTGGTGCCCGCCGGCAATCTGGTCGATCTGGTCTGGCATGACCGGCCGGCGGCGCCTTTGGGGCCGGTTGCGATCCAGCCATCCGAGTTTGCGGGCGAGGCAGTGGCGGCGAAATGCGCGCGGCTTGGCGCCGGGTTGCGGGCGGCGGGGGTCGGGGTGGCGGTGCTGACGCTGCCGGATTCCCTGTCGTGGCTGTTGAACATCCGGGGGGCGGACATTCCGCGCAATCCGGTGGTGCAGGCGATGGGGCTGCTTTGGGCGGACGGGGCGGTCGATCTGTTCATCGCACCCGAAAAACTGTCGGAGCCGGTGCGGGCGCATCTGGGCGACGGGGTCCGGCTGCATCCGCCCGAGGGGTTTGCGGCCGCGTTGGCGGGGTTGACCGGGCGCGTGCAGGTTGACCGGGCAACGGCGCCCCTGGCCGTGTCGCAGCAGCTGACAGCGGCGGGGGCCGAGGTGGTCTGGGGGCGCGATCCGTGCCTTTTGCCCAAGGCCCGCAAGAATGCGGCCGAGGTGGCGGGAATGGAGGCGGCGCATCTTCGCGACGGTGCGGCGATGGTCGAGTTTCTGGCCTGGCTTGACGCCGAGACGCCGAAGGGCGGGATGACCGAGATCGGTGCGGTCAGGGCGCTGGAAGGCTTTCGGCGGGCTACGAATGCGCTGAAGGACATCAGTTTCGAGACGATCTGCGGGTCGGGGCCGAACGGGGCGATCATTCATTACCGGGTCAGCACCGCGACCGACCGGCCGTTCCGCGACGGCGAGATCGTGGTGATCGATTCCGGCGGGCAATATATCGACGGGACGACCGACATCACCCGGACTGTGGCGATCGGGGCGCCCGGCGCCGAGGAGCGGGACTGTTTCACCCGGGTGTTGCAGGGGATGATCGCCGTCTCGCGGCTTCGCTGGCCGAAGGGGCTGGCGGGGGCGCATCTTGACGCCGTGGCGCGGATGCCGCTTTGGCTGGCGCATCAGGATTATGACCATGGCACCGGGCATGGGGTCGGGGCCTATCTGTCAGTGCATGAGGGGCCCGCGGGCCTGTCGCGGCGCTATGACCTGCCGCTTGAGCCGGGGATGATCCTGTCGAACGAGCCGGGCTATTACCGCGAGGGGGCCTTTGGCATCCGGATCGAGAATCTGGTGCTGGTCGAGGCGGCCGAGGTGCCGCCGGGTGGTGATGCGGCGCGGGCGATGCTGCGGTTCCGGACGCTGACCTTCGTGCCGATTGACCGACGGCTGATTGCGACCGCGCTTCTGACCCGGGCCGAGCTGGGCTGGATCGACAGCTATCATGCCGAGGTTCTGGCGCGGATCGGGCCGCGTGTGTCGGCGACGGCGCGGGACTGGCTGACGGGGGCCTGCGCGCCCTTGTAGGGCGTCATCCGGGCGGGCTGGCGGCAGCGCGATCTTCGAAGTGTTGCGACGGAGCCGGGCACAGGTTTGACGCGTTGCCGACCTTCGCCGGACGCCGGGCTGAGCGGGACAAGCCGATCTTCCGGTGGAAGAGCGGCCCCGCTCACG
>CAZORV010000293.1:0-2605 GCA_964582215.1 uncultured Frigidibacter sp.
AGTCGGTGGCTGAGTTCACGTGAGGGGACGCGATGAGCCTGGCCGGATTGCGGGTGATGCTGGTGGAGGATCACGGATTCCAGCGCCGGCTGGGGTTGCGCCTGCTGTCGGACCTCGGTATCGCCGAACTCACCGAAGCAGCGGACGGATTCCAGGCGCTCGAGCTGTTGCGCGGCGCCGACACGCCGCCGGACGTGGTGCTGGTCGATCTCGACATGCCCGGCATGGACGGCATCGAATTCATCGGGCACGTCGCGCAGGAACGCCTGGCCCGCTCGATCGCCGTGGTCAGCGCGATGGATCCGGCCCTGCTGCACACGGTGCAGGTGATGGCCAAGGCATCGGGCCTGCGCGTGCTCGGCGCGGTGGAGAAACCGCTGTCGCCCGGCAAGCTCACCCACGTGCTGTCTATGTTCGAAGCCGGTCCGGGGCCGGTCGGCGAAGCGGCGTCGGTCGAAGTCACGCTCGATCAGGTGCGCGATGCCCTGGCCGGCAACCAGATCCAGCCCTACTTCCAGCCGCAGGCGGAATTCAGCAACGGCAAGATCGTCGGCGTCGAAGCGCTGGCGCGCTGGCGCTTGCCCGACGGCGGCATGGTGCCGCCGGCGGTGTTCATTCCCCTGGTGGAAAGCAGCGGCCTGATCGACGACCTGACCACGCACATGCTGTCGGCGAGCTGCCGCTGGTGGCAGGAGTGGAAACGTGCCGGCCTGGACCTGCGCATTTCGGTCAACGTCTCGGCGCACAACCTCGTCGGCCCCGAAGTGGCCGATCGCTACGAACGCATCGTCAACGAACACGGCCTGTCGCCGGAATACCTGATCCTCGAGATCACCGAAAGTTCGGTCATGAGCGATACCGCGCGCGGCCTCGGCATGCTGGCGCGCCTGCGCCTGAAAGGCTTCGGGCTGAGCGTGGACGACTTCGGCACCGGCTATTCCTCGCTCGCGCAGTTGTCGCAGATTCCCTTCACCGAATTGAAGATCGACCAGGGCTTCGTCGGCGGTTCGCCCGACCAGCCGCGCAAGCGCGCGGTGATCGAGGCCAGCCTGGACCTGGCGCGCAAGCTCGAGATCAGCGTGGTCGCCGAGGGCGTGGAGACGATGGAGGAATGGCAGCTGCTGGCCCAGCTCGGTTGCGACTACGCGCAGGGCCATCTGATATCGCGGCCGGTGGCCGGCGACGAACTGCCGGCGGCGATCCAGCGCTGGCGCGAGACCAAGCACTGAGCAACATGCTCGCCCTGGGCAAAAAGCTCAGCATCCGCCGTCAGCTCCTCGGCCTGTTCGGCATCGTCCTGCTCGGTGCGGTGCTGGTGCAGGCCCTGGACGAACGCGAGCGCCGCCTCAACGCCGGCGCCCTGGAACAGCTGCGCGACGATTCGCTGGTCAGCATGCGGCGGATCAAGGCCGTGTCCGACGCCTATGGCCTCGACTACGTCGATACCACCTTCCGCGTGCGCAACTACCTGATGAGCTGGGAGGAGGGCCTGCAGGTGCTGGCGGCCGCCGAGCAGCGCGTCGATGCGCACTGGCGCACCCTGCGCCAGTCCTCGCCCGGCAAGGAGCAGCGCGAGCTGATCGCGCAGATCGAAACCGCCAAGATCCGCGCCGATCGCGCCGGCCGCACGCTGCGCGACATCCTGCAGCGCAAGGACATCGTCGCGCTGGGACGATTCGCCGACACCGAGCTGTATCCGGCCATCGATCCGGTCACCACGCGCCTGAAGTACCTCAGCGATTTGCAGTTGATCGAAGCCGACCGCCGCGTACAGGAGGCGGCCAAGCGCGCGCGCGATGCCGCCTGGCTGCGCCTGGTGCTGACGATGATCGGCCTGGCCGCCTTCGCTTTCGTCGCGCAGCGCATCCTGCGCAACATCTACAAGGGCGTGGAAAGCCTGGGCGATCTGGCCGGGCAGATGCGCCGGCACGACTACTTCGCCGTACCGCGCTTCCGCGCCGAAGGCGAACTCGGCGACGTGCTCGACAGCTTCCTGATGATGCGCGACGACGTCCGGCGCTTCGAATCCGAGCTCAACGAACAACTGCTGCGCAACGAAAAGGTTCGCGAGATCCTGCAGCAGAGCGAAGTGTTCCAGCGCTCGCTGTTCGCCGCGGCGCGCGTGGCGGTCATGTCGATCGATCTCGAAGGGCGCTTCACCAGCTTCAATCCTTACGCGGAAAAGATCACCGGCTACCGCGCCAGCGAAATGATCGGCGAACGCAGCATCAATCGCCTGATGCGACAGGACGAGGTGCAGCGCGTCGCCGACCGCCTGACCGCGGCACTGGACCGGCCGGTGCCGGCCGATGCGCGCCTGATCCCGGTGATGATCGAGCAGGGGCTGCCGCCGCAGGAGTGGACGCTGAGCCGCAAGGACGGCGGCGCCCTGACCGTGCTGATGGCGACGTCGTCGATGCGCGACGAGACCGGCAAGGTGGTCGGCTATCTGGCGGTTGCGACCGACCTGACCGAGATCAAGCAGCTGGAGACGAAGTTGCGCGCCAGCGAGCAGGCTGCGCGCGACGCCAATCTCGCCAAGAGCTCCTTCCTGGCGGCGATGAGCCACGAGATCCGCACGCCGATGATCGGCGTGACCGGCATG
>CAZORV010000294.1:0-2554 GCA_964582215.1 uncultured Frigidibacter sp.
TCCGCGGGTCGCGCGCTTGCTCGCTGCGCTCGCCCACGCGCGACCCACGGCTATTGTATCGACCGCTCCGCGGTCGCTGGAGGTTGCACATTTAGCTGGACGAAGGGAGATCGTTTTGCTACCGTAGATTCACGAGCGAGAAGTCAGGCAGCTGGGGGTTGAATGAAGCTGGCTGGACGGGAGTTTTCTGTCTCTGAGCTGGAGTTGGTCCGTTCGCTGGTACGGGACTTCCCTGGACTGGCGATAACGGAGTTGTCGATGACGGTAGCGGAACTGCTCGAATGGCGACGCCCGAACGGCAACCTGAAGTCGCATGAAAGCCGACAGTTGCTCGAGCGATTGGAGGCCGATGGCGACATCAAACTGCCAGAGGTTCGTGGACCGGACCAGCGGGGAAAGCGGCGCGTCGTCACCGTCAGCGAAAGGAGCCGGCCGGGGGAAGAGATGGTGGGTTCGGCCGGAGAGTTCGACTTCGTAATGAGCCGAGTGACGGCTGGCCGAGGTGGCGACAGTGGTTTGTGGAAGGAACTGATCGAACGCTACCACTATCTGGGTCACCGAACCGCGTTTGGCGCGACGATCAGATATCTGGTGCGATCGACGAGTGATCCCGATCGGGTAATGGCCTGCCTGCTGTGGACATCGCCTGCATGGAAGATTGCAGTCCGAGATCGCTGGATCGGATGGACGTCCGCGCAGCGTGAGGCCAACCTGCAGATGATCGTAAACAACGGCAGGTTCTTGATTCTTCCGTGGGTGAAGGTAAAGGGCCTCGCCAGCCGGATTCTGGCTCGGAGTGCCAGGCAGGTGCCCGTCGACTGGGAGGAGCAGTACGGCTACCGTCCGGTGTTGCTCGAGACCATGGTCGACAAGAGTCTGTACCGCGGGACTTGCTACCTGGCGTCGAACTGGATCGCGCTGGGGGAGACGCGTGGCCGCGGACGGATGGACCGAGAGCACCTCAACGAAGGTGCCGCGCCGAAACATGTGTTCGTCTATCCGCTGCGACGCGATGCGCGGATTCTTCTTCAACGTGAAAAGGGGATGATCGATGCAACTGGCTACAGCGTTTCACTCACTCGTTGATTTGTGGAGACCGGGTTTCCGTCAAGGCCGCATGCATCGCCGAATTGTAGGGCTTACGGTGGGATTGCTGTGTACGGTGGGGCGGCGAACCGTGTTGCGAGTGATCAACTCCACGCGCGACGAGGATGCCAGTTTCTCGGCTGACTATCTGGCCCTTTCGCGAAGCGAGTGGGACGCCAAGGACCTCTTCAATCCGATCTTGAACGAGGCAACGACGCATGCGAAAGGCGATGTAGTTGTCGTGGGAATCGACGACACGCTGCTCAGAAAAACCGGTTTGAAGATCCCGGACACTAGCTGGAACAGAGATCCGCTCGGCCCGAAATTCCGAACCAACATTGTATGGGGGATTCGATACCTCACGGCGGCAATACTGTTGCCACTGCACGCGGTAGAGGGATCGGCCAGAGCCATACCCATCAAGTTCGAACAATTGCGTTCAAGCAAGAAGCCGAAAAAGAACGCGTCGGAGGATGAGAAGAAGCAGTTCCGCGAGCACAGAGCCAGCTTCAGCGTGTCGTCGGTTGCGTTGGCCTCGATCGGTGAGATTCGGACGGCTCTCGACGCGACAAGCGCCAAGCCCAAGACCCTGCTTGTAGTCGGAGATGGGAGCTTCTGCAATCGGACTCTCTTCAGAGCGATCCTCGATCGAACGGAGCTTATGTGCCGCGCTCGCAAGGACGCCAAGCTCTGCAAACGAGCGTCAGGCCAGTCTCGACGTTTTTTCAGCAAGGAGACCTTCACTCCGGAACAGGTCCTAAAGGATCCGAAGGTGAAGTGGCGCGAGGTCAGGCTGTTTTACGGATCCGGCCCGATCGTTGTCCGCTACAAAGAGATCAATAATGTCTTCTGGAGAACCGGGGCCGCGCGCAAGCCCCTGCGATTGCTGGTCGTAGCTCCAATACCCTATCAACCCCGTACCCAGGGAAACAGAAATCTTCGCCAACCAGGCTACCTTCTGACCACTTCACTCAGTCTCGACCCTCAGACGCTCCTCCAGTCATACCTCGATCGATGGCAGATCGAGGTTACCCATCGTGACCTGAAAACAAACCTCGGGGCTGCTCATCCGCAGGTACGAAACCCGCGTTCCGTGGAACGCGCGCCCGCATTGATTGCCGCATCCTACTCTGCCTTGATACTTGCCGCTCTCAGGGCCTTCGGACCAGGTGACCATTCCATCTACGAGGCCGGTCGAACGTCGCGAAAGCCCCGGAGTCGTCCCTCTATTCAAGATCTCATCACTCTTCTACGCTGTGAAATCTCCAACAGTGATGAACTCCAGCGTACTTTCGGTATCCAGACCAGCTTCGAGCGCCTAATCCTCAAGGCTGCTGCGTAAAACCACAGCAAATACCAGCCACACGTCCCTGCCAATTGTGCAAACTCCAGCGACCGCTCCGCGGTCGCGGAATCGCGTGCGCGACCCCCGGCAATTGCATCGCCCGCTCCGCGGTCGCGGAATCGC
>CAZORV010000295.1:0-2545 GCA_964582215.1 uncultured Frigidibacter sp.
GACGACCTCGGCCGCGCTCGACCCGCGCTTCCCGGCGTTCTTCCCGGCGTTCTTCTCTTTTGATCTCTTCTGGCCCACCGCAGACTAGTCTAGCCGGGCGGAATCGACTTGTCCAGTGTTTTTTTCGTGGGGTGACCGATACCATCTCGGCCTTCGGCGCGCTCCCCGCAAGTCGACTCCTTCGAGCATCAACGCCAGATCCCCGGAATCGATCTCCACGTGCCGCCGCCCCGCGTCCGGAGCCGCCGGCAACGCGAACGTGCCAGCCTCCAGCCTTTTGTACAGACACAGAAAACCGGTTCGATCCCACAACAGAATCTTCACGCGATCCCGTCGGCGATTGAGAAAGACGAACAGGTGTCCGCACATCGGATCCCGATTGATCACGGACCTGGTGAGCGCGGCCAGACCGTCGAAGCCGCGACGCAGGTCGACGGCCTCGGCCGCGACGAAGATTCGCACCGACGAGGGAAGTGCGATCACGCGCGCCTCTCGATTGCGTCGAGCAGGAGGGACAGATACTCGACGTCGAAGCCCTCGGGGATCGAGACGCTCCGGCCACCGTCGAGCGTCAGCCTGATCTCGAGTCCGCGGGGCTGTCGGCCGACGACTCGGACGGGATGAAACTCCACAGGACCGTCGGGAACTCGGGGAGACTTACCGTCGAGCGTGGCAGCCCATCGTCGAATGCGGCCACTGTCGATGCCGGTTCTCCGGCAGAACTCGCGCACCGACAGGCCGCTCGACTTCCACGCTTCGATTGCCACTCGGGCATCCGTCTCGCGCCAGTATGACTTGCGAAGCACTTCCTCGAGTTTCGTCCGCATCGTCGACCTCCTCTGCAGCCGAAGTCTCGGCTGGCAGGGAGAATCGACCGGCTGGCGCCGTCAGGCAACATGGCTGGACCGGATGGATACACACCGAGGTGCGCTCTCACAGAAGCAATCTCGGCCGCGAGCTTCTCCGAGTTTGTGGCAATTGTGGAATTCGCGACACCATTGACCCTAAAATCGACGTTATGTACTGGAAGCCCGCACGTGTCACGTAGGTAGGTCTCATACGAGGAGGCGAACGCATTCGGACTATCCCCGAGTCCATGGGCCATTACTACTGGCGAGGCCACGTCGAACGAGAGCAAGAACCAGTCGACGTCTGTACACCAACCTTCACCCGTCGTGTCAACCTCAATCTCGATTTTATTCAGCACTGGAACTACCGGCTCGCTTAGGTTCCCAGTTACGGCCGGGAAACGGAGGGCTTCAATGGGTACCGCGGTCGACCAGTACGTCCACTCGTCGTTCTCTCCACTCAAGTATTCACCCTCGGTTACAGTATCGTTTACCTTGACCCGATCGCGCTCGCCGTAGGCAAAATCTACATCATAGACTGGCATGTAGAGCTGGGCGAAAGGAGAAATCAGCCCCTGTGTACTGGTTCAGCGGAAAACGGACAAAAGGGGGTCCGGCTATAGTTCACTCCTGGATGGGTCCGACGGCCTGAACTGAAGGGACGGCGGACGGAGAAAAAGAGCTTCCAGGGAAGAGTCCCCGGGCGGTGCAGGTGCATTTTGGCATGGTCGATGCGCACGGCCAATCCGATCACCTCAGATCTCCTGCAGCTCCTGCGGCCAGGCGCTTTCGACGTCGGGCTTCGCGTGCGACATCGAGCTTGCGATCACGTTCAGCGTGGATCGAGTCGGCGCGTCCTTCGAGCTTGTCCTTCGGCGTGATGTAGCCAATGGCGCTGTGGAGACGAACCTCGTTGTATTGGCTGACGAACCCTCCAACGACTCTCTCCGCATCTTCGAGCGTGAGCGGTGTTTTCGGCCGGATGGCCTCACCCTTGAGCGTCTTGTGGAACCGTTCGATCTTGCCGTTGCTTTGCGGGTAATAGGGCGACGTTCGCACGTGCGTCATGCCCGAAATGCGGACGAACTCCCTGAAATCGCGTGCGATGAACTGCGGTCCGTTGTCGGAGATGATGCGGGGACGGGCGTCGGGAAAGCGCTCGCGGGCGCGCTGGAGGATGATCTCGACGTCGGCTTCGGTCATCTGGATCCGGATCTCCCAATGGACGATGAAGCGCGAGAATCCGTCGAGAACCGAGCACAGGAACACGAAGGTGCCCGAGATGTTGAGGTAGGCGACGTCGATGTGCCAATGGCGGTGCACAGCATCGGGCTGGTCGAATCCCGTGCCCTTTTTGCTTGGCGTTCGAGCCCACGGCCTCAGCAGTCCGGCCCCCGACAGGACGCGGTAGACCGAGGACGGCGAGACGGCGACGATGTCGGCATCGAGCATCATGAATGCGATGCGGCGATAGCCGTCGAGCGGATGGAGTTCGTAAAAAGCGACGATGGCCTGCTTCTCCCAGTCTTCGAGCCAGAAGTCGCGAGGGACCAGGCCGTTGTGTTCGTTGACTCGACCGTAGCGCGCCTGCCAACAGACGAACTTCTGGCGCGCAAGGCCGAGCCAGCCGAGCAGCAGCGTGAAGCGGATCTCGGCCCGCTCGCTCCAACCGCGGATGAAATCGACGACCTGGTCTC
>CAZORV010000296.1:0-2527 GCA_964582215.1 uncultured Frigidibacter sp.
CCGTTTGCGCCTGCGGCGCGGATCCGATCACCGTGTGCAACTGCTCGGGTTCCTCCAGGGTGATCCGCACCGAGGGCCCGACACAGCAGGGCTCGGCTAGCTGACCAGGCGGACTGGGTCGCCCTGGAGGCTGGCATCCCAGGTGGTGATGTCGTTGACGGCCCCGCTGCTGAAGGACACCCGGACGCGGAACCAGCACCCCCCGGGCGACGTGGCATTGCACGAGTAGTTGGTCGGTATCGGCACGATGATGGTCTGCACCTTGCCGTTGTGGGTGCTGTTCGAGATGGTCGCGGTGCAGTTGCTCAGCGCGCTCGTTGAGTTCCCGGGGCCCTTGGCCACGCACGTCCCCAGCGTTCCGGTCGCCCCGACCGGCATGAGGACCTGGACGGTGCCGCTGGAGGCCGCATCGCCGACGTCGAAGTAGGCGAACGACATGGACTGGCCCGCCGAGGACGGCGTCACCCGGATCAGGTTGAACGTTGACTGCGCCGCGGTCCCGTTGGCGAATACCGGCATGCGCTCCCATCCGGCGATCGAGATGGCGGTCCCGGAGACGCCGGGAGCCGTGACCGCGCGCATGGCGAACGAGTTGTCGCCGCGCCCCGTCGTGCTGGTCGACGCCGACAGGTACTGGGCGGGCGTCCCGCTGTAGACGCCGGCCGCGTTGCCGTTGGTGTTGGCCTCGCCGGTCCCGAAGGCGCCCACGTTGGTGCGGACCTGCAGGTAGTAGTCGCCCTGCCTGGTCGGGGTGAAGGAGCACAGCTGGACCCAGTTGTGCAGCACCTGCGCCAGGGCGCGGTTGTAGGACGCGTTGGAGGCATTCAACTGGTTCGCGGTCGGCGGCGACGAGTAGCCGCGGAACTGCTTGATGCAGCCGGAGATCGGCGCTGCGTCCTGGGGCCGCAGGGTGTCGATCTGCTCGCGCAGGGCGAAGGTCGTGTCCAGCCGCGGCGGCGTCCCGGAGCCCCCTGGGTCGTAGTCACCCGGGCAGTACTGCCCGGACGATCGTGCGTAGCGCGTGCTGGCATCCGGGGCGTACGGGTTCATGCCGTTGGTGATCCCCGACGAGGGCAGCTGGTTGCACGTCGTTCCGGTGTACACGTGGGCCGGGTCGAAGACCTGCAGCGCCACGGCGGTGTTCACCGCAGCCGGCTGGACCCGGACGACGAAGTAGTACCCGTCCGGCTTGTACTCGCTGTTCACGCCGCCGCTGCAGTTGTCGACCCCGTTGCTGCACACGCGGGTGGAGTAGCGGTCGCCCTGCTGCTTGTCGGTGGCAGGGCCCTGCATGGTGGCCCAGTACTGGGGTGTCGAGTTGCACGTCGCGAAGCCGCCCGAGGCCGGTAGCGCCGACCCGGCGGGAAGCGCGGCGCCCGCGTTGCTGGGGGGCTCATTGCCGAACGTGTTGCACGGGTTGCCCATGATCGCCGGTGCCTGGAAGTCGGCGATGGCGGAGCGGCTGATCGTCTGGGCCGTCCTGCCGAGGATGACGCCGAAGAATGTCGGGACCGTGTTGGTGACCGTCACCCGCAGCTGGCTCGGGGGGAGCGGCGCCCCCGAGGAGTCGTTCTTGGAGACAGCGACCTTGCTGGCCGGGTAGCCGTTGTCCGAGGCCATGTCCAGAGCCGAGGTCGTCGCACTGGCGAAGTCCTGGGGCATGAAGGTCACCCCGGCCATCGAGGCGGCGTCGGCGGTCTTCTGCACCTTCATCGCCTCCACGTACCAGGACGCGATGTCGATGGCCAGGGCGCACAGGGCGAGCAGCACGGGCATGAGCAGGGCGAGGATCACTGCCATCGCCCCGGTGTCGTCCACGACCCGCCGACCACGCGGGGGGGTCATGCGTGCCCTCCGTTCGCGACCCCGGCGCCCGTGCAGGACTGGGAGGGCAGGGGCTCGAACTTCATGACGGCCCGGTCGCTGAGCGGGAACGTGCCGCCGAAGAACCCGGTGAGGTTGCGGTGGGTGGCCTTCAGGTACACCCCGACGGACTGGGCGTCGGCGGAGTTCAGGCACGCGTTGATCGTGCTCTGGTTCCACGAGCCGCCCTGGAACGCGAACTGGTCGCTGGCGTCGAGCCACCGGAACCACACGCAGTTGCTCGTGCACGTGCTCGCCGGGTTGGACGTGCCCGGCGGGTTGCCGGAGTCCCCGGGCATGACCCGGTACACCATGATCCAGTCGATGGAGTCCTTGGGCATGGCCACGCCCGCGGTCTCGATCGCATCGGCGGCGGCCTGCGCCAGGGCCGGCCGGGTGGGGGAGCAGGTCGTCGCCGGGGTGCCGCACAGCGCTGGCCCGGCGCCCGCGCCCGTGGCGGCCATCCGCACGCCCACCCGCACGGACGACGACACCGCCGCATCGTCCTTGAAGGCCAGGGAGAACTCGATGATCCCCATCACGAGGATGATCAGGAGGCTGACCGTGAGGGCGAACTCCACCATCACCGCCCCTCGATCCGGGCTGTCCTCCGCGGTCCGCTGGCCCGCGCGCCATCGAGTTCCCGCCACGTCGACCCCCTGCC
>CAZORV010000297.1:0-2522 GCA_964582215.1 uncultured Frigidibacter sp.
CTCCAGCAGGCTTGTCGACTCCCCCGGGCGCAGCGTGCCCATGATCCACTCCGCGCGCCCCGCACCCGCCGACACGGTCATCTCCAACGAGTGCACCAGCACCGTGCTGCCCACCCGGGTGGCATACGGGGGCTTGCCGGGGAACACCCGGGAATCCACCGCTGCGGCGTGGCTTCCGGGACCGGCGAGGTCCACGGCGGCGACCTGGGAGAACTCCGGGCGCTTCAACCCGATGGTCAGGTGGTTCGCGATCGCGTCGTCGGAGAAGTCGATGTCGGCCACGTTGATCACGTCGGCGTCCTCAGCATCCCGGTAGATCCCAGCCACGACTTCGGCGAGCAGCTTCAGTGAGCCGCGGGCCCTCTGGAACAACGGGATCGTTCCCAGCCGCTTATCCAGCACGCGTACCAGCTCGGGGTGGAACGGGTAGGAGCGTTCCACCTGAGCTCCATATGTGGATGGCTGCTCCGCACCCCCGGACAGCGACTCCCCCTCCTCGGCCAGCTGCTCGTACAACGCCTGGTAGGCCCGGCCCGCGGCGGCGGCGGCTTGCGGGTCGATCCGGGCGAACAATCGGGCCTTGAGGATCTCGCCGATCTCGGTGTCCTCCGCGGGCTTGATCACCGCCGAGGGCTGTGCCATCCGGGTCACCGCCTCCTGCGTCTCGGCCACCACCGACCGGGCCGCGGTGGTGGCCTCGTCGAGAAGCTCGGCGATCTCGTTGGTCTCCTTGCCGAACGCATTCACCGAGGAGGCCAGGGTGATGATCACGCTGACCCGGTTCGACGGGTCCCCAGCCACCTCGGACAGGGTCTTGAGGAACGCCGGGATGCTGCGGGCGTAGCGGCGCACGTTCTCGTCACCGGAGTCGATCGACTGCCGAAGGTGCTGGGCTATCTCGTCGATGATCACGATCGTGGGCTTGCCCCCGAACGCGTCGAGGATGGTCTGCGTGCCCGGGGCGCCGCGGGCGGTGTCGTTGGCGGCCATCGCCGCGACCGCGTCGGGGCCGATCTGGGCGGCCATCTCCCCCCAGATCGTGTAGGAGCGGACCCCATTGGTCTCCAAACCGGCGACCGGGTCCAACGCGTCCCCGACGATCGCCGCGATCTGCACCGGTCCCTCGGGCAGCAGCCCCGGGTCCACGAACCTCCCCAGCCCGTCCGGGCGGGCGCCGAGTGCCAGGTGGTACACCGCGGTCAAGCCGTGGGTCTTGCCCCCGCCGAACGAGGTCTCGCTGCGCAGCACCCCGTTCTCCCCCGCCGGCCCCGCCGCGCCGGTCACCCGACCGAACGCCTTGGACAACAACGTCCGCAGCCCACTGGTCGGATAGGTGATCGCGAAGAACTGATCGGCGTCCCCGTACACCGGGTACGACCCGGGATCACGGACCACCTTGTCCAACTGGGCCGCGAAATGGTTGTCCGCCAACCCACCGGTCAGCACATCCTCGCGCGCCTGACACGTCAACCTCAGCGGCCGCAACGACACCGTGACACACCCCGTTCCTCAACATCACACCGGCCACCGACCGGCCACGAGCACTGCTGGCGAGAGTAGCCCAGACCCATGACCCAACAGGGCGAATCGCTGCCAATCACCCCAGCTCGATCCCCAGCCCACCGCCGCCGGTGCCGCCCGGTCGCGGCTCAGATCCGCTCCCAGGTTGCCCTCCCCTGGTGGGGATTGGGTCCACTGCCGCCAGACCTCGGCCCACACCCGGTCCTAGTCCAGCGCGGTCAGGTTGAAGTACCACCGCGGCTCGAGGCCGAACTCGCGGGCCAGGTCCTCACAGTCGTCACACTCCACATTCGGGTTGTAGAACGCCAGCCCGGTGGGCACCGAGTCGTCAGGCCCGGGGGCGCTGGACCACGACGGGTCGTCCAGGTGTCTGCGGCATTCCATCCGGTCGGCCCCGGCCAGAGCACGGCCGTGATCTGCGGGTGCAGACGGTGGGTGCCGACGTCGGTCACGCTGACGTCATGCCTGGGGTCGCCAAGGCCGACCACGCAGCGATGTTCAGGTCCGACGCGATCCGGGCCACCGTGCCCGCGTCGCTCAGGTTGGCGGCCAGGTAGGTGAGGGCGGTCAGCGGGGCTGCGTGCTCCACCGGATCACCCTGCCGGGCGGCCGGGAACCAGTCCCGCAGGGCGTCGACCAAATGGTCACCGCGCACCGTCATCTGCTCACCGGTTGCCCGGTTGCGCACCCCCACCCAGAGGGCACCTGGCTGTGGGTTCATCGCGGTCTCTCCTGATCGGCTCTAGAGGTCGGCCCAGTCAGGCTTGATGTACCGGCCCTCGGCAACCTCGGCGACCGCGATCAGGATGGTCGAAGTGTTGGCCTCGTCGAGATGGGCCAAGCCGTCGCCGAGCAGCCCGCCGGGGGCCAGGTCGGCAGCGATACGCAGCACCGTCATCTCGGAGCTGCTGGCCCCGTGCCACGGCCGCCGGGGAACCATGTCTGCGTGGGTGCGGTCGTACTCGTCGTCGTCGGCCTTGCGCCCGGTGTACGAGTCGGCC
>CAZORV010000298.1:0-2520 GCA_964582215.1 uncultured Frigidibacter sp.
CGACATCCGCGGCATCCTGCTGCAGCGCAACCGCCAGGTCGCCGGGCAGGTCGCG
Source organism: uncultured Frigidibacter sp. (assembly GCA_964582215.1). Taxonomy (GTDB): domain Bacteria; phylum Pseudomonadota; class Alphaproteobacteria; order Rhodobacterales; family Rhodobacteraceae; genus TMP-24. Next base: position 56 of record CAZORV010000298.1, read on the forward strand.
CCGGCACACGGCCTCACGCTGTGGGAGGTGGGCTACCCCGTCGGCGCCGGCACGGACAGGCGCGCCGCCGGCGAGTAGGCGTCCGCCGCCGCCGGTGTGGCGAGCCACAGGCCGTCGGCGGCGAGTTGCTCCAGGAGCCGGGCAGTCCGCTGCGGGAACCACTGCTGCTCGACCCACTGCACCTCGGCCTGCCAGTCGTCGCGACCGAGGTGGGCGCCGGCGAAGTTGCCCCAGCGCGCAGCCTCGGCGTCGATCAGCGGAGCAACCTCCTCGCGCCGCGCCGTCCAGCGGGCGAGCGACGGCCCGGCGGCGAGCGCGCCATCGGGGCCGAGCAGGCGCAGCGCCCGGTCGCGCACGATCGCCCGGTACTCGGGACGGGTGAGCAGCACCTCGTGCAACCACCCGGGGTGGAAGTAGCCGGCCGACCACCACGTGTTGTCCGGCCCGATGGGGAACGGGCCGGTGCGATCCTGGCCGACGTCGTGGTCGACGCCGCCGAGCGCGAGCTCACCGTCGTCGACGAAGAAGCGGAACGGCACGCCGTCGCCGCCGACTGCGAACCAGTTGTTGCCGAGAAGGTCGTCGAGGTACAAGCTGGGGGTGGCGTCGAGGTTGCCGGCGGCAGCGTTCAGCAGCCAGAAGTCGGCGAGGTCGGCGAGGTCGACGAGCCGGCTCACCGACGCCAGCTCGTCGTCGGTGAGGGTGCCGTCGGCGATCGCGGCCCACAGCTCGTCCCATGCGTCGTCGTCGCCGTCGGCAACCTCCACCCCGTAGTCGTCGGCGGCCTTGAGCACGTCGTAGTCGCCGGCGGCGCCGCCCCACAGCTGGGACGCGAGATCGGCGGTCATCCGCTCCTTGAGCATGTACAGGCCCCAGTACTGCCCGTCGAGGAACAGGTGCACCCACCGGCTGCGGGTGGTGACCCCGCCGACGGCCGCCTCGCTGTCGCGCAGCCAGATGTCGCGCAGCATCGTGCTGCGGTCGCTGCCTTCGTGCCAGCTGAGGTTCTGCTCCGAGCGCAGGTCGAGGGTGGTGAACACCTGCGCGCCGCCGGCACCGAACACGGGGTAGGCAAGGGGGCCGTCGTACTTCTGCTCGAAGAACAGCCGGAAGCTGTGCTTCGGATTGCTCGGCCGGCGTGAGTACCCGCCCTTGAGGCGCAGCCCGCCGTCGATCTGGAAGCCGCCGGCCCCGTCGAGCAGCTCCACCGAGGCCGGCCGCTCCCAGGTGGAGCCGGACTGCTCGGGATTGGTGTAGATGCCGGTGGCGGGATCGGTGAGGTTCGCCTGGTCGGTGACGATCGACAGGACCGGTGCGGCGAGCAGCGACGCCTCGATGGCGGCCGAGCCGTCGCTGACCGCGTCGGGGTCGAAGCCGTAGTCGAACACCTGGCCGTTCACGCTGGTCGACGGCCAACCGGCAGGCGTGCCGTCCTGCGCGAGCACGTCGGTCATCAGGAGGAACGTGGCCGTCTCGACCCGGCTGGTGAGGAGACCGGTGGCGCTGGCCGCGACCCGCAGCGTGGTGGTGGATGCGATGACGATCGCGCCGGTCATCACGGTGCCGTGGGTGGCGGTGGGGGCAGAGCCGTCGGTGGTGTAGCGCACGACAGCACCCGGCGTCGCGCTGGTGGCGGACACGGACAGCGGTGCTGCCAGCCAGCCACCGGGGTGAGACAGCACCGGCTCGGCGGTGGCTGCGGTCTGCAGGGGCGAGTTCGGCTCGCCCGGCGTCGGGGTAGCGAGGTAGCCGATCACGCCGTCGCTGCTGATCCCGTAGCTGACGTCGCTGGCCTGCGCCGGGTATGCGGGAGCGAACTGGGAGACGATGCTGTTGTCGGGGAGTGTGAGGCCGAGGTACTCGCCCCCGGCGGACAGCTTGAAGTTGGTGTGCAACGGGTGCTGGCCGGCCTTGTCGCTGGCGAAGACGACGCGGTGGGCGCCGGGGCCCAGCACCACGCTGGGGAAGGTCCAGGTTGCGCCGCCGTCGACCAGGTGCCAACCGGCCAGGTCGACGGGCGCTGCCGAGCGGTTCCAGAGCTCGACCCAGTCCGATGCGGCGCCGTCCTCGTCGAAGAGCGTCGTCGAGTTGGCTGCCATGAACTCGGAGATGACGACGTCGGCTGCCTCGGCCCGCAGCGGCGTCGCAGGCGCGGCGACCAGTGGCACGAACACGGCCAGCACGACCACCATCCACATCCGTCGGCTCATCGTGCGAGGCTACCCAGTGCCGCGTCGAACCGAATTCGCGGCCATTCGACCCCGACGTTTGCCGGTTTGCTCGCGATGCCCGTATCATTTCACGGTTCCCTGGCACCTGCCCCCTCGCCGCATCACCGCGCCGTGGGTGCCGTCAGCCGGGCGTATTCGTGTGAAGGACGAAGTGATGACTACCTACAGCCCGAAGGCCAGCGAGATCACGCGTGCATGGCACGTGATCGACGCCGAGGATCTCGTGCTCGGCCG